>DATJKD010000118.1:0-17521 GCA_035491795.1 Steroidobacteraceae bacterium | reverse complement strand
CGGCCAGACAATCGGCGCCAGCCAGGGTCTCATTGCCAGGTGCGCGAGGGTAGCGGCCAGGTGCAGGCGCGGCGCAAACGCCTGTCTCCACTGCCCGGCGTAATCGACACCCACGCGTTGCAGCGTTTCAGCCGACGCGCTGGCACGACCTGCGGCCACCAGTCGCGCGCACAAGAACCACGCCGACTGCATCGCCATGCTGATGCCTTCGCCGATAATGGGATGTGCCTCGGCCGCCGCGTTGCCGATCATGAACCGCCCATCTGCCCGACGCCACGGCGCACGGATGCCCGGCTGGATCGGTCCAATGCCAATCCACGTGCCCTCACGCCGTGCGCCCGCAAGGACATCGCGCAACGCGACTATGTCGGTGCGCAAGTAGTGTTCGAATGCCTCGCCGGCAGTTCGTCCGGGTGCGGCTGCCCGCCAGGTTTTGAGGGCGTCGCGGCGAATGCAGCCCGCAAGCGTCAGCTGCCCGTTCTCCGCAATGACGAGGCCGCCATATCCGCCCGCAAACGAAAACACGGGCAGCACACCCGGCGCCAGCTGCGAGTCAGTGAAATTCGCCTTGAAGGCGAACAGGTCACCGGACCTCTTGCTGACGCGCCGGTTGCGCCCGGGATCGCCTTCCCATGAACCATTGGCCATGATCAACACTGGCGCGCGCAATTCCGTGAGTTCAGGCGCAGGACGCGCCTCAATTCCACACCGAAACACGCCTGCGCTCCGATCGAAAGTGCGCATGGACCATGGCTGCCAGAGATTGACTCCCACCGCGCGCGCGCGCTCGAGCAGCAACAGGTCGAACGCTTCGCGCCCGAGGGCGCGTCCCCATGGATGGCGCGCGTTGGGCACTGCCGGTAAAGGCGCTTGCACCACGCGGTCCCCGCAATAGAGGGCGACCTGGCGCAACTCCGGACCGGCCAGTTTTGCAAATGCGTCGCCGATTCCGAGCGCGGCCAGAAGCGGAAGGTTGCTCGCGCCAATGCAGGCGCCACAAACCTTGCGCCGCGGGAAGGGCTGTTTTTCAATCAACGCTACCGACCATCCCGCCGAGGCAAGCAGAATTGCAGCCGTGCTGCCGGCCGGCCCCGCACCGACAATGATGGCGTCGTAACTGGTCTTCATGCCTGCGCTCGCCGCACCGCTGCAAACGTGTGCGAAAAGAGCCGCGCGCCCGCTTCCCTCAATTGCCATCCGCCATCGTCGGGCCAGCACGCTGAAAGCTCCCCGTCGCTGAATCCCGCGCGCACACTCAGCACGGCGTCGCGGCGTGTCACATCGTTGGCGCCGATGGCGCCGACGAGGTGGCTGCCCAACAACGCCACCCGCGCACGGCGCGGCTCGCAAGCGATGAAACAATCCGTGATCCGAGTGATGCCTCGGAACAGTCGTGACAACGCATAGCCTTCGAAATGGTGCACGAAGAGATTGGCGACGACGGCGTCATAGCGCGGATGATCCGTGCGTTCGAGCCAGGCGAAGACGTCCATGGAGACAGCGCGCACCGTCCAGCCGAGCTCGGAAAAAGCCGTGCGCGATTGCGCGCTCAAGAGATCTTGCTGGTCGACGAGGGTAAGCGTGACACCGGGCCATGTACGCGCCCTGCCCTTTGCGAGCCGCAGAAGCAGCGAGCCATCGCCGGCGCCCAGCTCGGCAATGTGCGACGGCACACGCACCAGCGATGCGTTCAAGAGCGAATTCATGATCGACAGGCTGCCCATGATTCGATTGATGCGTCGCAGGTCGCGCCGCGAGCGGATCGCGCGGGGATCGTCTTCACGCAGATGATCGAGCGTTTCCGCTTCTACACGGCGCGTCAGGAACGCCTCGCTCATTCGCGGCCACCCACCGCAAGCAGAGCCCCGTGACAGGTGAATCCTGCGCCGAAGGCCGACATCCACCACCAGCCCTCGGGTGCATTGTCATCGAGCGCGGACTTGAGCACGAAGTAAACGAAGGCGCTGCTCATGTTGCCGTACTCATCCAGGATCGCCGCGCTGTAACGCAGGTCGGCGACCGACAGGCCGATGCGTTCGCGCAGCGCCTGCAAGACATCGCGCCCTCCCGCATGCATTACCCACGCCGCGATGTCGCGGACTTTCAGTTCCTCGCGCGCCAGCACTGCTTCCAGCACGGCCTGCGCGTGCTCGGCTGCGAGTGCAGGCACCGGGCGAGTGAGGACGTTGCGCAACATGCCGCCGCGCTGCTCGAAGCGCAGCGCGTCGCGCTGGCCGGGTTCGAGCACGGAGCTTCTACTGCGCCACTGGATGCGTCGCTTGTGCTTCGTCGGTCGCGCGCTTAGAACCGCGGCGCCAGCGCCGTCGCCGAAGAGGCACGCGCTGACCAGCACACCAGGGTCGTTGTCCAGGTACATGGCGGCGCTGCTTACTTCGACACACACCGAAAGCACATGCTGGCCAGCGCCGGCGACGATGAGCGCGCCGGCGAGCTGCAAGTTGGGCAGCGCCGCGCCGCAGCCCTGACCGACGAGGTCATATGCCTGTACATCCGCGCGCAAGCCGAGTCTCTCAGCGAGGTAGCTGGTGAGGCCTGGACAGAGATACCCCGTACACGTACTGACCGCGATGGCATCGATGTCGCGGGCGCCAATCCCCGCGTCGCGCATCGCCGCGACAGCCGCCTCAGTAGCCAGCACCGGCGCATGCGTCGCGAACCGGCGCTGCAGCGTGTCCGGATCGATTGCGAATACTTCCGCGAGGGAATCGAGTGCCAGGCGGCGCGCGGAGATCCCGTTGTCGCGCAACAGGACCGCCTCGGCAATCGCATGCGAGCGGCGGTCGAGGCGCGCAAACCAGTCAGATTCCTGGAAGGCGTTCCAGCATTCCGCCTTGGTATAGCGCCGAGGAGGTGTGGCGGTGCCGATACCGGTGAAGAACATTCAGCTCCCAGGTTACGTCCGGGACAGACCCTTGATCGGGTGGCGCGCCCGGCGGGATTCGAACCCACGACCTTCGGCTTCGGAGGCCGACACTCTATCCAACTGAGCTACGGGCGCACGGAAGCCCCAGTGGGGGCGCCGATCTTAGCCGCGCCGCCGGAGCCCGTCCATCGTGCCGCGGCCTGTATAATTTGCTGCCCTGTCACCGGGAGCTGCAGTGAGCGCAAAGCACGACCGCACTTTCTTCGACACTTTCATGCTGGTGCTCGGCATCCTGTTTGCCGTGACCTTGGTGCTGGTCGGACTTGCACGCGTGATCTCCGGCCGGTCGTTCGAGGCTCACAAGCAAGTCGATCCCGTCTATCAGCGCGAGCTCCTCGCACGCATCGAACCCGTGGCAAAGGTCGCCGTCGCGGGGCAGGACAATTCGGCGCTCGAGCCAAAGGCCCCTGCGGGAGCGGTCGCCGCTGCCGATCTCGGCGGCGAAGAGGTCTACAGCCAGGCCTGCGTGGCCTGCCATGGCGCAGGGATCGCGGGAGCACCGAAGTTCGGCGATAAAGCCGCGTGGGCAGAACGGCTCGCGCAGGGCGCCGACACGCTGCACAAGCACGCGCTCGCGGGTTACCAGGGCAAAGCGGGCTTCATGCCTGCGAAGGGCGGACGCACGGATCTGACGGACCAGTCGGTGATGAATGCAGTGGACTACATGGCGGAGGCCGCGAAGTAAGCGGCGCATCGCTCAACCAGGAGGGACCCTGTATGCAGCCCTGGAAGTTCAGGATTCTGATCCCGCTGATGCTGCTCTCCGGCTGCGCGACGCCGCCGCCGGAACCGCAGTCGATGCGTGATCCTGCCGCGAATTTCGCGACTTACCGGACCTTCGGCTGGGCGCCCGTGGCCGCGCCGGCCGGCAACGATCAACCCCTGCAGCTACTCGACAAGAACATCCGTGCAGCGATCGCAACCGAGATGCAGCGCAAGGGCTATGCGGAGTCGCAGGACAACCCGGATCTGCGGATCGCCTACGAGACCGCCAAGGCCGACAAGATCGAGAGCAACCCGGTGCGCATCGGCGTAGGCGTCGGGGGCTGGGGTGGCGGCAACGTGGGCGGCTCAGTCGGTGTCAGCAGTCCGAGCGTGCGCAATTTCACCGAGGGCACACTCGTCATCCACGCGATCGACGCCGCGAAGAACTCCGAGGTGTGGCAGGGCAGCATCTCCGGAAAGATGACCAAAGGCAGCGTCGAGCCCGCGGCCATCCAGCACGCGGTATCGACGGCGATGCGCGATTTTCCGGCGAAGGGCGGGACGACCCCGCAGTAATTCCGGCTCAGACCTGCATCACAACGGACTCGTTGGTCGGCCCGTCGAGTCAGTCCTCGGACTGGCGGAAATCCACGCCCAGCGAGCGGAGCTTGCGGTACAGGTGCGTGCGCTCCATGCCTACGCGCTTGGCGAGCTGTCCCACCTTGCCGTTGCAGAGCTGCAGCTGCTGCGTGAGATAGGCGCGCTCGAAATGCTCGCGCGCCTCGCGCAGCGGCAGGGCCAGCAGGTCCTGCTTCACCAGCGGCTCATCGGCCGCCGTCCGCGCAGTGATCTGTCGTTCGATCTCCTCGAGGTGTATCTCCTCGCTGCCGCCCTGGATCAACAGGCGATGCACGAGGTTCTTGAGCTCGCGGATATTGCCCGGCCAGGGATAGTTGCGCAGACGGTTCTGCGCCGCGACGCCAAAGCGCCGGAAGGGCAGCCGCTCCTCGTCGACCAGACGATCGACGTAGTAGCGCAGCAGCTCGGGCACGTCCTCGGCGTAGTCGCGCAGCGGCGGCACGCGCAGGGTCAGGACGTTCAGATGCGAGAGCAGGTCGATGCGGAACGGCTCCGCGCCGCGCGTCTCGAATCCGGGCTGCGCGCAGGAGACGACGCGCGCGTCGAGACGCAGTGCACCGGTGCCGGACTTGCGCAGGTAGCTGCCCGTGTCGATCGCGGCAAGTAACAGCCGCTGCGCGGCGGCGGAGAGATCCTCGAGTCCGTTGATATACAGCGTCCCGCCCTCGGCCTGCTCGAGCACACCTTTCCGCGGCTCGATACCGTTGCCGACACCGTAGAGGTTTGCCTCGAGATCGCCCTCGGTGAGCGCTCCGGCGACTGCGGTCACGAACGGCCCGCTGGAGCGCGCGGAAAGCGAGTGGATGTAGCGCGCGAAGGCCTCGCGGCCCGTGCCCGGCTCGCCCACGATCAGCACCGGCGCCTCGTGCGGCGCCACCTGCCGGACCTCCTCGCGCAGCTCGCGCATGAGCTGGCTGCGCCCGATGGGCGCGATCAGCGGCGGTACAAGGGCGCGCGCGCTGTGGCGACGCCTCCGACCGTCGTCCAGCGCCTTCTGCACGGTGCGCAGCAGCTTGGCGAGCGAGAGCGGCTTCTCGACGTAGTCGACCGCGCCGAGCCGGGTCGCCTCGACGGCCGTTTCGACGGTGCCGTGCCCGGACATCATCACGACCGGCGCGGTGAATGACTGCGCCTGCTGCCATTCACGCAGCAGGCTGATGCCGTCGGAATCCGGCATCCAGATGTCGAGCAGGACCAGGTCGGGCGCTTGCTTTGCGCACGCGGCGCGCGCCTCCGCGGCACTCGCGGCCGTCTCGACCGTGTACCCCTCCTCGCTCAGGATCTCCTGGACCAGGTCCCGGATATCCGATTCATCGTCGACCACGAGTATTCGCGCTGTGCTCATGCACGCTCCCTCCGGGTTTCGGTCTTGCGCTCGCTGCGCTGAACGGCGGCAGGCCTGCCCAGTTCACTCAGCGGCAGATCGATGCGAACGCGCGCGCCGCCCTCGGCACGGTTCTCCGCCTCGATGTGTCCCCCATGTTCTTCCACGATCTTGCGGACGATGGCGAGGCCCAGGCCCGTGCCCTTGGCCTTGGTCGTCACGTACGGATCGAATACCTGGCCGATCAGGTCGCGCTGAAAGCCCGGCCCGTCGTCCTCGACGGTGATCTCGGCCACGTCTGTGCCACCGCGCGTGGCGAGCCGCGTGCTCACCACGATCTCGCCGCCGCGGCGACCCTCAAGTGCCTCGGTGGCGTTAGTGAGCAGGTTGTGCAGCAGTTGCCGCAGCCTGCCCTGGTCCGCGATCACCGTCGCGATGCCCGGATCGAGCGTCACCGTCAGACGCACGCGCCGCCGCGTGTCCTGCGCACGATAGAGCTCGGCCACCTCGGTCACGAGCTTGTTGAGCTCAACGCTCGACATCTCGAAGTGCGGCGCGCGCGCGTACTCGCTGAAGGCGTTGACCATCTCCTTCATCGCCTCGACCTGCTGCACGATCGTCTCCGTGCCGCGATCGAGGATCTGCGCTTCCTTCTCTGCCATCGCCGGCAGCAACTTGTGCCGCATGCGCTCCGCGGAGAGCCGGATCGGCGTGAGCGGGTTCTTGATCTCGTGCGCCAGCCGACGCGCGACCTCGCCCCATGCCGCTTCGCGTTGGGCCTGCAGCATCACGGTGATGTCGTCGAAGACGAGCACGAAACCCACGGGAGCATCGCCCTCGCCGGGCAGCGGTGTGCAGGCGCACATCAGCACGCGCCGACCCGACCCCGACGCGAGCATCAACTGCTGGCGCCACTCGTCGTCGCCGGCGGCGAGGCGTGCGCGCGCCGATTCGCTGAACTGGCCCAGCAGGCTTTCCGGCGGACCAAGCGAGGCGAGCGGCTGCCCGACACGCGTCTCGAGATCGTCGCCCAGGATCATGCTCGCGGCGCGGTTGGCGGTGCGCACACGCAGGTCCGGCTCGAGCGATACGACGCCGGTCGAGAGCCGCGCGAGGATGATTGCCAGGTTGGCACGCTCGGTCTCGGCGGCCTGCTGCGCGAGCTGCTGGTCTTCGCGCGCGCGACGGAGACGCTTGGTCATGTCGTTGAAGGAGTGCACGAGAAAGCCCATTTCATCGTGCGAGGTCATCGGCAGGCGGGTATCGAGGTCGCCCTGCGCGACGGCGCGTGTCCCTTTGACGAGGTCCTGGATGGGTTGCACCAGCCGCTGGGCGGTGAAAATCGCGCCGTACCAGGCCGCGAGCAACGACAGCAGCAACACGACCGTCAGCGTCAGGATGAAGCTCGCCTTGAGCGGCTTGCGCAGATAGTCCTTCTCGCCGTACTGCTGGTAGGCGGCCTGCACCGTGTCCGCGAGCGCGCCCAGGCGCTCGGCCACCGGATATACGGCCTGCACCAGGAGGCGCTCGCGGCCCGGCACCGTGGGCCCGAGCTGGACGGCCGTGCGCACGAGGTAGCCGCCGTTCACCTGCGGTTCGAGGCTCACGAACGGCCGCCCCTGCCGGATCTGCAGCAGCAGCTCGTCGGGCAGCTCCTCGGGAACGAGGTCCGAGGAAAGTCCCTTTGAGAGCGCGATCAGGGAGCCGCTCTCGGTCGCGATCGTGAGTTCGTGTGCGCCGACCTGCTGGCGCAAGGTCTCGAGGAGGCCCGGATACGCGCCGCCGCTCGCCGCCAGCTCGTCGGCGACGAGCTGGGTGTCGGCGAGATGCTCGCGCATCCGCACCTCGAGCGCCGAACGCGACAGCACGAGCGCATCGTCGAGGCTGCGGCGGATCTCGACGTTGAACCAGCTGTCGATGCCGCGGTTCAGGAACTGCACGGCAAAGAAATACACGAGCAGGATCGGCAGCGTTGCAAGCACGCCGAAGATCCATACCATCCGCGCCTTGATCCGCGAGCCGATGACGTGCCCGCGCCAGTCGCGCACCAACTGCGTCACCTTTGCACCGAGCAGCACCAGCAGGACGACGAGACCCGCGCCGTTCACCATCAGGATCCAGGGATGCAGGCGCCCGAACTGCTCGGAGTTCTGCGCGGTCTGCGCCATGAACAGGATCGCCGCGAGCCATAGGAGCCCGCCGATGCCCATCAGGACCGCAGATGCGGCGCGCCTCAAAGACGCAGCGTCCATGAATACCACCTGCTGGCCGCACCCCAGTCCTCGGTCCAGAAAAGCAGCCACTTGAGCGCGGCCGGTGTTCCGCCTATATCGAGCACCGCGCGCACCCGCACGTCGTACGCCGCACCGGGTGGCAGCAGGTTCGCGTCGATAACCGGAAGGTTGCGGATCTGCGACAGCCGGTCGAGCGCGGCCTCCAGCGAGCCGAAGTCGAACTGCTCGCTGGTGTTGAGGTTGCGAAGCAGGTAACGCTGGCTTAGCGCGTGATAGTTGAGCTCGTAGCTCTGCACCAGCGAGGCGATACCGTCGTCGGGCAGGTAATTACGGATGCGGCTGATGCCGATCTCGTAATCGAGCCGCATCGTGAGGCCGCCTTCGATCGCCCTGCGCGCGCCCTCGTCAAGCTCGATGACCAGGCTCGTGTCGAGCTCGTAGACGTTATCACCGAGCTTGAGCTCGCCGTCGCGGATGATCAGCGTCGTCTCGGCATGCACCGCCGTCGTTGCGAGAAAGCACAACAGCACCCAGCCGCAGAGTGCGGCAAAAGGCGGACTCCGGCGCGGAGCCCGGCTGACGGTGTGGCTGAATTCCAACGTTAGCCCTGCTTCTCGAGGCAAGCATAATAGAACCCGTCCATATCGGCCTCCCCGGGGAGCCGGACGTGGCCCGGACCCTCCGGATCGGGGCTCGGCGGCCATCCGACCGCCGCCGCCCGGGTACCGTCCCCCGCCTCCGGCGTGGCAGCGAGGAAGGCCCGGATTACCCCGGCATTTTCAGCCTTGAGGACCGAGCAGCTCGTATAGAGAAGGCATCCGCCGGCCTTGAGCAGGGGCCAGAGCGCCTCGAGCATCGCGCGCTGCCGCCGTACGAGCGGCTTCAGGTCGCCGGGCCGCCTCAGCAGCTTGATGTCCGGGTGACGGCGGATTACGCCGGTGGCCGAGCACGGGACATCGAGCAGGATGCGATCGTAGGGGCGGCCGTCCCACCAGCCATCGGGCCGCAGCGCGTCGCCCGCGACCAGTGTCGCCGCAAGCCCGAGCCGGTCGAGGTTGGACTGCACGCGCTCGAGGCGAGCGGAGGAAGCATCGACCGCGGTCACCTCGGCGCCGCCGTCAGTCCGCTCCAGTATATGGCAGGTCTTGCCACCCGGCGCCGCACAGGCGTCGAGGATGCGTTCGCCCTTTCGCGGTGCAAGCAAGTCGATGGCAAGCTGCCCGGCGGCGTCCTGGACCGACACATGGCCTGCGGCGAACCCCGGCAGCGAGCGCACATCGGCAGCCGGCTCGATGCGCAGCGCATCTGGAGCGAGCGGTTCGCGATAGCCGCGAAACCCCGCTGCCTCGAGCGCGCTCAACTGGGCTGCGATGGCGGTCCGCCGGGTATTGACGCGCAGCCAGAGCGGCGGGTGCGCATTGTTCGCATCGAGGATCGCCTCGTGCCGGCCGGGCCAGTCGTGCCCGATCGCGGCCGCGAGCCAGTTCGGATGCGCCGTGCGCGTGGCGACGTCTGCATCGACTTTCGCGAGTATGCCGGCGCGTTCGCGCTGGAACCGCCGTAGCACGGCGTTCACAAAGCCCGTCGCCCGCGCCTGGCCCAGCTCGCGCGCCGCCGCGACGGTCTCCGCCACCGCCGCGTGCTCGGCCACTTCGCCCGATGCGAGCTGGTACAGCCCGACCTCGAGCAGGGCGCGCAGCGCGGGAGGTAGCCGATCAGGCGGCCGATCCGCGAGCTCGACCAGGATCGCGTGCAGTCGGAAGTGCCAGCGCAGCGTACCGTAGGTCAGCGAGCGCTTGAGTCCGCGCGCCGAGCCCTCATCCGCATCGTCGGCGAGCAGCTCATCGAGCGAGCGACCACGCTCCGCGACTTCGACGACCCATTGCGCCGCGGCCGCGCGGATCAGTGCAGGTGTCGAGGCGCTGCGGTTCACGCGCCCAACCGCGTACCAGCGAGGGAATGTGCGTGCTGAAACTCGGCGGCGCTCATGGCGCGACGGCCGGCGAGCTGCAGCCGTTCTATCTGCAGTGCGCCCGTGCCAGCGGCGATGACCAGCCGCGCGCCGGTCTCGATCACCGATCCGGGCGCAGCATCGATCGTTCGCGGGACCGGCACCGCCTCCCACACGCGCAGCTGCTGCCCCGCCCACGTCGTTTCTGTCACGGGGCGCGGATTGAAGGCGCGCACCTGCCGGTCGAGCGCCGCGGCGTCGCGCGTCCAGTCGATTGCGGCCTCGCGACGCTCGATCTTGCGCGCGTAGCTCGCGCCGGCGTCGGGTTGCGGCTGCGGCACGATCCGCCCGTCGCGCCACTGCGCGATCGCCTCGATCACCGCGTCGGCGCCGAGCGTGGCCAGGCGGTCGTGGAGCGATGCGGAGGTCTCGCGTCCGGTAATCGGCGTCGAGCGCACGAGCAGCATCGGCCCGGTGTCGAGCCCCGCGTCCATCTGCATGATGGTGACACCGGTTTCCGTGTCGCCGGCCTCGATCGCGCGCGCGATCGGTGCGGCGCCGCGCCAGCGCGGCAGCAGCGATGCGTGGATGTTGAGACAACCGAGCTGCGGCACGTCGAGCACGGATTGCGGGAGGATGAGACCGTAGGCCACGACCACCATGAGCTCAGGCGCGTAGCCGCGCAGCCGCTCGAGCGCCTCGGGTGAGCGCAGCGTCGCGGGCTGCTCGACGGCCAGCCCGAGCTCGAGCGCTGCCTTCTTTACCGGGCCGGCCGTGATGAGGCGGCCGCGCCCTGCCGGCCGGTCGGGCTGCGTGTACACCGCGCGCACCCGGTGTCCCGCGGCGTGAATCACCGTGAGCGCCGGCACCGCGAACGCGGGCGTGCCGGCAAACACGATGTCCAGCGGGGGGAAATGGCTCTGAGCCAAATTACCTCGTCGGCCGCGAGACGACGGCCGGCGATGGCCCTGATAATTGCCCCCGAGCCATTTCTCAGATGACGGGAACGCGCGGCCGCTCGCGCTGGGGCGCACCGCCTACGCGTTCACGGCGCTCCTTCTCGAGCTTCTTGCGAATGCGGGTGCGCTTGAGCTCCGACAGGTAGTCGACGAAGAGCTTGCCTTCGAGATGGTCCATCTCGTGCTGGATGCAGACCGCGAGCAAGCCCTCGGCCTCGAGCTCGAAGGGCTGGCCGTCGCGATCCAGCGCGCGAACCGTGATCCGTGCCGCGCGGTCGACCAGGTCGAAGACGCCGGGCACGGAGAGGCAACCCTCTTCACCCTCGGCGACGCCCTCGCGGACCACTATCTCGGGATTGACGAAGGCCAGCGGCTGGTCTCGCTCCTGGCTCACGTCGAGTACCAGTACCCGCTCGTGGACATCGACCTGGGTCGCAGCCAGCCCGACGCCGGGGGCGGCGTACATCGTCTCGAACATGTCTTCGATCAGGCGGTGGATCCGCGCATCCACGGCCACGACAGGCTTCGCCTTGGTGCGAAGCCGCGGATCCGGGTACTCCAGTATGGTAAGGACTGCCATGTTTTGATCGAACCTGCGAACACCGTCAAATTACGACAACCGGGCGGCCCGGGCACTCGCCCACTTTCTGCGGAAATGCTGCTAAAGTTAAGCCGCGCTTGAACTTACAGACCACCGGTACCCCGCTGGATTCCGTCGTCATCCAGGGGACGGTTCCGACTGAGACTCAGTCGGCAGCAGCCCCGCGCAGGCCCGGATTATAAGACGACGGTCGCGACCCTGACACCCAGCGGAGTAAAGGGATGGATCGTCACCCACGCCTCGACCCCGACCACGCGCCTGCCGGGCGCCCCCGTCTGCGAGCCTGCGCCCTGGCGCTGGCCGGCGCCTGCCTGGGGCTCGCGCTGGGCGCTGCGGCCCCCACTCTGGCCCAGGACGAGGCGTCGGGCCAGTCGATGTCGGTGCCACTCGCCCCCGACGCGCCCGATACCTATGTGGTCAAGCGCGGCGACACGCTCTGGGACATCTCGGCCGTCTTCCTGCGCGATCCCTGGTACTGGCCCGAGATCTGGTACGTCAACCCGGCGATCGAAAATCCGCACCTGATCTACCCCGGCGACGTGCTGCACCTCGTTTACGTCGACGGGCGCCCGCGGGTCATGATCGGCCGCGCCGGCGACGTGCGGCTCTCGCCGCAGGTGCGCTCGCAGCCGCTCACCGACGCGGTGCGCGCGATTCCCTACGACCTGCTGATGACCTTCGTCGGCCGGCCGGCGATGCTGACCAAGGACGAGGTCAAGGACCAGCCCTACGTGATCGGCATCCGCGACCGGCACATCGTCGGCTCCGACCAGAACGAGGTATACGGCCGCGGGCTGGGGCAGCCGGCAATCGGTTCGCGCTACTCGATCATCGCCGTGGGCGAAAAGCTCACGGACCCTGACGACGGTGATCTGCTGGGTTACATCGGCCACTACGCCGGCACCGGCGAGGTCATCGACAACTCGGGCTCAGACAAGAAATCGCTCGCGCACATGCGCGTCACCGACTCGGGCCGCGAGATCCTGCAGGGCGACAAGCTCTTCCCGGCGCAGAGCGCGATCGGCCCGGATTTCGTGCCAAGCGCGCCGTCAAAGACCGATCTCGATGGCGAGGTGATCGCGGTCGTCGACGGCGTGTACGTCGCGGGCCGCTACCAGGTGCTGGCGATAAATCGCGGCGCACGCGACGGACTCGTCCCCGGCAACGTGGTGGGCATCTTCGCGCGCGGCGAGCTGGTCCGCGATCGCTACGACGCGGGCAGGACCTGGCGCAACATGGCGACGAGCTACGAGAAAGTGCGCCTGCCGACGGAGCGCAGCGGAACGCTGCTGCTCTTCACGGTGCACGACCGCATGAGCTACGGGCTCGTCGTCGAGAGCACGATCGACATGCGAATCGGCGACTACATCCAGCACCCGAACGTCGGGCACCGCGACACAGGGCTCGTAGCCGATTACGGCGGCTGACCGCGCCTAGAAGCCAGACGAAGAGAGCCGATTCTCGGAGAGCCTGCCGGGCGCGAATCCCGGTAGGCTCTTCGCATATGGACGACCCGAATCCGTGGCTCGTGCTTGCACGCGCTCCCGGGCTGCACGCGGACAAGCTGCCGGCCGGACCCCTACGCGAGGATCCGAGGCTGCTCGCGCGCGAATCGCGCAGCGCCCTCGCGGCGCTCGGACTGCCGCCGGCAGCGATCGATGCGCTCAGGAATCCGGAGCCAGCAGGGCTCACAGGCGACGAGCGCTGGCTCGCGGGCGGCAACCGCCGGGTCGTCGGCTACGGCACGACCGAGTATCCGAGCCTGCTCGTAGCCATTCCCGACGCCCCGCTCGTGCTCTTCGTCGAGGGCGACGCCGGGATCCTCAGCTTGCCGCAGCTCGCCATGGTCGGCGCCCGCAACCCGACCGCGATCGGCCGCGACACGGCCACCGAGTTTGCCGCGCACCTCGCACGCGCCGGGCTCGCGATCACCAGCGGGCTCGCGCTCGGCATCGACGCCGCGAGCCATCGTGGTGCGCTCGCGGGAGAGGGTCGCACGGTCGCGGTGCAGGGTTGCGGCCCCGAACGCATCTATCCGGCGGAGCACGCGACGCTCGCGCGCGAGATCGCGGCGCGAGGCGCACTTGTCACGGAGTTTCCCACCGGCGTTCCGCCGCTGCCGGAGCACTTTCCGCGTCGCAATCGCATCATCAGCGGGCTCGCGGTGGGGACGCTGGTCGTGGAGGCGGCGCTCGCGAGCGGCTCGCTGATCACGGCGAGGCTGGCAGCCGAGCAGGGACGCGAGGTCTTCGCCATTCCCGGTTCTATCCACAGCCCGCTGTCGCGCGGCTGTCATCGCCTGATCCGCCAGGGCGCAAAGCTCGTCGAAAGCGCGGAGGACATATTCACGGAACTCGGCGCCCTTCTCGCCGGTCTTCATTACGAGGCGGCTCGTCCCGAAGCGCCTGATGGGCAAGCGGAAACGGGCCGTACGTTGGACAAGGAGTATGAAATCCTGTTAGATGCGCTCGGCTTCGAGCCGGCCAGCGTCGATGCGCTCGTGTCGCGGACGGGCCTGCGCGCCGACGCGGTGGCTTCGATGCTGCTCATCCTCGAACTCGAGGGGCAGGTCGAACAGCAGCACGGCGGGGTTTTCTGCCGCAAGCTGCCGGGGAAACAGGAATGAAGGAAAGCGTCCTCGACATCCTGATCTACCTGTTCGAAAACTACTTCGATGGCGACCTGGATGACGGATTCGAACCCGACCGCGACACCCTGACGCAGGAGCTCGAACACGCGGGGTTCCCCGCGGTCGAGGTCGAACGTGCGCTCGCCTGGCTCGAGGAGCTCGCGGCGGATCCGAACCGCGCGGAGCTCGCCTCGAATGGCCGCGCGATCCGCATCTTCGACACGCTCGAGCAGGCACGGCTCGACACCGACTGCCGCGGCTACCTCGTGTACCTCGAGCACGTCGGGATCCTGTCGCCTACGCAGCGCGAGCGCGTGATCGACCGGCTGATGGCGCTTGACGGCGACGAGATCGACATCGAGAAGCTGAAGTGGGTCGTGCTGATGGTGCTCTTCAGCCAGCCGGGATCCGAAACGGCCTATTCGCGGATGGAAGACCTGGTGTTCGAGGACCGCAGCGGGGCGATCCACTGAGCGGCGTGGAACAGCGCGCAACCACCATGCCGCGGCCCACCGCGGCTTGATTTTTTCTGGGGCGGAGATTTTTTGACCAGGAATGTCGTCATCGTCGAGTCGCCCGCGAAGGCGAAGACCATCAAGAAGTACCTGGGGAAGGACTTCGAGGTGATGGCCTCGTACGGTCACGTGCGCGACCTCGTGCCCAAGGAAGGTGCGGTCGATCCGGCGCGCAAGTTCGCGATGCGCTGGGAGATCATCGACAAGAACAGGAAGCACGTCGATGCGATCGCTCGCGCGGTCAAGAAGGCCGACGCGCTCTATCTGTCGACCGACCCCGACCGCGAGGGCGAGGCGATCTCGTGGCATCTCTACGAGCTGCTGAAGGACTCGGGCGCGCTCGACGGCAAGAGCGTACATCGCAGCGTCTTCTACGAGATCACGCGCAATGCCGTGCAGGAAGCGGTCGAGCAACCGCGCGAGATCTCTCAGGAGCTGGTCAAGGCTTATCTAGCCCGCCGCGCGCTCGACTACCTCGTGGGCTTCAACCTCTCGCCACTGCTGTGGAAGAAGGCGGGGCTCTCGGGCGCCTCCGCGGGTCGCGTGCAGTCGCCCGCGCTGCGGATGATCTGCGAGCGCGAGGAGGAGATTGCGGCCTTCGTCGCGCGCGAGTACTGGACGATCGACGCCCAGGCGGAGAAGGACGCGCAGCAGTTCGGTGCACGGCTGACGCAGTTCCGGGGTGAGAAGGTCGAGCAGTTCACGATCACGACTGCCGCGCGGGCCGACGAGGTGCGCGGTGCGCTCAACCAGGCCGCGGCCGGCAACCTCACCGTCGCGAACGTCGATCGCAAGCAGCGCAAGCGCAACCCCGCGCCACCTTTCACCACCTCGACGCTGCAACAGGAGGCCGCGCGGAAGCTCGGCTTCGGCGCGCAGCGCACCATGCGCGTGGCCCAGCGGCTCTACGAGGGCATGGATTTCGGCGAGGGACCGATCGGTCTCATCACCTACATGCGCACCGACTCGGTGAACCTTGCAGTCGAGGCCGTGCGCGAGATCCGCTCGACGATCGCGCGGCTGTATGGCGCGGAAGCCCTGCCGGATGCGCCGCGAACGTATCGCACCAAGTCGAAGAATGCCCAGGAGGCGCACGAGGCCGTGCGCCCGACGTCGCCCTCGCATACGCCCGAGCAGCTCGCGGGCAAGCTCGACGGGGATGAGCTCAAGCTCTACACGCTCATCTGGCGCCGCGCCGTGGCGAGCCAGATGGAGGCAGCGGTCTTCGACACGGTAGCCGTGGATCTCGAAGCGGGCGAGGGTCATGCGTTCCGCGCCAACGGTTCGACGCTCATCACGCCGGGATTCCTGGCGGTGTACCGCGAGAGCTTCGACGACGCCGCATCCGACGACGAGAACGACCGGATGCTCCCCGCAATGCAGGTCGGCGACCGCGTCAGGCTGCTCGAGATACGACCCGAGCAACATTTCACCGAACCGCCGCCGCGCTACTCCGAGGCCAGCCTCGTCAAGACGCTCGAGGAGCACGGCATCGGGCGTCCCTCGACCTACGCGAGCATCATCCAGACCCTGCTCTACAAGAAATACTGCGAGCTCCTGAACAAGCGCTTCGTGCCGACCGATCTCGGCAAGATCGTCAACCGGTTTCTGACCGGAAATTTCGAGCGTTACGTCGATTACGGCTTCACCGCGGAGATGGAGGACGAGCTCGACAACATCTCCCGCGGCGAAGAAGACTGGGTGCCGGTACTCGAGCGCTTCTGGGAGGCTTTGAGCGCGCAGATCGCCGACGTCGACCAGAACGTCACGCGGCAGGACGTTTCGATGGCGCGGGATATCGGTATCGATCCCGCCTCGGGCAAACCGGTGAGCGTGCGCTACGGTCGCTATGGCGCGTTCGCGCAGATCGGCACGCGCGAAGACGAGGAAAAGCCAAAGTTTGCGAGCCTGCGCCCCCACCAGCGGATGGACACGATCACGCTGCCGGATGCGCTCGAGCTTTTCCTGCTGCCACGGGTCGTGGGGCAGACGGATGACGGCCATCCGATCAAGGTCGCGATCGGCCGCTTCGGGCCCTACGTCCAGTTCGCGCCAAAGAAGTACGCCTCGCTCAAGGCCGATGACGACCCGTACACGATCACGCTGGAACGCGCCCGGGAGCTCATCCGCGAAAAGCTCGCCATCGACGCCAACCGCATCATCCGCGAGTTTCCCGAGGCGGGCATCCAGGTGCTCAATGGCCGTTACGGGCCCTATATCACCGACGGCAAGCGCAACGGCCGCATTCCGAAAGACCGCGACCCGAAGTCCCTCACGCTCGAGGAGTGCAAGGCGCTGCTGGAGGCGGCTCCGCCGAGACGCGGACGCTGGGGACGCAAGACCCCTTCCGCCGACAAGGCGCCTGCCGCCGAAGTGCCGTCGACCGCGGCGGGCGAGCCGCTGAAACCGAAGGCTGCGACGCGCCGAAGAGCAAAGGCCCCGCCGGCCGTCGAGACCGCTGCATCGAAGCCGGCGCGTGCGACCGTGCGCGCCGCAGCCAAACCTGCCGCGCGCAAGAAGGCGCCACGCAAGCGCGCATCGCGGCCCGCCGTGGCAAAGAAGCGCGCTGGAGCCGGCGACGACTGACGCGGCGCGCGACCTCGCCGGCGTGCGAACCGGAGGACGGTGGTCATGTCGCAGATCACACGGACGGCTTGCCTCGTCGCGCTCTCGTCGAGCCTTGCGCCCGCGATCGTCGCCGCCCAGGAGATCGGCTGGGAAGCGAACGGCCGCGATGTCCAGGGAACCCGCTACCTACCCGCGCGCGAGATCACGCCTGAGAACGTGCACCGCCTCGAGCCCGCGTGGACCTATCGCACCGGCGAGGCCGATGCGATCTTTGCGACTGCGAAGGAAACCTCGTTCGAGTCGACGCCGCTGGTCGTCGACGGCACGATGTACGTCGGCACACCGCTCGGGCGCGTGATCGCGCTCGATCCCGCGACCGGGCGCGAGCGCTGGGTGTACGACCCGAAGATCGCGCGCGACGTTGAATATGGAGATTTCGCGAGCCGCGGCGT
>DATJKD010000117.1:0-2779 GCA_035491795.1 Steroidobacteraceae bacterium | reverse complement strand
ATTTTGCAGCCGCGAGCTCGGGGCGCAAGCCGTCGCCGTGCGAGGCAAGCTGAAGTAGCTCTCCGGCGTATTGCTCCGCCTTCGGGGCGTCGCCTGCGGTCCGCGCCGCGGCGGCGGCACCAGCGAGGCTGCGAAAGCGGCGCGGCGTCACCTCGAGCGTCGCCTCGTACTCCGCGAGGGCCTCCTTCGCCCGTCCCAGCTCCGCCAGCAGATCGGCGAGCTGCTCACGCGCCGGTAGCACCGAGCCCGGCGTCACCGGGTGCTTGTCCCTGGCATCCTCGAGGTCCGCTGCAGCACGCAGGTTGCGCAGAGCATCCTGGTCTGCCCCCTCCGCGTGCGCGAGCCAGCCGACAGCGGCCAGCCGCTGTATCTCGATTTGTGACAGCCAGTCGTAGGGGCCTGCCGGGCCCTGCGCCAGATCGGCCTTGATCTTCTCCAGCCGCGCGAGGGCTGACCGCGCGGTCGCGGCATCCTTCAGGCGGGCCGCGCCCACGGCGCGCGCGAAGTGCGTGATCGCCTCGGCGTAGGGCACCTTCGCCCACGGGAAGCTCCGGGGCGTGACCGTAAGCGCCTTGGCCGCCGCCCAGTCGCAGCGCTCGAGCGCCCAACGCGCGGGCACTGCGGCGAGGGCGTAGCCCGCGGCGAAGTTGGGCTCGTCGAGTTTGTCGACCCGCGCGATCTCAGCGACCACCGCGCGCGCCTTTTCGTCCTGCGCCGTCTGAAGATATGCGTACTCCAGATAGTCAAGCGCATGCAGGGCGTCAAAGCTCTCGGCGCCCGGATGGTGCCTCCCCACCAGCTCGCGCGCTACACGCGCCGATTCGAGGTTTGAGGCGATCGACTCGTCCCACATGCCGAGCCGCGTGAAGATGTGAGATGGCATGTGCAGAGCGTGGGGCGAATCGGGGGCGATCTTCGCGTAGGCGCGCGCGCCGTCGAGCGCGAGCTCGGCGAGCTGCGGGTAGTCGTAGGCGTGAATCAGGTAATGCGTGATCCCGGGATGCTCCGGTTCGAGCGGCAGCAGGCCATTGAGGATCGCCGCCGCTCGCTTCTGGCCAGCGAAGGTCTTGTCGGTGATCGGCGAGTTCCCGAGGATCGCGAGCGCGTGGAAAATCGCCGCCTCGTTATCCCCGGGAAAGCGCGCCGCGACCCTGGCCATCGACCGCTCATAGGCAAGCGCGCGGGATTTGTGGTCGCGCTTGCCCGCGTCGCGGTAGAAGACACCAATCGCGTCGATGTAAGCGCGCTCGCGCTCGGTCCCGGCAGGAATGGCCGTGGCCATGGCTGCCGCGTCGGCGCCTGCGGCGAGCTCATCGGGCGTCGGCGGCGCCCAGATCGGGTGGTAGTAGGTCATGGCGATGCCCCACTGCGCGATCGCGCAGCGCGGGTCGGCCGCTGCCGCCGCCACGAACGAACGACGCGACTCCTCGTAGCCGAATGAGTGCAGAAATGCGAGGCCGCGCAGGAAGTCCTCCTGTGCCTCGGCGCGACATGAGTTCGCAAACTGGACCGAGCCAAGCTGCTCGACGTGATGCGCGTGCATGTGGTCGGCCTTGGCCTGCGCGGCCAGGCCTGCGTGGAGGCAGACCGCCGACATTACGAGAAGGGCAAGACGTCTCATGATTTGGCTCCTCCCGGCGCACGGCCCCTGCGCACCGCAACGAACATGCTCGCCACCTCGCTTCCGCCGGTAGCTACACTGCAGAGACTACCGCACCCTCCCAGGGTTTGGATCATGTTGCTCATCGGTATGTTCGATTCGCCGTACGTGCGACGCGTAGCGATCTCAATGAAACGTCTCGGGCTGCCCTTCGAGCACGCCAACTGGTCGGTCGGCGCGGATTTCGAACGCATCCGCCAGTACAGCCCGCTCGCGCGCGTTCCCGTGCTCGTGATGGACGACGGCGTAGTCCTCGTCGAATCTTCCGCGATCCTCGACGCGGTCGACGACCTCGTCGGTCCGGCACGCGGGTTGCTGCCGCCGGCGGGTGCCTCCCGTCGCGAGGCGTTGCGCCTGATATCGCTCGCGATCGGCGCCGGCGAGAAGGCGCGCGACGTAGTGCACGAACGCATGGTGCGTCCGCCCGAGAAGTACCACGAACCGTGGGTAGCGCGCTGCCGCGCTCAGATGCACGCTGCGCTCGGTGAGCTCGAGAAAAGCTGTGAGCAGCGGACAACGGGGCAGTGGCTCGTCGATGATCGCCTCACGCAGGCGGATATCACCGTCGCATGCATCTGCACCATGCTCTCGGAGTCAGTCGACGCGCTGGGCAGCGGCGACGCCTACCCGGCCCTCCGTGCGCTCGTAAACCGCTGCGAGGCGCTGCCGGAGTTCCAAGCCACTCATTCAAAGTGGTTTGCGGCAGACATAGAGCGCCTGCCCGCGGCCGCACCTCGGTCGCAGTAGGTGATTGACGGTGGCCCTCCCGCGCCCATCCCGCAACGCCACAGCATCCAAAACACACAAGGATTTTGGGCATCGCGTCCCCAAGCCGGGATGGCTTGCCGAGGCGCTGTGCTATGGTAGATGCATGGTACGTCGTGCCGGGCGAACAGCTCGGTGGATATACGACGTTTCCCAAAAATAACAAGGCGACGGGGCATCCGGCCTACCCGAAGGCATCCTATCCAAAACCATTCGGTTGAAGAGGCATAACACGTGAGCATGAAATCCAGACGATCTCTGGCGATTGCAATGAGACTTTCACCGGTACTGCTGATCGGCGCGGTGCCAGCGGTATCGGCCCAGACGGCGGACGGTGAGCTCGAAGAACTCGTG
>DATJKD010000116.1:0-7103 GCA_035491795.1 Steroidobacteraceae bacterium | reverse complement strand
TCCGAGAGGCTCGACTTGTCCGAGAGGCTCGACTTGTCCGAGAGGCTCGACTTGTCCGAGAGGCTCGACTTGTCCGAGAGTCTCGACTTGTCCGAGAGACTCGACTTGTCCGAGAGACTCGCGGCTTCCGCGGTCAGACCCTCGGTGCCCGTCGACACGATGCCACTCGCGTCGCCTGTCGGCGCACTGCCAGCTGCCCCACCGGCGTCATCTGCGTGATACCGCTTCGCCGGTGCGATCGTACCGGCCGCATCGTCGCCCGCCGGCGGATAGTTGAGGCTGAAATAGCCCGCCACCGCGACGACCGCGAGCAAGCCGGCCAGTAGCCAGATCCGGTTGCCGGCAGGTCTTGCATTCAAATCCGTCATTTTCTTCTCCCTCTGCTGATTCCCGGTCAAACCGGGGTTTGGTCATGCCTACGTCTGAATTACCCGTCAGTCATTAGAAAGTTGGTTCGGCCCCTCGAAATCCTACTCCGATCGCTCCTCACGAAGCGCCCGAAGACTGTCTTGGTGAAGAAGCTGCCCGCGCCCGTACAGCTCGAGCTCGACTCCACGCCCGGTGTCCGCAGCGGCGGACGGCACCCATAAGACCCTCTCCGGTGCCGCGTCGGGCTGCGATCCTAGGCTGAAGTGCACGGTCTGCCCGGCATGGGTCGCAACGACCTCGATGGGCTCGTTTGCCCGCAGGTCCAGCTCGACGACGAGCTGGCCGTCCACCTGGTAGGAGCTCATGGCCCCCGTGACCTGGGCCAGATTGACCTTCACCCGATCGATCGGCGAGCCCCGCCCGGCGGCATCGTGTCCGCCAATGGTACCGACCAGCTGAGACACGTCAGGTCCAGCTCCATGCCGCGCGCCCGACCCGAACAGGAGAGCGCTCGCCAGCAGGCCACCGACGAATACAGCTGCGTACCTGAACGCCGGGGCGGCATACCAGGCCCGCCCGCGGATGTGCGACGGTTCCGGGCCCGCCGGTATGCGGAGTGCACCCAGCACCGATGCCGAGAGGTCGGATGGCGGGGCCACGTCCTCGAGCTTCGCCAGCTCGCCGAACAGACGATTGAGCTGGTCGCGAAACGCACGCGCCTCCGGGTTTGCAAGCAGCAAGCGCGAAAGCTCCGCGCGCTGCTCGGCAGTGAGCTCGCCGTCAAGCTCGGCATGGATCAGTTCGAGGTGTCGTTCTTCAATCATGACCGTGATGTTCCCTGGTCCAGCAGTACGTCCTTGAGCAGCTGTCGCGCCGTGAAGAGCCTTGATTTCACGGTCTTTTCGGGCAGCTGCAGGATCTCGCTCATGTCCTCGTAGCTGCAGCCGAGCAGGTGTTTCAGCACGATCACGGCGCGGTGTTCTGGCTTCAGCCGCATCAGGGCACCCTGCACGTGGCGGCTGACCTGCTCGCTCCCGACCTCGTCATCGGGCCCCGGATGGTCGTCCGGTGCTTCCTCGTCGATCGGCTCGACCCGATGCCTGCGGCTGAGATCATGGAGCGATTCATTTACGGCGATCCGGTATATCCAGCTGTAGAACTTGTACTTCGGGTCGTAATCGGCCAGGTGCTCGTAAACCTTGAGAAACACCGTCTGTGCGACATCCTTCGCGTCCTCCGGGTTACGGAGCATCCGTAGTGCGGCGTTGTAGACCGGTCGCTCGTATCGTCGCAGGAGGATCTCGAACGCTGCCCGGTCCCCGTTGCAACACAGCCGAACCAACTCGGCATCGCCCACTTCAACCATAAGTACCGGCGGCGGCGAAAAATGTTGGTATTGGCGGGCGCACGACCCGTCAGGCGCCGTCGTCGATCTGGAATATCCGGTCAAACCCGGAGTAGCGGAATATGTCACGTATGTGCCGGCTGGGATTCACCAGGCGCAGACCCCCTCCCGACTGCAGCAAGCGCTTCTGTGTCCGCAGCAACACCCCCAACCCTGCGCTCGAAATGTACTCGAGCCGCGCCATGTCCACGACATCCGGTGCGGCGAGAGCGTCGAGAAAAGCCTGGGCCTTGCCAGCCTGCGACGCATCGAGGCGTCCCTCGCAGACCACCTCGCCCTTGTCGCCGAGTCGAATTTCGAACATCCACTTACCTCAGGTTTTTCGTAACCGTAATCCGGCTTTGTCGATTCGTATAGTCGTATGTCAGGTCGTCAACCAGCCGCCGGACCAGGTGGAGGCCGAGACCCCCCGGCTCACGGGCGGATGCTGGCAAGCTTATGTCGACTGCAGGCGCCTGGGTGATGTCGTACGGCTCGACATCGAAATCGGTCAGGCGGGCCTGAATCCTGTCGCCGGCCCGGTCGAGCGTGAGCTCGATCTCCTGCAGGTTCCCGCGGTTGTACTTGACGCAGTTGGTGAAGATTTCCTCGAGGCAGAAGTCGAGGACCAACCGAGCCTCGTCGGGCACACCTTCGGCGTCGTAGAAGCGGCGGGTAAACCCGAATACCTTGTCGAGGGCGTCGAAGGAGCGGTGAAAGCGGGCGCTGATCAAGCAGGCGGGACAGTCAGTCGGCGGATCAACACGATAGTCACATCGTCAGCCTGCGCGGCGCCGTCGCCGAACTCGCGCGCCCGGGCCAGCAGCTCCGCGACCAGCTCCTTCATCGGCCGTTCGTGACTGCCGCAAACGACGGCGGCGACACGATCCTCGCCGAAATGCTCGCCGGCGGCGTTCTCGTATTCGTAGATCCCGTCGGAAATCAGGCCGAGTACGTCGCCGGGTTCGAGCAGCACGCTGCGCGCCTGCTCGAGGCGGGTCTGCGGCAGCGCGCCCATGGGAAAGGTGGACGGGCCGTGCCAGTCGATCGAAGCGGTCGCGGCGCGATAGTGCAGCAAGGGCCCCTGGCCCCCGGCGTGGAAGCTCACCTTGTGGGTGGTCGTGTCGAGCATCCCCAGGAAGGCGGTCACGAAGCGGTCGGCCGGCAGGTCGTCGACCAGCTGGTTGTTGACGTGCGTGTACACCTCGTCGAGCCCGGCGCCGAGCCGCAGCCCGACGCGGATCATGGCCCGAACCTGGGTGGCGGAGAGCGCCGGTCCGATGCCGTGCCCCGTGGCGTCGCCGAGCAGCAGGAAGAGACGCCCGTCGGGCAGCCTGACGAAGTCGAACAGATCGCCGCCGGTCTGATCGGTCGGGCGGAAGAGCCCGGCGCCGTCGTAGCCCGCCACATCGGGCATCTCCTTCGGCAGCGCGGACATCTGGATCTCGCGGGCGACGGCGATTTCGCGGTCGAGCTTTTCGGTCAGGAGCCGGGTCTCGGTCATCTGCACGCGATGCAGCGCGACCGCGCACTGTGCCGCGAGCGCCGACGCCACGCGCTCGTCGTGCTTGTCGAAACTGCCCTCGTGGCGGTTCAGGATCTGCAGTACCCCGATCAGCTCGTCCTCGTGGCTGATGAGCGGCAGGCTCAGCATGCAGCGCGTGCGGTAGCCGCTCTTGCGATCCACGTCCGGGTTAAAGCGCGGGTCCGCGTAGCAGTCCGGCACGTTGATCAGCCTGCGTGTCTGCGCGCACTGGCCCACGATGCCCCGGTCCGCCGGCACGCGGATCGCTGCGAGATCGGTGGCGACCTTGAGCACGAGCTCGTTCGAGGTCGCGTCGTAGAGAAAAACGCTCCCCCGCTCGGCGTGCAACACCTTGCGCGCCGCATCGACCACCGCGGCAAGCATGGCGTTCAGGTCGTAGGGCGAGGCCAGCCGGCGGGTGACCTCCAGCAGCTCCTCGAGTTCGTCGGCGCCGAGCCGCCCTGCCGTCATCGGCGTCCTCGCGCGTGCATGAACGCGAGGCTCGCGTATTCGATGTCGATGCCCGAAATACGTGCGTGCTTGCGGTCCATCACGTAGGGCAGATCGCGGGTGCAGAGCGAAAAGGCGCGTGCCGTGACGAGGATTTCCCCCTCGGCGGCCACGTCTTCGCCGAGCTTGCAGGCCGTATTGACGGGGTCACCGAAGAAGTCGCGGTCTTCGATCAGAAGCAGGTCGCCGTGGTCGATGCCGATGGCTATCGTGATCCTGTCCTCCGGCGCGCGCTTGTGATTGGTTTCGGTGATCCTCGCGTTGAGGTCACGCGCGCAGTGCACGGCCGAGTCGACATCGCTGAAGAACGCGAAGCTGTTGTCGATCTCGAACTTGAGGAGCTTGCCGCCGTGACGCAGGACCTCCGGCGCGATGATCCGGCGCGCGTGTTCGATCAAGCCGAGGAAATGGCAGATGCCGTGCGCACGCGTCGTGCGCGAGAAGCTGCACATGTCGCTGACGAAGGCGACGCCGCGGGTTCCGTAGCGTTCCCAGATGTGGGCCTCGGCCTGCTTCCGCGCCGCGTCGTCCTCGCAGTCGGCGAGCGCGGCGAGCAGTCCGCCAAATTCGTGATTGCTGTCCAGGCTCATGTCCGTACCAGTGTGCCCGCAATTGGGAACGTAGGGACATTATCCGATGTACCCATTTTTCGCGCTCGTCGTCACAGGACCTCGAACAGGGCTGCGGCCCCCATGCCACCGCCGATGCACATCGTCGTCACCACGCGTCGCGCCCCGGTGCGGCGCCCGGCGAGGAGCGCGTGGCCTACCAGCCGCTGTCCCGTCATGCCGTACGGGTGTCCGACGGCGATCGCGCCGCCGTCGATGTTCAGCCGGTCGTCCGGTATCCCGAGCTTGTCGCGGCAGTAGAGGACCTGGACCGCGAACGCCTCGTTGAGCTCCCAGAGATCGATGTCCTTGACCTCGAGCCCCGCCCGCGCGAGGAGCTTTGGCACGGCGTAAACCGGGCCGATGCCCATCTCGTCGGGCTCGCAGCCCGCGATCGCGAAGCCGCGGAACACCCCTAGAGGCGCAAGGCCGCGGCGGCGCGCCTCGCCCGCGCTCATCAGCACGCAGGCGCCCGCGCCATCGGAGAACTGGCTCGCGTTGCCGGCCGCGATCACGCCACCCGGCGTCGCCGGCTTGATCTTCGCAAGCGCCTCGTAAGTCGTCCCCGGTCGCAGCCCCTCGTCAACCGCCAGCGTCACCTGCTTCGTGAAGAAGGCATTCGTGCCCGGATCGACCCCGGCCATCCGCACGCTGATTGGCGCGATCTCGTCCTTGAAGTGACCGGCCTCCTGCGCGGCGTTGGCGCGCTGCTGGCTCAACGCGCCGTAGCGGTCCTGCGCCTCGCGCGGGATCGAGTAACGCGCCGCCACGACCTCGGCGGTGCGCAGCATCGGCCAGTAGAGCTCGGGTTTGTGCTCCTCGGTCCAGGTGTCCTTCAGCATGTGCATATTGAGCTCCTGCTGCACGCAGGAGATCGACTCGACGCCGCCCGCGACGAAGACCTCGCCTTCGCCAGACTGGATGCGCTGGGCCGCGATCGCGATCGCGTTCAGGCCGGAGGAGCAGAAGCGGCTCACGGTCAGACCCGACACACTGACCGGGCAGCCCGCCCGGTAGGCGATGATCCGCGCGATGTTGCTGCCGGTCGCTCCCTCGGGCAACCCGCAGCCAATCACGACGTCCTCGACTTCCGCCGGCTCGACGCGTGCCCGCTCGAGCGCCGCCTTCACGACGTGACCGCCGAGCGTCGCGCCGTGGGTCATGTTGAAGGCCCCGCGCCAGCTCTTTGCCAGCGGCGTCCGCGCGGTCGAAACGATCACCGCGTCGCGAACCTGGGTGCTCATGCTGCACCTCCCGCCGGCGCGTTGAACGTGCCGTCCGCCGCGGCGAGCCGCGCGAGCACCGGCGCGGGTTTCCAGAAGCCCGGATCGGCATGTGGATTCGCCGCGAACTGCCGCATCCGCCGCTCCACCGCGTATAGCCCGACCGTGTCCGCGTAGAGCATTGGCCCGCCGCGGTGGATCGGAAAGCCGTAGCCCATCAGGTACACGACGTCGATGTCCGAAGCGCGCTGCGCGATCTTTTCCTCGAGGATCGCGGCGCCCTCGTTGACGAGCGCGTACACGAGCCGGTCGAAGATCTCCCGGTCGTCGATCTGCCGCGGCGCGAGGTCCGCGGTCTTCCGGCTCGCCTCGACCAGCTCGTCGACGACCGTCGAAGGATATGCAGTGCGGTCGCCGGGCTTGTAGTCATACCAGCCGGCACCGGTTTTCTGGCCGAAGCGGCCGAGCTCGCACAACCGGTCGGCGACCTCGGGGTAACGGATCTCGGGATGCTCGGCGCGTCTGCGTTTGCGGATGTGCCAGCTGATGTCGTTGCCGGCCAGGTCGCTCATCCGGAACGGACCCATCGCAAAGCCGAACTTCTCGATCGCTGCGTCGACCTGCAGCACGCTCGCACCCTCTTCGAGCATCAGCAGCGCCTGGCGCGAGTACTGCTCGATCATTCGGTTGCCGATAAAGCCGTCGCATACGCCGGACACGACCGCGGTCTTGCGCAGGGTCTTGGCGAGCGCCATGGTCGTCGCGAGCACGTCTTTCGCGGTCCTCGCACCGCGCACCACCTCGAGCAACTTCATGACGTTCGCCGGGCTGAAGAAGTGGGTGCCGACGACGTCCTGCGGCCGCTTCGTAAAGGCGGCGATCCGGTCGACGTCGAGCGTCGAGGTGTTGGTGGCGAGGATCGCGCCGGGTTTCATCACCGTGTCGAGCGCCCGGAACACCTTCTCCTTGACGCCAATGTCCTCGAAGACCGCCTCGATCACGATGTCGCACTGCGCGAGGTCGGCGTATTCGAGCGTCGGTGAAAGAAGGGACATCCGCGCGTCGAGCTTCTCCTGTGTGAGCTTGCCCTTCTTGAGCTGACCCGAGTAGGTCTCGCGGATGCGCGCGACACCCTTGTCGAGCGACTCGCGGCTGACTTCGAGCAGCCGCACGGGGATGCCGGCGTTGAGGAAGTTGATCGCGATGCCGGTGCCCATCGTCCCCGCGCCCACGACCGCGGCGGACTTCACGGGACGGAGCGGCGTGCTCTCCGGCACGTCGTCGATCCGCGCCGCGGCGCGCTCGGCGAAGAAAAGATGTCTGAGCGCACGCGATTCGGGGCCGGTGAACAGGCGCGTGAAGAGCCGCCGTTCCTCGGCCAGCCCCTCCTCGAAGCGCAGCGTGGCCGCACCCGCGACTGCATCCACGCAGGCGAGCGGCGCCGGCAAGTTCGGGAAGGCCGTCCTGACGGTATTGCGGGCGAA
>DATJKD010000115.1:0-14572 GCA_035491795.1 Steroidobacteraceae bacterium | reverse complement strand
ATCGAGTAGCGAAGTCGGTTGTGAAGATCGCGGTTCTGTTTGGAGGCACGAGCGAGGAGCGCGACGTCTCGATTGCCAGCGCCGCGCAGGTCATACCTGCGCTCCGCAGCCTGGGACACGTAGTGCTCGCCGTGGACACTGCAAGCGGCCGATTGCCGCCGGGAACCGAGCGTGAGCTGCTCACCGGAGCTGTGGCACTGGCCCCACCGTCGTCCACTGATATCGCGAATGTCCGCGGCCGGGCCGCGTTTCTGTCACCCGCGACGCTTGCCCTGCGCGAGGTGGATGTCGTCTTCCTGGCCCTGCATGGCGGCGCGGGCGAGGATGGCCGGATCCAGGCCATGCTGGACCTGGCCGGCATCTCCTACACGGGGAGCAATCACATCGCGAGCGCCACTGCGATGGACAAGGATCTGTCCAAGCGCTTGTTCCGTGCGGCTGGTGTGCCGACCGCAGATTGGCTGATGGCTCCGGTTTCGCCCGACCAGGTTGCCGAGGCGCTGGCGTGGCCGGTCGTCGTGAAGCCGAACAAGCAAGGCTCGACGGTGGGCCTGAGCGTGGTTCGGGACCCGCACCGGCTTGCTGCGGCGGTTGACCGCGCGGGTCAGTTCGACAGCGAGGTAATGATCGAGAGATTCATCCCTGGCCGCGAGTTCACGGTCGGAGTGCTGAATGGAGAGGCGTTGCCGGTCGGCGAAATCATCGTCGCGGGCGAAGTATTCGACTATCAATCCAAATACCAGGTGGGTGGGGCCACCGAGAGGTTCCCGGCCGACCTGCCGGAACACGAGTCAGTCATCCTGCAGGAGTACGCGCTTCGCGCGCATGCAGCGCTCAAGCTCGGCAGCTACAGTCGCATCGACTTTCGGCAGGACGCCGCGGGCGCTTTCTGGTGCCTGGAAGCAAACTCGCTGCCTGGCATGACCGCAACCAGCCTGCTGCCTCAGGCCGCGAAGGCCGCAGGCATCGAGTTTTCAGATCTCCTCGAGCGAATCTGCAGGAACGCCGTGCGTTCGCTCTGACCGCTCTCAAAGGCCATAATCGACGCCCGATCGATCGATGGAACCGCCGATGTCGAAGAGCACACTGCGCCCGAGCCCGATCCTTGCGAACGTCCGCTACGAGATCCGCGGCCGCCTGGCGCGACGCGCGCACGAGATGGAGCGGCTCGGGTACGACATCGTCTCGCTCAATATCGGCAATCCCGGCGCGTTCGGTTTCCGCACGCCCGAGACCATGCGCCTGGCTATGATCGAGAACCTGCGGTCCGCGGAAGGTTACTGCCATCAGAAGGGGATCTTCCCGGCGCGCGAAGCCGTGGTGATGCAGCAGCAGGATCGCGGAGTGCGCGGCGTGACCGCCGAGGAAGTCTTCATCGGCAACGGCGTCAGTGAGCTGATCGACCTGGTGCTGCGCGCATTGCTCGCGATCGACGACGAGGTGCTGGTGCCGAGCCCCGACTATCCGCTGTGGACGGCGGCGGTGAATCTGAACCGCGGCCGCGCGGTGCACTATCCCTGCCGGCCGGAGCACGGCTTCGTGCCCGACCCCGCCGAGATCGAGTCGCTGGTCACGCCACGCACGCGGGCCATCGTGGTGATCAACCCGAACAATCCGACCGGCGCGGTTTATCCGGCCGCGGTGCTGGAATCGATCGCGGCGATTTCCGAGCGGCACCAGCTCGTCGTGCTCGCCGACGAGATCTACGACCAGATGACCTACGAGCAGGCAACGTTCGTGCCGATGGCGACTCTCGTTCATCACACGCTGTGTGCGACTATGAGCGGGCTCTCCAAGGTGTACCGTGCCTGCGGTTACCGCGTGGGCTGGGCGTCGTTCTCCGGCGACCTCGAGCATTCACGCGAATTCCTCAATGCGCTCGAGCTGCTCTCGTCGCTGCGTCTGTGCAGCAACGTGCCCGGTCAATGGGCCGTACAGACCGCGCTCGGCGGTTATCAAAGCGTTCGCGAGCTGGTCTCACCCGGCGGCCGCCTATACCAGTCGCGTCGTGCCATCATCGAGGCGGTATCGCGCAGCCGGTTCCTCGAGCTCACGGCGCCGATGGGCGCGTTGTATGCCTTTATCGGCGTACGCCCGGACCGACTGCCGAATTTCGATGACCAGCAGTTTGCGCTGGATCTTCTCGAGCAAAAGCACGTGCTCGTCGCCCCGGGATCCAGCTTCAACGTTCCGTACCGCAACCATTTCCGCATCACGAACCTGCCGGAGCCGCGGCTTCTGGACGATGTGTTCGCGCGCATCGATGAGCTGCTGGATAGCTACGGCGCAGCCGAGCGCCCGGCCGCCGGCCACACCCCCGATCTGCGCGTCGTCGACCGCGCCTGTTAATGCGTTTACTTAGATTAAGCTCGTAACCAGCTGATGTCGGTAGAATAAAGGCGTGGCTTCGGTTCCGACGAAGGCCAAGCCGCTGTTACTCACCCCGACACGACGCCTGGCGCACCAGCTCCGCGTCAATCACGACGCGAACTGCGAGGCGCAGGGTCTCGCGGTGTGGCGGACCCTCGAAGCCCTGCCCTGGCAGACGTGGATCGAAAGCCAGTGCCGCATCGAGCGTCAATCAGGCGTGTCGTCGGGTCGCCTGCTCGGTTCGCAGGCCGCCGCGTTGGTCTGGCGACAGCTGATCGAGGACGACCCCGTCGAGGGCGGCGTGCTGTCGCCGGTTGGTCTGTCGCGCGCGGCGTATCGGTCGTGGCGCGCGATGCAGGCCTACCGGATTCCGATCACGGCGCTCGACGAGGAGGAGACACCCGAGGCACGCAGCTTCGCGCGCTGGGTCCGCGGCTACACGCGCTGGCTTACCGAGCATGGCGCGATCGATCCGGACCTCGCGGCGCTGTCGCTCAGCGTCGGGTCGGTGTCGACGCCGCTGCGGCTGGTTGGATTCGACGAGCTGACCCCTGCGCAAAGCCTGCTCGTCGAGCGGCTGCGCACTGGCGGTGTCGAGATCGCTATCGAGCCGCCCGCGATGCGTCGCGGCGAGGTGTCGCGCGTCGATTGCGACGACGCGGCGGGAGAGCTGGACGCGGCAGCGCGCTGGGCCGCCGAAGGTCTGGATCGCAGGCCAGCGGCGCGTCTCGCCATCGTCGTGCCAGATCTCGCTGCGCGACGTGCGGAAGTGCGCCGCTCTCTCGAGCGGATCCTGCTGCCCGCTGCGGGTTATACCGGTGGTCCGCTGCCCGAGTCGCGTGTCTTCGAGATCGCCGACGCACCGCCGCTCGCCGAACGCGCCATCGTCGGGGCCGCGCTCGATCTGCTGCAGATACTCACCATCGATGCGGATCCTGCGGCCTGCGGTCGCTTGCTCCGCAACCCGTACCTGAGCGGCGCCGCGACGGAAGCGACCTCGCGCGCAATGCTCGATATCTGGCTGCGACGTCATGCAGGCGGCGATGTTCCGCTCAACCGTCTCGCCCGGCTCGCGAGCGAGAAGGGATGTCCAGTGCTGGGCGACGTGCTTGCGCGTGCCGGGGCGCTCGTGCGTCCGCCTCATGAGCGAGCCTTGCCGGGCGCGTGGTCGAGCCGGTTCTTCGAGATGCTAACGGCACTTGGCTGGCCCGGGGAGGCGCTTGCGAGCGCGGAGCACCAGATTGCCGAGCGGCTGCGCGAGCTCATCGGGACGTTGTCATCGGCCGACGAGATAACGGGGCCAGTCGGTGCCACCGCAGCACTGCAGTTGCTGCGGGAGTACGCCGAGGATGTCGCCTTCGAGCCGCAGGAGCTCGAGGTGCCGTTGCTGGTGATCGATGCACAGACTGTCGCAGGCATGAGCTTCGATGGTCTATGGCTCACAGGCATGGAGGCGGCGCGTTGGCCGCCGGCGGCGGCGCCCGATCCCTTCCTGCCCCGAAACTGGCAGGTGCGCCGACGAATGCCGGCGGCGAGCGCCGAGCTCGCGGAGGCACATGCACGGCGGACTTTCACGCGGCTGGTGCAGAGCGCCGACGAAATCGTCACGAGCGTTGCGCGTTTCGACGACGAGGCCGCGGTGCTCGAAAGCGCGTTCCTCGCGCAGGTGCCGCGACGCGCGACGGCCCTCGCGTGGCCGCACGACGCGCTGGCCATGCGCATCCATACGACACGACCACCGCTCGTCCGGTCGATCGATGCGCGCCTGCCACCGCCGTCGCTCGCCGGTCCGGCCCGTGGCGGGGCGCGGCTGCTCGAGCTCCAGTCCGCCTGCCCGTTCCGTGCGGGCGCCGAGTACCGGCTGCACGCGCGCGCCCTCGAAGAACCCGCACTGGGACTCGCCCCGACCGAGCGCGGGGAGCTGGTTCACAGCGTCCTGGCGCGGCTCTGGGGCGTGCTGCACGACCAGGCGGCGCTGCGGTCATTGACGGATGAGGCACTCGAGCAGGTCATCGAGAGGTGTATCCAGGCGGAGCTTTCGGAGCTCCGGCGCGGCATGTCGCCGCTGCGGGAGCGCCTGCTCGAAGTCGAGTCGTCCTGGCTTCGGAGGGAGCTTCGCGGGCTGCTCGAACACGACCGCACGCGCCAGCCGTTCGCGGTCGCGGGGCGCGAGTCGTCAAAGACGGTGACACTCGGAGCGCTCGCGCTCCGCGTAAAGCTCGACCGTATCGATCGCCTGCATGATGGCAGCTTCGCCATCATCGACTACAAGACCGGCGGCGACACCGGGCGCGGTGGCTGGCTCGGCGACCGACCGCGCCAGCCGCAGTTGCCACTGTACGTGCAGGCGCTGGACGCCGGGAGCGTCGCTGCGGTGGCGTATGGCCGGGTGCGGGCCGGCGAGTCGGCCTATGTCGGGATTGCCCGCGACGCCGCGGCGTTCGGCGGAATTGCGAGCTTCGGCGTCAATGCGCCGCGGGGCTATGCATCGTGGAACGACCTGCTCACAGCGTGGCGCGCGCGGCTGCTCGCGCTCGCCGCCGAATACGTCGAGGGCGACGCGCGGCTCGCGCCGGAACCGCGCACGGCGTGCCGCCACTGTCACCTGGCTGCGCTGTGCCGCATAAACGAGTCGCCGCTGCGTGCCGAACGGCCGGAGACTCCCGATGAGTGAGCGCCGCCCGGCAGATCAGGCGGCGCGCGACCGCGCGCTCGACGTGCGCACAAGCTTCATCGTCCAGGCGCCCGCCGGCTCCGGTAAGACGGAGCTCCTGATTCAACGCTGTCTGGCGCTGCTCGCGACGCTCGATGCGCCCGAATCGCTGCTGGCGATCACGTTCACGCGCAAGGCAGCCGCGGAAATGCGCGCCCGGATTCTCGACGCCCTGCGCGATGCGGAAGCGCATTCCGGCCTGCACGGCCGCGACGACGATCGCACATGCCGGCTGGCACGCGCCGCGCTGGCCGCGGATAAGAGGCACGGCTGGCGGCTGCTCGCGAATCCTGGCCGGCTGCGGATCCAGACGATCGACGCATTGAATCTGGGACTGGCGCGCCGCCTGCCGGTGCTGTCCGGCCTGGGCCACGGGCTCGGCGTGGAAGAGCACGCCGACGACCTGTATCGCCTTGCAGCGACGCGTCTGATCTCGCATCTGCCGGACAGCGAACCCACTCATGGACGGGCGATCGGCCTCGTGCTCGCGCATCTCGACAACCGGGCGAGCGGTTTTCTCGATCTGCTCGTCGAGATCCTTCGCAGTCGCGAGGCGTGGCTCCCCGTGCTGCCGGGCGTCGGCGACACCCCATCCGATGCGGCGCTGCGCTCGCGGCTGGAGGCGGCGCGGCAGGCGCTGGTACAGGGACATCTTGCGTCCCTGCGACGGGCGTTTCCGGTGGATGCCCTACGCGAGGCGGCATCGCTCGCCCGGATGGCGGGGGCAGAGCTTCGCCTGACGGGCTCGACCTCGCCGATCGTCGGCTGGTCCAATGCGGTGGCGTTACCGGACGACGGGATCGCAAGCCTGCCGCTCTGGCGCGGCCTTGCCGAGCTCCTCCTCACTTTAAACGGCACGTGGCGCCAGATGGTCAATTACAAACAGGGTTTCAGGCCCGGTCCGGTCGGGCAGGTTGCCAGAGGACGAGCACAGGCGCTGTCGGCGGAGCTGCAGGGTCACGCCGAGCTCGCGGCACTGCTGGGAGCGGTGAGGCAGCTCCCCGAGCCCGCTTACGACGATGACGAATGGGCTGTGCTGCAGGCCTTGTTCACGGTGCTGCGTCTCGCGGTGGCGGAGCTGGAGGTGGTGTTCGCCGAACGTCGCGTGGCGGACTATCCGCGGTTCGCAGCAGCCGCGCTTGCCGCGCTCGGCGATGAGGATGCACCGACCGATACCGCGCTCGCGCTCGATGCACGTCTGCGGCACGTGCTGGTCGATGAGTTCCAGGACACCTCCGACGCGCAGCTCCGTCTGGTCGAGGCGTTGACCGCAGGCTGGCAGCCTGGCGACGGCCGCACGCTGTTCCTGGTCGGCGATCCGATGCAGTCGATCTATCGCTTCCGCAACGCCGAGGTCGGCCTGTTTCTCGGCGTGCGCGACCGCGGCCTCGGCTCCGTGCGACTCGAGCGGCTCGCGCTAGGCGTCAACTTCCGCTCGACCGTACCGATCGTCGACTGGCTCGACCATGCGTTTCCACGAATTCTGCCAGCGCACGACGACGTGTTTCGCGGCGCCGTGGCGTACCTTCCCGTCGCCGCAAGCCCCGACGCCGCCACCGACGGAGGAGTGCGCGTACACGCGCTGCATTTGCCGGGTCGCCTCCGCGAGGCGTGTGAGGTGGCCGACCTCGCCGCGGCACGACTGGAGGAGACCTCCGCGGGCCAGGTCGCGATCCTGGTGCAGAGTCGCAGCCACCTCGTGCAGATCGTCGCCGAGCTCACCCGCCGCAACGTCGCATTCCGCGCGACCGACATCGACCCGCTCGGCGAGCGGCCGGTGGTGCTCGATCTGCTTTCGCTTGCGCGCGCGCTCTCGCACCTTGGCGACCGCGCCGCGTGGCTCAGCGTCCTGCGTGCGCCGTGGTGCGGGCTGACGCTGGCCGAGCTGCACGAGCTCGTCGCCGATACGCCTGACCGGACAGTCGCGGATCTGTTGCGTGAGGGCCGATGGCGCGACGTGCTCGGACCCGACGCCGCTGCGCGTCTCTTGCGCACCTGGCAGGGACTCGAGCAAGCGCTGGCGGAGCTGCGGTTGCTCGGCGTGCGCGACACCGTGGAGCGTCTGTGGCATTCGCTGGGTGGGCCGGCAACGCTTATCGACGCGCGTAGCCTCGAGGAGGCGGAAGCCTTCTTCGAGGTACTGGCCGACGCCGAGCGCCGCGACGGCCCGGCCCTCGACCTCGCGGTGCTCGCGCTGGCGCTCGAGCGGCTGTATGCACCGACGCTTCCCGACCCGAAGGTGCGCATCGAGCTCTCGACAATCCACAAGGCCAAGGGCCTGCAGTTCGACACCGTGATCGTGCCGGGCCTGGAGCGCCTGCCGCGCGACGACGAACGCCGGCTGCTGCGCTGGACGACGCAGATCGCGGCCGATCATGTGGACCTCGTGGTGGCCCCGCTTGCACAAGCCGGTAACGAGCCCAATCCGCTCTACGAGTGGCTCAAGCGTCAGGAGCGCGAAAGGCTCCTGCAGGAGCGTCGGCGCCTGCTGTACGTAGCGGCAACCCGCGCGCAGCGCTGGCTGCACCTGATCGGCAGCTGCAACCTGCGCGAAGACGAGGGCGGGGCGGCGGTACTGGATCCGCCGCACGCGAGCATGCTCGGCATGCTCTGGCCGGTGGTGGCGTGGGAGTTCACGGCGCAGCTCGTGCATGGTGGTGCACCGCCCGACGGCACCGACGAGGAACCGGCGCGCGATCCACCGTTGCGCTGGCTGCCGCCGGATTGGCGACCGCCGGTGCCGCCGCCCGCGCCGCGCGTGGCTGTCAGGGCAGCGACCCGCCCTGCCGCTACGCCTGCCGTGGTGTTCGACTGGGTGTCGCAGACCGCCCGTCACGTCGGCACCGTCGTGCACCGCGAGCTGCAGCGCCTCGCCGCGCACGCGCCACTGGCGGCATTCGACGCCGCGTCGTCGCAGCGGCGTTTCTCCGACGAGCTCGCGGAGCTCGGCGTGCCGGAGGAGCTGCGATCCGCGGCGGTCGCGCGCGTGATTCTCGCTGTGCAGTCCATGCTGGGCGACGAACGCGGGCGCTGGCTGCTCGACGCGCACGCCGATTCCGTCACCGAGCTCGCGCTCTCGGGTCGTGTCCGCGGCGAGCTGCTCCACGTGGTGATCGATCGCAGCTTCGTGGCGGCCGACGGTCGGCGGTGGGTCGTCGACTACAAGCTGAGCCCGCACCAGGGCGGCAGTCTCGATGAGTTTCTCGACCGCGAGCAGCAGCGCTACGCCGCTCAGCTGCAACGCTATGCCGAGCTCGCTCGCCGGCTCGGTCCTGAGCCGGTGAGCGTCGGTCTGTATTTCCCCTTGCAGCGCGCCTGGCGCGCCTGGACGCCAGAGACCTAACCCCTCGTTTTGGCCGGACGGGGTGCTGCGCGCCGCCGCTCGGTCGGTGACTGGTCGCCGGAGCGCGGCCAGTTGGTAGTCATGACTCTGCAACGATTCCGCGATACCGCTGAGGGAGCAGTGTGCGCCGACAGGGTGTGCGGGGCACCCATCTTCCGCTCTGCAACGACCCTCGATCGTGGTCACCGGCCCAGCGAGACTCCCGGGCCGGGCATCGGCGAGCAGTCACTAAGGCCGAGCGTCAGCGAGCAGCTACTGTCACCCCATCTCGGCCGGAGAAAGACTAGAACGTCCCGGACATGCTGAACGGACGTCGGCCGCGTGCATCGGGCGGGCCCAGGGCCTGCAGCAGATTCGCCAGGTCCGGTGGTGCGGTTCCACGCGGCGCGAGACGCCCTTCGAGCTTGAAGCTGCGATCCCGGGCGAGCGTGAGCTCGCCATCGAGTAGCAGCGGACCGTCCGTCTGGGTGAGCGCTGCCTTCAGGGGCTCTCCGGCGCCGTCGGACTCAATGAACGTCAGGCGGTAGCCACCGAGGATCGTGTTGCGAGGCGGCGGCGCAGTGAGATCGTTTACGTCGATGGTACCGGCCGCGGCGATCGGCCAGTCGGCGTCGAGCTCGAGCTTCGACAGATCGGCCGCGAGCCGGCCGCGCCAGTTGCGTGCGACCGGGATGCCAAGCGCGGCTAGCGAGCCGAGTGACAGATCGGCTCGCGCCGATTCGAGCCGCACGCGTCCCGACCAGGCGCGTGCGAAATCGGTCTCGATGCGACCATCCGTGGCGCTCAGCACCGCGTGACCGGCAAGCGTACCCCGCACCAGTGCACTCGGCCGTAGCGACCACTCCAGATCGCCGAGGTAATTGCCACGCGCTGCGAGTCCCTGCGCCCGACCCGACCAGACCGTGCCTCCGACCGCATCGGCCGCGACGCCGTAACGCTGGAGACGACTCACGACGACGCCGGCGGGCAGCGTGGCGATCACGAACACTGCCACTGCGAGCAGGCCAAGAACGATCAGGAGAGTGGGGCGGCGCCGCGACCTGCGGCGCGCTGGCGGCGCGGGTGATCTCAACTTCCCGCCGGGTGTGCGAGCGTCAGGCTGGCGTTGACCAGTCCGGGATTGCCCGTGGCGTCGAAGTTTGCAGCTTCGATCGCGACACCATGACGCTCCTGGAGCTGTCCGAGCCATTCGATCAGCCTGTCGAACGCTGCCGCTTCGAGACGCAACCGAAGACCGGCTTCACCGTTCGGGCTCTGGTCGCGTAGCGCGGTGCCGAGACCAGCCTCGCGCGCAGTGCGGTCGACCAGCACAACCAGCGACTCGCCGGTCGCGACGTCTGTCGCGCCGCCCGCGGCCGCGGCGGTGACTGCGGGCGCGACCTGGCGCATCCATGCAAGGTCGGCGGATTTCTGCACGACCCGTGCCTCGCGGCGGCTCGTCATGCTCTGCAACGGCAGGACGAGAGCGAAATAGAGCAAAGCCGCTGCCACGACACCGCCCGCCGCAAGGACCAGCGTTCGCTCACGCAGGGAGAGGCCCGCGAGCCAGGCGCGCAACCGGCCGATGTAGGCATCGAGAATCATGCGGGTCCGAGCTTGAGCTGCAGCCGACCTTCGACCACGTCTCCGCGCGGCGTTGCCGATGTCAGCTCCGCGTCGACTCCGTTGCGCGCCATCGCCTGCTTGATACCGTCGAGCGCTTCCACAGTCGGCGCGACGAGCCGCAGGTCGAGCGCATCGCCTCGGAGGTTGATCGCTTCGACTTTGCCGCCGGCAGGCGCACCTGCCAGCGCCTGCGCAAGCACCGAAAGCGTCGGCAACAGAGCTCCCTGGGCGGACCCGCCTCCACCCAGCACGCCCTGCATCTGCGTACGCGGATCGACGACCGGCTGGCCGGGCAGCGCCTGCTGGAACACCTCGGTGATCTGCGCGTCGAGGCGCTTTTCCGCACGCGAGAGCTTCCACAGCGACAGCGCCTGGACCGCGAGGAACGCAAGCAGGCACGCTGCCAAAAGCGCAGCGGGCAGACGCCAGCGTTGCAGCCCGCCGCTCACCGACCGGCGTGGAGCGTAGGTTCCCTGCAGCAGGTTGACCGCGTGCGCGCCGACCGCCTGCGCGGCGAGCACGGGCAGCGCACCTTCGGTCATCAGCTTGACCTGCAGGCTCGCGGTGCGTGCGCGCAATCCCTCGATAAGATCACGGTTGGCTTCGTATTCGCCGGGCGAAACGAAGAACGTGACATGCTCGCCCGGCGTGCCTTCGTCCGCCGGCGGGCCGAGCGCGATGTCGAGCGCGGTGGCCAGGGGCTCGGCGTCGAGTACGAAGGGCATCGCTTCGGCTCGGCGCACATACAGCGCGCTCTCATCGAGCAGGAGTGTGCAGCCGATCGGCATCGCCGGCACGACAGCCGAGTCAGCGTAGGCCGCCTGCGGCGCGAGACCCGCCTCGCCACAGGTAACGCTCCAGCGATCCATGAGCCCGCGCGCAACCGCGGCGACCGGCGTGCCCATGGCGGAATCCGCGCGGCTGCCGATCGCGAAGTGCAGCGCGTCGACGTCCGAGGCGAGGTGTTCTTCGAGAGCGAAGGGCACGGCCTGCGCCACGCGCGCGCCGCCGCGCATCGGCAGCTCGGGCTCGGCGAGTGCAACTTCGGAGCCCGGCACCAGGAGCAGTACGCGTCGGCCGGCCGCGAGCGGCAGCGCTTCGGCAACCGTTCCGGATCGCGCCGGACCGGAGCGTGCCCCGTTGGCATCGACGATGAGCCACGACGCCGGCGCCTCCGGGGCGGCTCGGAGCCGTATCACCAGTGTCTCTGCCATCGAACCTCGGGAGTGCTACTCGCTGCCGAAACTGCGCAGGATTGTCCGGACCGGGCCCCGGCCTTCGCGCACGAGCAAACTGTACAGCGTGAACTGGGTAGTGCCAATAGTGACCCACACGCTGGCGCGGAACCAATCACTCGAATTTGTGATCGAGTTCTGTACTTTGGCCCATTCCTCGTCGCCGAGCTTGTTACGCAGGGCGTCAAGTGTCGGGTAGCACGTATCAGCACGTCGCTTGGCGGTGTCATCGGGGCTGAGGCTGAATTCGCGCTCCGATTCGCTCAGCGCGTCCAGCACAATAGGGAGCGCGGTGCATACATTGAGCTTCGTGCCCACCGGCAGCGCGGTGACCAGGGGCGCGAGTTTCGCGTAGCGCTCAGCGCCGAAGCCGTTCAGCACCATCAACTCGCTTGCGCGCGTGATCGTCATGTTTGCGGCGCGATGGGGCGGCGTGAGCGAGGTGTAGACGGAATCCTCCGCACCGTCGGGAAACCCGGGCTCCGCGTCAATGTCGACCCAGTCGGCGATCGCTGCGGCCCACGAGGGCTCGATCTCGAGCATCTGGAGAATGCGTTCGAGCTGCTCGACTGCGGCCTCGTTGGTCGTGCCGTCGGGCTTCTTGAGGTTATTCAGATTGAACCGGCCCTGCATATCCTCGAGGCGCCCTTCGACCGTGCCTCCGTCGTCGAGTGGCAGCGGTGGCAGAGGTTGCGCCCACGCCTCGGCGGGGTGGTCGTCATTGGACTCCTGCCGGTCCTGGCGCAGGAAATCGGCGGCCCATGCTTCGGCGCCAAGCGCGACCTCGTAGGCCTGGTCGAGCGCGAACAGCGTCGCGCTGCGCCGCTGGTCCAGGTAGCCGCGGAAGAACACGCTCACTGCGAGCATGGTGCCGAGCGCCACGATCAGCACCGCGGTGATCAGCGCGACGCCGCGCTGTCGTCGTCGTGCCGCCGCCCGCATCATCCCGCGATCTCCACGAGGCGGCGGATCTCGCCCCAATCCTCGAGCTCGAACACGACCTCGATTGCCGCCGGCCGGCTGCGTTCGATGCGCCCGCCGCCAACTGGCTGCGCCGGCCAGCGATCGACCCAGTCACGGTTGGCCGTGAGGAAGCGGAAAGTGATGCTGCGCACGCCATCGAGCATCCGCTGCTTCACGGGTTCGACGACCAGCGTTCGGTCGAGCACCGGCCAGTGGTCGCGCCAGAGCTGGTTCTCATCGAGCCGATACCCAACGCGCTGCAGCGTCGGCCGTGGCAGACCCGCGGTGTTGCTCCACCCTGCGCGCGTGAGCTGCAATCGATACTCGAGGGCATCGGTCACCTGAAGCGCGGGCATCTGCCCGTCGCCCAGCGGCTGGCGCACCGGGCGAGGCTCGAGTTGCTCCAGGTCCTGGCAGATCGTTTGCACCGCACGCTGCACTTCCCGAAGCCGGTTCAGCCGCTGTTCCGCGTACTCGCTCTGCTGCTGCAGCTGCGTGTAGCCGGTGAGCGCGAGCGTGCTGACGACCGCAAAGATCGCGATGGCCACCAGCAGCTCGAGCAGCGTGAATCCGCGGGTCGATGAGTTCGCGACGCGCATCACTGCTCTCCCTCGGGAGGGGGCTCGTCCGGCGGCTCCTGCGCAGGATCGGGTTCGTCGTCTCCGGTCTGACCGCCGGGCCCAGGACCGGGCTGGCCGCGCCGCCCGTCCCAAAGCACGTTCGACATGCCGGCAGGTGCGATCGCGGTGCCATAGAAGCCCATCGCGGTTGCGAGCGTCGCACCCTCGGGTGCATCGGCGAGGCCGACTCCGACGTCGAATCGATGCATGGTCTCGACCGCCGTCTCCGAGACCTTGACCGTCCAGCGCCATCGCTGCCCGGCGTACTCGATGATGTCCGAGCTCGTACCGACCTCCGGCGGTGTGGTCATAAGCCGCCGCTCGGTGACGAGATTCATCGCGATCCAGTGCGCCAGCGTCTTCTCGCGCAGGTAGGTGCCGTTGTTGGCGGCTTGTATGACCGCCTGGATTACACCCAGCATCCCGAGACCAACGATAATCAGTGCCGCGAGCACCTCGATCAGCGTGAACCCGCACTCCCTGTGCAACGGTCGCAGACCGGTCGACAGGGATCGGGATGGATCGAGACGATTCATGGCCGCCGCGGCGTATCGTCGTGCACTTCGAACTGGCCCTCGATCGTCCCCGCAATCCGGCGGGTCTCCTGCGTGCCGTCGCGATGCAGGAGAATCTCGAACGGTACTACGTCGCCCGATGCCAGCACGAGGACCTGCGGCTGAGCGGGCTCGTCCTCCGTCGGCGCCGCGCGGGGCTCGAGCTCTACCTCGCGGGCTTCGAGCCGGAGCGAGGCATTGAGGCCTTCGGGCAGCTCGCGCTCGCGGAGCAGCGTGTCGTCGACCACCGGTTCCCAGGCCGCCACGCGACCGTTGTAGCGCAGGAAGTCATAGCCCTGGCGGTCGACGCGCAGACCAACATCGCGCCCATCGAGCATGGATTCCTCACGCGCCTGCGCAAGCACCGCCTGCAGACGCTGCGCTTCCTCGTCCATCTGGTGATCTCCGCCGAGGACACCGGTCGACACCACGGCCATTGCGGTGATGATGCCGATGATCACGAGCACGACCAGCACCTCGAGCAGCGTAAAGCCCGAGGCACGCCGGGGACACCGCGGGCCCGTCAGGTCCGCAGGGTCATTCCTCGATGTTCCAGTTGCCGATGTCCGCATCGGTGCCTTCGCCGCCCTGCTGGTTGTCGGCGCCGAGCGTGTAGAGGTCGTAGTCGCCGCCGCGCGTGCCGGGCGAGATGTAGGCATAGTTGTTGCCCCACGGATCCTTCTGCAGCGACCGCACGTAGCCACCCGGTTTCCAGTTGCGGATGTTCGGGTCGTTGGGCTGCTTGACCAGGGCCTCAAGCCCCTGCTCGGTGGTGGGGTAGCGGAAGTTGTCCATCCGGTAGAGATTGAGCGCCGTTTCGAGCGCGCGGATGTCCTGCTTCACCTTGGTGATGTTGGCATCGTCGATCCGGCGGATGACGTTCGGCGCGACCAGCGCCGCCAGGATGCCGAGGATCACGACCACGACCATGATCTCGAGCAGCGTGAAGCCGGCGTATCCGCAGCGAGGCGCGGACAAGCGGTATCGCGCGATGCCTGCATGGCCGGCACCGGGAAGGAACGTCGTCATAGTGCGGGGCTTTGGCGGTAGAGTTAGCGGATCATAACAAATCGGACCGTGAGCCCGACTCGCAACCCCGCGATGCGACGCAACCCGCGCTTTCGCCTGCCACCGCACCGACACGTCTGGCTGCTGCCCGTCGCGATCCT
>DATJKD010000114.1:0-3141 GCA_035491795.1 Steroidobacteraceae bacterium | reverse complement strand
AAATCAGGCCAGCGGACGGGTAGTTGAGACGGGTGGCAATTGCGCCGCCGCCGCGGTGGTGATCTGATCGGTGGCCGTGACGGCCACCGATACCCACTGCGCAATCGAAGCCCTCTGGCGCATCGAATCCCCGCGTCTCATCGCAAGCCTCGCCCGCGTCATGCGCGACGTCGGGCGAGCCGAGGAGCTCGCGCAGGATGCGCTCGTGGCCGCGCTCGAGCAGTGGCCCGTCTCGGGGGTACCTGACAACCCGGCGGCCTGGCTCATGGCGACGGCGAAGCATCGTGCGATCGACCAGCTGCGGCGGCGTGCACTGCATGCCCGCAAGGAAGAGGATCTCACCCGCGAGATCGAGGAGCAGCTCGAGGCGGCGGCGCCCGCACCGGTCGAGGACGCCGACCAGCAGATAGGCGACGATCTGCTGCGGCTTGTTTTCACGGCCTGCCATCCAGTGCTCGCAACGGACGCGCGTGTGGCGCTGACCTTGCGCCTGCTCGGCGGGCTCACCACCGCCGAGATCGCGCGCGCGTTCCTGGTTACGGAGCCCACTATCGCGCAGCGGATCGTCCGTGCGAAGCGAGCGCTGGCCGATGCGCGCGTGCCGTTCGAGGTGCCGCGCGGCGAGGAGCTGGCTCTCCGGCTGGCGTCCGTGCTGGAGGTCATTTACCTCATTTTCAATGAAGGCTATGCGGCGACGGCCGGCGACGACTGGATGCGGCCTGGCTTGTGCGACGACGCCCTGCGTCTCGGCCGCATGCTGGCCGAGCTCGCGCCCGGCGAGCCGGAGGTCTTCGGTCTCGTTGCGCTGATGGAGATACAAGCATCCCGCTCGGCGGCGCGCGTCGGGCTCTCGGGCGAACCGATCCTGCTCCTCGACCAGAACCGTGCCCGCTGGGATCAGCTGCTGATCCGGCGCGGGCTTTCAGCGCTCGCGCGCGCAGAGGCGCTCGATGGCGCCGGTGGGCCGTACGCTCTGCAGGCGGCCATCGCCGCCTGCCACGCCCGCGCCCGTACCGCGGACGAGACCGACTGGCCGCGCATCGTCGGATACTATGATCGGCTAGCGCGGCTCGCGCCTTCACCGGTCGTCGAGCTGAACCGTGCGGTCGCCGTCAGTATGGCGTTCGGGCCGGCAACGGGTCTTGCGCTCGCCGATGCGCTGACCTCCGAGCCCGCGCTTGCTGGCTACCATCACCTGTCGGCCGTCCGCGGCGACCTGCTCTTCAAGCTCGAACGCTTGACGGAGGCCCGCGCGGAGTTCGAGCGGGCGGCCGCGCTCACGCGTAATACACGTGAGCGCGACCTGCTGCTCGAGCGCGCGTCGCGCTGCCGGCCAGCCTGAGCGGCTCAGAGCCGGTGTGCGTGCGGGCGCTTTGGCGCCGACGGCTGCCGGGCATCAAGCTGCGGCGTTGCGAGTGACCTCGCAAGCCTGCTCGTCCAGCTGCCGCACTTCGCACTCGATGTCCCACTCATTGCCGTGGACCAGCAGGAAGCGCTTCGTCAGCTCGATCGCCTCAGCCTTTGATTTCGCCTCGAGGATCGCATAGCCGCCGATCACTTCCTTGGTTTCGGCGAATGGACCATCGACTGTGCTCAATTTTCCGCGGGAGAGCCGTACGCGCACGCCTTCCGACGTCGGCCGGAGCCCGCCGGTAGTGACCAGCGCGCCGGTCCTGGTCATCTCCTCGATGAGCCTACCCATGTCGGACATGAGCTTTTCGCTGGGGACCATCCCGGAGTTCTCGTTGATCCTGATCATCGAAAGAAATCGCATCGTCGCTTCTCCTCGTTGATATAGGGATACCGACCCGCCGGACGATTCCGGCGTGCTCGAATCCTCCCCCTATCGTCGAACGGGGGACGGCGGAATCGACATTCGGCGGTGGGTGACCCGCAGCGGCGGCGCCGGCAGCCGCGCCGCCTACCGGCGGAGGATCTCTGGCGGCTCGACGGCCGCGGCCAGCGCTATGCAGGCAAGAAAGCGCGCGCGGTCGACGGTTCGCGGTACGACTCCGCAGCCGCGCGCGCGGGGGATCACAATTCGATCTTGGCTTTGAAGCCGCCGTAAATCATCCGCTTGCCGTCGAAGGGCATCGACTTGGGGTTCATCATCGAGGTGAGCCGTGGGTCCTTCATGGCCTTGGCGTTGACCCGGTCACGATCCTTGCGCGACTTGTAGGTGATGAACGAGAACACGACGGTCTCGTTCGGCTTCAGCTTCACGCTGCGCGGGAATGACGTGACCTTCCCAATCGGCGCGTCGTCCGCGACCGTCTCGACGTAGTTGAGCGCGCCGTGCTCGCGCCACACCTTGCCGGCCTTGCGAGCCATGCGCAGATACGCCGACACATTCTTCTTCGGCACTGGGACTACGAATCCGTCTACGTACGCCATGTGCATCTCCTTTGCCCCAAGCTGGGGTCCGTTGCCTCGAATCATTGATCATCTCAGGTCGGTCGGGTCGTGTGCCACTCCGATGCGACGACACTACCGGTATTTGAGCCCGGCGCCGGTGTTGAATACGACGACCGTGTCGTCGGGACGGACGAAGCCGCTGGTGCGCAGCTGTGCCAGCGCCGCCCATGCAGCGCCGCCTTCCGGACAGACGTCAATCCCCGATCGCGCCGCGAGCTCGGCAGTGCTGCGCTCGATCGCGACTTCCTCGACGGCGACTGCGGTGCCGTGTGTCTCGCGCAGCGCACGCAGACAGAGAAAGCCGCCAAGCGGCGCCGGGACCCGCAGTCCCCAGGCCCGCGTTTTGGGATCGGTCCAGGGTTCGGTGCGGTCCTCGCCTGCCCGAAAGGCGCGCACGACCGGCGCGCAGCCCGTCGCCTGCACTGCCACGAATCGCGGCCGGCGTCCGGCGGGGATCCATCCGAGCTGCTCCATCTCGTCGAACGCCTTCCACATTCCGATCAGTCCCGTGCCGCCGCCGGTCGGGTAGAGGATCACGTCGGGCACCCTGCCTTCCATCTGCTCGACGAGCTCGAAGGCCATCGTCTTCTTGCCTTCAATCCGGTACGGCTCGCGCAGTGTCGATACATCCACCGTTCCTGAGCCACCGCGGCCGCGGAGAAACGCTCCGGCGTCAGCGATGGTGCCGGGCACGGCATGCACAGCCGCGCCGTAGAGCCGGCACTC
>DATJKD010000113.1:0-2576 GCA_035491795.1 Steroidobacteraceae bacterium | reverse complement strand
GATGCACGTCCCCTATCCGAACGTCTACCGTCCCCTGTTTGCGGGCGCGGACCAGGGCGAGGCAGTGCTCGCCTACATCCGGATGCTGTTCGAGCGCAACCTGCCGCCGCAGGAAGTCGCCGCGATCCTGGTCGAGCCTATACAGGGCGAAGGCGGCTACCTGGTGCCACCCGCTGATTTTCTTGCGGGACTGCGCTCGATCTGCGACGAGCACGGGATTCTCCTGATCTTCGACGAGGTGCAGTGCGGCGTCGGTCGGACCGGCCGGATGTTCGCCGCGGAGCACGACAGCGTTGCGCCGGACATCATGACGCTTGCCAAGGGTCTCGGATCCGGCTTGCCGATCGGCGCCATGGTCGCAAAGCGACGCATCATGGAGCAGTGGAAGCGCGGCGCGCACGGCAATACCTACGGCGGCAACCCGCTCGCCTGCGCTGCGGCGAATGCGACGCTCGATCTCGTCAACGGTGGCATGGCGGCGAACGCCGCGGCCGTCGGCACACACTTCACCGGCCGGCTGCGCGAGCTCGCGCGGGAGTTCCCCTGCATCGGCGACGTGCGCGGGCGCGGGCTCATGATCGGGATCGAGCTTATCGAGACCGGACCGGATCGCGTGCCGGCGCGTGATCTCTGCCAGAAGGTTATCGAGCGGGCGTTCCACAACGGCCTGTTGCTACTTTCCTGCGGTCTGAGCACCGTGCGGTTCATGCCGCCGCTCAACGTGAACGCGGCGCAGGTCGACGAGGCCGTGGGACTGTTGCGCACGAGCCTCAGCGAGGCTTTGAATCTGGTCGGGAAGTGAGGCCGCTGCGTCCGTTCGCGGCGCTCATCGCGCTGCTGCCCATCGCCTGGGCGACATCGGTCGAAGGCGCGCGCGAGCCGGTGCTCAAGCAGGTCGACGTACCGCACAGCTACTACTGGCGCGAGCTGTATCTGCCCCAGCTCACGACCGGACCGTCGTCCGCGAGCTTCCTGCCCGGCGGTCGCGAGCTCGTGTACAGCATGGCGGGTTCGCTCTGGCGGCAGACCATCGGCGCGGATGAGGCCGTCGAGCTCACGCACGCCGCCGGCGCTTATGATTACCAGCCGGACGTTTCCGCCGACGGTCGCTCGGTGGTGTTCAGCCGCTACGACGGTGCGGGCCTGGAGCTATGGCGTCTCGATCTCGCAAGCGGTCGCGAGCAGCGCCTGACCTCCGATGGCGCGGTCAACGTGGAGCCGCGGCTGTCGCCGGATGGCCGGCGACTCGCGTGGGTTTCGACGCGGCGCAACGGGCGCTTCGATCTGCATGTCGCCGACATCGGACCGGACGGCATCCAGAACGCAAAGGCGTTCTTTCCCGAGCGCCGGACCGCAATCGACCGCTATTACTACTCGGCTTTCGACCATGCGATCAATCCGTCCTGGTCTCCGGACGGCGAGCGCATCTACTTCGTGGACAATGCGGATGTCGCGTGGGGCAGCGGCGATCTCTGGTCGGTCGCGGCCGACGACCCGCAGGATCGTCGCCGCGTGCTGCGCGAGGAGACGAGCTGGAGTGCCCGTCCCGAGCTTGCCCCCGACGGGCGCAGGTTGCTCTATTCGAGTTATCACGGGCGGCAGACCCATCAGCTCTGGCTCACGACCCCCGCGGGCGCACCGCCATTGCCGCTCACGTTCGGCGAGTTCGACGCGCGAAACGCGCGCTGGTCACCGGACGGCGCGCGGATTGCATATATCGCCAACGAGAGTGGAAACACCGAGCTGCTCGTCCTGGACGCGATTGGTGGCAATCGCACGCCGGTGGTCGCGAAGCGGCGCAAGCACCGACTGCCCCACGCGCACCTTGCGATCGACATCCGTGACGGACAGGGTCGCGTGGTGCCCGCGCGTGTGACCGTACGTGCCGCCGACGGTCGCGCTCATGCCCCGGAGAGCGCATGGATGCATGCGGACGACGGATTCGACCGCGCGCGACAGCACGTCGAGACCCAGTACTTTCACTGCGCGACGCCGTGCGCTCTCGATGTGCCGGCTGGCGAGGTGATGGTCGGCGTCCAGCACGGCTTCGCCCACCTGCCTTGGGCGTCCACCGTCGAACTCGCGGCCGGGGAGTCGCGAAAAGTCATGGTCGAGCTGAAATCGAACGCCCTGCCGGCCGCCTTTGGCAGCTGGATGAGCGCCGACCTGCATGTGCACACTAACTACGGCGGCCATTACCGGAACTCGACGCAGAACGCCCTCCGGCAGGCCGCGGCCGAAGATCTCGACGTGATCTACAACCTGATCGTCAACAAGGAAGAACGCATCCCGGATATCGCCCGGTTCCGGCCAGGGGCCGATCCCGCCAGCGACAACGTGCGTCTGCTGATGCAGGCGCAGGAGTACCACACGAGCTTCTGGGGTCACCTGGGCCTGCTCAACCTGTCGGATCACCTGCTGCTGCCGGATTTCTCGAGCTATCGGCATACAGCCCTTGCGAGCCCGTACCCCCACAACGGCGTGATTGCCGACCTCGCCCACGCGCAGGGCGCGCTGGTGGGCTATGTGCATCCCTTCGACTTCGAGATCGACCCGGCGAAGGAGAAGTCGCTTAC
>DATJKD010000112.1:0-8326 GCA_035491795.1 Steroidobacteraceae bacterium | reverse complement strand
CTGGTACGGATCCTCGTAGAGCCCGAGTTCGCGGCCGAGCGACTCGGCGTACAGACCCCAGCCCTCGGAGTAGGCGGTGTAGCTGCTGAAGCGGCGGAACTTCGGCAGGTCTTTCTGCTCGCGCTGCAGGCTGATCTGGAAGTGATGGCCCGGATTGGCCTCGTGCAGCGAGAGCGCCTCCATCGCCCACATCGGCCGCGCCTTGAGGTCGTAGGTATTGGCGTAGAAGACTCCCGGCCGGGACCCGTCCTCACTCGCCGCCTGGTAGCTGCCGCCGGCCGCGCTTTTCTCACGGAACGCTTCCACTGCGCGCACTTCGTAGTCCGCAGTCGGTATGCGCTCGAAGAGCTTCGGCAGCGCGGGGGCAACGCGGCGCTTGATGTCGACGTAGCCGGCAATCAGCTTCTCGCGATCGCCGAAGAAGAACCGGGGGTCCTTCTGCATGTACTCCGAGAAGGCCTTCAGGTCGCCCTTGAATCCGACCTTGCGCATGACCTCGCGCATCTCGCCGTGGATGCGCTCGACCTCGGCGAGCCCGATCGCGTGGATCTGCGCGGGCGTGTAGTCGGTGGTCGTGATCGTGCGCACGTTGTAGGCATACCAAGCCGCACCGTCGGGCAGCGCATCGAGACCGACCGTGGTACGGCACTTCGGCAGGTACTCGTCGCGCATGTAGCCGAGCAGCTTCCGGTAGCTCGGGATGACCTTCCCGGTGATCGCGGCGCGGTAATCTGCGGTGAGACGCTCCCGGTCCACCGCCGCGAACCCGGTCGGGATGTCGCGCACCGGTCCGTAGTAGATCGAGTCCTCCGGTGCCGCAACCACGTGTGCCTCGAGCTGCGGCAGGATGCGCTCGGTCAGCACCCGGGGCAGCGTGTACCCCTTCGTGACACCCTCGCGCATGTTCGCGATCGCCTGGTCCGTCCACGCGACGAATCCATCCAGGCGCTTCAGGAAGTCCTCGTAGTCCTTGACCGTGCGAAACGGATGTATGCCCTTGCCCGAGCCCATCATCGCAAAGCTGTTGGGCGTCGAGTAGAACTGGTTGAGGGGCAGCAGGTGATCGGGGAAGCGATATCCCTCGATCTCGAGCTCGCGTGCCGACTTGAAGACGTCGTAGGACAGCAGGTCCTGTCCCGTGAGTCGGCTGCGGTCAAGCGTGGCAAGCCGCGCGAGCGCGTCCCGCTCGACACGTTCGGCGCGTGCCCGCCACTCAGGCGCGATCGAGACCTCGAAGCGGTCGTTGTATCGCGGATCGCCGATCGAGGTCGCGAGCAGCGGGTTAAGCTCGAGCTGCTGCTCGAAATACTCGTCGACGAGCGCGTGGAGGCGCTGCGACTCGGCGGGCGCGTCGACGACGGCCGCGGACGCCGGAGGGCTCGCGCCCGCCGGAGCCTGCACCGAGTCTGTGGCGCAGGCCGCAAGGAGAGTGGCGGCACAGGCCGCCAGCATCACGTCGAATCTCACGCGGTACCCCGGGTCTCGACTACTTCGGCTTGACGAACTTGAGCGTCATGCGGTCGCTTTCCCCGATGGCCACGTACTTCGAGTGATCGAAGGAAGGGTCGGTCGCATCCGAGTCATAAGGCGTCGACCGCAAGGTCGGCGGCAGGGTCCATACGCCGAAAGGATGATCTTTCGTGTCCTTGGGATTGGCGTTTATCTCGGAGCGCGCAGCGAGCTTGAGCCCGGCCTTCTCGGCCTGCTCGATCACGAACGCTTCGGTGACATAGCCGCTCACGGCCTTCATGTCCTGCGGACCGGGGTTCGCGCGGTGCTGCTCGAGCGCCAGGATTCCGCCCGGCTTGAGTGCGCCGGCGAAATCCTTGAACGCCTTCTCGACCATGCCGGGGTTGCGTATCCAGCCATGCACCGAGCGCGCGGTGAGAATGAAGTCGAAGGTATTGGCCGGTAGCGGTGGAGATTTCAGGCCCCAGTTGACGAGCTCGATCTTTCCGTACACGTCCGGCTTGGCCGCGTAGCGCTGCTCGAACTCGGCGCGAGACTGGCGCGCGGCCTCGGGCACCTCGGGGTTCGAGAGGTCGACGGCAGTGGCATAGAAGCGCCCGCCGGTGCGCTGCGCGTAGGGCGCGAGAATCTCGGTCCACCAGCCGCCCCCCGGCTGCACCTCCAGTACCGTCATGCCGGGGGAAAGTCCCCAGAAGCTGAGCGCCTCACTGGGATGCCGATACTTGTCCCGGGACTTGTTGTCCGCGCTTCGCCAGTCGCCGGCCAACACGGCCGCGAGCGCCGCGTCGGCGGATGCCGGGGTATCCGCCTTATGGTGATCGGCGAACGTCGCGGCGGGAGACAAGGCGACCGCCAGGGTGGCGAGCGTGCTGTACAGCTTCATCGAATCCTCCGGGGTGGGCGCGGCTGAGGCGCGGAATGATACGCGGTCCGGAAAGCAAAGGGCCCCGGCGCTCGCGCGCCAGGGCCCCTGTTCCCATCGTCCGCCGGCTCAGGTACCCGTGTCGGTCCGGATCAGCAGGACGCGACGATTCTGCTGGCGGCCTTCATCGCTCGCGTTGTCCGCCACCGGCTCGGTCTCACCCTTGCCAACGGACTTGAGACGCGCCGGATCGACGCCGCGCGAGGTCAGGTAGTCGAACACGGACTTCGCGCGACGATCCGACAACGCGAGGTTGTAGGCATCGGCGCCCACGCTGTCCGTATGACCCTCGATCAGCGCGGTAGCGAACGGAACGTCGTTCATGAACTTCACCAGCCGCTCGAGCTCGGTGATCGATTCGGGCCGAAGCTCTGCGCTGTCGAAATCGAACAGCACCTTGAGTGTCTGCGAGAGCGGGCAGCCGACGCTATCGACGCGCGTGCCTGCGGGTGTCCCCGGGCACTTGTCGTCGGTGTCGCACACACCGTCGTTGTCGCCATCTGCGCACTTTTCGGGCGGTGGCGGCGGAGGTGGCGGCGGCGGGGGCTCCTCCGCGACCGGCTCGGGCAGTGGCTTCTCCGCGCCAAAGCGATAGCCAACCGCGATGCCATAGATCCACGGGTCGATTGTGGCCTCGCCGAATGGAACTGTCGTGAAGCCGAGACCGGCCGGAACCCTGCCCTCGACGTCAGTGTTGAGATCGACGTAGCGCACATCCAGGTTTAGGAACCAGCGCTCGCTGGTGCCGATGTCGACGCCAGCCCGGCCGGCAAGCCCCCAAGCCTGGTCGATCTCGAGCCGCGAATTCGCTGGAACCGCCGGACCAGACACCTTCTCTCCGGAGAAGTCCGACCAGTTGACCCCCACTCCCAGGTACGGCCTGATCGACCCGTCGACGTTGAAATGCCAGTTCAATCCGAGGATGGGGGCGAAGAGATCGGTCTCGCCGATCTTCGCAGAGTTGCCCAGGCTCGTGTTCTTGAGCTGCAGGTCGTGCGAGGTGTACAGAGGAACGAAGAGATCGGCCCCTATGTTCCGGGTGAGCATGTACTCCGCATCGATCGTGAAAGTCTCGTCCTTGTCGAGCACCACGTTGCCGTCAAGAACGCCGGGCAGGTTGTTCTTGTCGGGATTGATCTGATGAACGCCGGCGCGCAGCAGCCAGTCACCGTCTTCGGCGGGGGTCACGCCGGGCGCGCACATCGCCAGGACCAGCAGCAGATGGATCAACAGTCGGTTGCGGGAAAGCATCGGCACTTGCTCCTTGCTGGTCCGAGGTGTTGCGAATAATACGCGAGTCTGCGCCAGTCGGTTCCAGTGGCTATGCTTGGCGCCCTGCATAGGAAGGCATCGAGGATCGCGCCCATGAGGCTCGAACACGTTCGCACCGTGCGCACGCGGCGCTGGCTCGCGACCGCTGCGCTGACGCTGATCGCCTCATGTCCGTGGCGTGCGGGTCTCGCCGACGAGGACCTGATCCCTTACGAAAAATTCAATCTGGACAATGGCTTGACCGTCATCGTCCATACCGATCGCAAGGCGCCGATCGTCGCCGTGAATCTCTGGTACCACGTCGGTTCGAAGAATGAGCGCTTGGGAAAGACGGGGTTCGCGCATCTCTTCGAGCACCTGATGTTCCAGGGCTCCGAGAATTACAACGACGAGTTCTTCAAGCCCATGGAGGAAGTCGGCGCGACCTCGATCAACGGCACGACAAACTTCGATCGCACCAACTATTTTCAGAACGTGCCGACCACCGCGCTCGAGCTCGCGCTGTGGATGGAGTCGGATCGCATGGGGCATCTGCTCGGTGCGATCGACCAGGCACGGCTCGACGAGCAGCGTGGCGTGGTGAAGAACGAGAAGCGCCAGGGCGAGAACCAGCCGTACGGACGTGTCTTCGCCTCGGTGGTGAGCGCCAGCTTTCCGGCGGATCACCCCTATCACTGGCTGCCGATCGGCTCGATGGAGGATCTCGACGCCGCGAGCCTCGACGATGTCAAGGAGTGGTTCCGCACCTATTACGGCGCGGCCAATGCGGTGCTGGTGCTCGCCGGCGACATCGATGTCGCCACTGCGCGCACGCAGGCGCAGAAGTACTTCGGGCACATACCACCGGGCCCCGCTATCACGCGGCCGGAGAGCTGGGTTGCAGCGCGCACAGAATCCACGCGCGAGACGATGTACGACCAGGTGGCCCAGACGCGCCTGCACCGGTTCTGGAACACGCCTGAGGACGGCACCACGGAAGCCGATCTGCTGGTCCTGGCGGGCGAGATCCTGGGCAGTGGAAAGACATCGAGGCTTTATCAGCGTCTCGTGTACCGCGACCAGATCGCGGACAGCGCCTCCGCCGGCCAGAGCGCGCTCGAGATCGCGGGGCTGTTCGCTATCACGGCCGACGTGAAGTCCGGCGTCGACGAACGAAAGGTCGAAGCGGCGATCGAGGAGGAGCTGCGCCGCTTCATGACAAAGGGCCCGACGAAGGCCGAGCTCGATCGCGCCCGGATGGCGGTGCGCTCCAGTTTCATCAAGGGTCTCGAGCGGATCGGCGGCTTCGGCGGCAAGGCCGACGTACTGGCATCCTGCGAGGTGTACGAAGCGGACCCGGGCTGCTATCGACGATCGCTGCGCGCGGTCGAGGAGGCGACGCCCGAGCAGCTGCGGCTGGTTGTCGAGCGCTGGCTCGCACAGGGCGACTACACGCTCGAGGTGCGACCGTTTCCCGCCTATCACGCCTCCGCGACCGACGCCGTCGATCGGAGCCGCGGATTGCCCGTGATCGACACGTACCCCGACCTCGCTTTCCCGACGCTCGAGCGCGCGAAGCTCGCAAACGGCATACCGGTCATCCTTGCCAGCCGACCGAACGTGCCGGTGGTGCGGGTCGCCACGCTCTTCAATGCCGGCTACGCGGCGGATCGTGAGCCGAAGCTGGGAGTCTCGAGCTACACGATGGCGATGCTCGATGAGGGCGCGGGCCCGCTCGACGCGCTCTCGATCGCGGATCGCGCCAAGACGCTCGGCGCGGATCTCGCCGCCAGCTCCTCGCTCGACACCTCCGCCGTCGGAGTCTCGGCGCTCAAAGAGCGCCTCGACGAGTCGATCGGCCTGCTTGCGATGCTGGTGCGCGACCCGACGTTCCCGCAGCACGAGATCGATCGCGTGAAGCGCGAATGGATCGCCGGGATCCAGCGCGAGAAGGCGAGTCCCGACGGGCTCGGGCGCCGTCTACTACCGCCGCTGCTCTACGGCGCAGGGCATCCGTATGCCATCCCGTTCTCGGGCTCGGGAACGGAGACCGCGATCGCAGCCATCACCCGCGAGGACCTGCTCGGGTTCCAGCGCGACTGGCTGCGACCGGACAACGTCACGCTCATCGTCGTCGGCGACACGACGCGCGAGGCGATCATGCCGGTGCTCGAGAAGCACTTCGGCGCGTGGTTCCCGCCGGCGACACCGCGGCCGGCCAAGGCTATCCCCGTGGCCGCGCGGCCCCCGGGCGCGCGCCTGTACCTCATCGACAGGCCGGATGCCGTGCAGAGCAGCATACTCGTCGGGCTCGTCGCGCCATCGAGCGCGGCACAGAACGCCATCGAGATGGATACGATGAACGACGTGCTGGGCGGAACCTTCACGTCGCGTCTCAACATGAACCTGCGCGAGGACAAGCATTGGTCGTACGGCGTGCGCTCGAGCCTGCCGGACGCGCTGGGCGAACGCCCGTGGCTGCTCGCTGCGCCGGTGCAGACGGACCGCACGGTCGAGGCGATGCGCGAGCTCAAGCGCGAGATCGAGGAGTTCGTCGGACCGCGACCGTCGACGACCGCTGAGATCCGCAAGGTCATGAATCGACAGGTACGGGCGCTGTCGGGCCGTTACGAGACGAATGCCGCAGTCGCGAGCGCGATCGCCGAGATGATCGTGTTCGACCGCCCCGACGACTACGTCCGCACCCTCAAGGACCGAATCGAATCGCAGACCGACAGCGCCGTGCAGGCTGCCGCGCGCGAAGCCCTGGAGCCGTCGCACCTGACCTGGATCGTCGTCGGCGATCTCGATGTCATCGAGCGCCCGATCCGCGAGCTCGGTTTCGGCGAGGTGCGCGTGCTCGATGCCGACGGACGAACCGTGCGCTGATCGTGGACGCACCAATGAGTCTCGATCATCGACCGCGCGCCGGTTGCGGCGCGCTCGTGCTGGCCGCGCTGCTGCTGCCTGCGCGCAATGTCGCGGCATCCGAGCCGCTCGACCCCGCGGCGGCGCAGCGCTTTGCCACGCTCGCACTCACCTGTGTGCACAAGGAGTATCCGAACAAGATCGCGCACGTGCTCTCGGGCGACGCGGACGTGCAGCCGCCGCGCTCGCTGACACCGGCCTTCTACGGCTGCTACGACTGGCACTCTGCGGTGCACGCGCACTGGCTGCTGGCGCGCATCGCACGGCGGTTCCCCGGCAGCGAAACCGCGAACGCCGCGCGCGCCGCGCTGGCGGTGAGCCTCACCCCGGAGAACATCGGCCCCGAGGTTGATTACATGCGTGGCCAGGGTCGGACCAGCTTCGAACGCCCGTACGGGCTCGCGTGGCTGCTGGCGCTCGCCGCCGAGCTGCGTAGCTGGAACGACCCGCAGGCGCGCACCTGGGTGGCGGCGCTGTCGCCGCTCGAGGCAGAGGCGGCCGCGCGAATCGCGAGCTGGCTGCCGAAGCTCCATTACCCGATCCGCATCGGCGAGCACAGCCAGACGGCGTTTGCCTTCGGACTGATCCACGACTGGGCACGCATTGCCGGCAACTCGTCGATGCTGGCGCTGCTCGAGAGCCGCGGGCGTGATTACTACCTCGGCGACCGCGACTGCCCGCTCGCGTATGAGCCCTCCGGCGAGGATTTCCTCTCACCCTGCCTGGCCGAGGCAGATTTCGTGCGCCGCATTCTGCCCGCGACGGAATATGCCGCATGGCTCACCGGCTTCCTGCCGCGCATCCCGCGCACTGCGAGCGCGGACTGGCTCGCCCCAGGCGTCGTCACGGATCGCAGCGACCCGAAGCTTGCGCACATTGACGGTCTCAATCTAAGTCGCGCCTGGATGCTCGAAGGAATCGCCGCGGGTCTGCCGAAGGGCGATCGCCGGCTCGCCGCGCTCGCGGCGGCGGCCAGGGCGCATGCCGCGGCCGCGCTGCCGGCGGTGACAGGTGAGCACTACGAAGGCGGGCACTGGCTGGGCACTTTCGCCACGTACTACGCGACGCGCGCAGGGCTCCCTGCGACGGATGCTCGCTGAGTCCAGTCGGCGTCGCCAGGCCAGGGTCGCTGCTCGCCGACGCTCGGCCACTGGCTGCTGCTCGCCGCCGCTCGGCCGCGGTAAGTACTCGCCGCCGCCCGGCCGCGGTGTATCCGCAGCCGCTTACCACGATTCAGGATCGTTGCAGGGCTGAAGATGGGTGCTCCGCACGTTCGGTCGGCGTACCCCGAACGGTTGGCGGTATCGCGGAATCGGCGAGGCAGTCCTTCGCTAGGAGTGCCCGCGACGTCCAACTACGGGCACGGAGCCCTGCTTCGCGGCTGGGATACCACCGCGTCCACGCGCCGGCTCGTGACCCGGCGGCGGTCTCCGTGAGCCGCATCACCGTGGCCCGGGCGAGCCGGCGTTTGGACCGGGTGTCTCGTGGGCCGCGAGCACTCTTCCGCGGCCGCAGGTAGACGTCGCGGACCACTCGGTAGTCATGACTCTGCGACGATTCCGCGACACCGCCGAGGGTGCGGAGTGCGCCGACAGGGTGTGCGGGGCACCCATCTTCCGCTCTGCAACGACCCGCGATCGTGGTGACCGGCCCAGCGAGACACCCGGTCCGAGCGGCGGCGAGTAGGCTCCGCGATCGAGCGGCGACGATTAGCTACCGTGGCCGAGCATCGGCGAGCAGTCGGCGCATCTCCTG
>DATJKD010000111.1:0-3441 GCA_035491795.1 Steroidobacteraceae bacterium | reverse complement strand
TCAACGAGCTGCTCGCCGACCTGCCACGGCTGGCGGCGTGGGAACGCCGCATTGCCGAGCTCGGCGAGGGAGTGCGGAGCGAAAGCACACCCGAGGATGCGTTCGCAGCGGCGCGTGACTCGACACCGGAACCCGGCCAGGCCGCGGGCGCAGACGCTCAAGGGCTGTCGGCCGGGATGGAGGTCGAGGTGTTGCCCGATGACACGCAGCGCGGTGCAGTGCGTGGGTGGGTCGTGGCGGCCGGTGCGAACGAGATCGCGGTCGAGCGCTCGCACCCGCGCTGCGGAACCGTCGTCGTTCACTTCCCGAGACTCGGCTACCGCGTGCGGCCGGTCAGATGATGCGTTGCGCGCGCAGGTCGACGATCTCGCGCTCGGTCACGCCTATGCTGCGCAGGATCTCGTCGGTGTGCTCGCCGAGCAGCGGCGGGCGCCGCTCGATGCCGCCACCTGACCGTGAGAGGCGAACCGGCAGATCGGGCACCGGCGCGGCGCGGGGCAGGCCCGGAAAATCCCCGATCGCGCGCAGGAATCCCATCGCTGCAACCTGGGCATCATCCAGCGCCATTTGCGGCGTAAGCACGGGGCCCGCGGGCAGGCCCGCGTTACGCAGTTCCGCGAGGGCCTCCTGCGTCGTGCGCTCGGCGCACCAGGCGCGCATGCGCTCGAGCATCGCCGCAGAATTTGCGCCGCGCAGGGCGTCGTTCGCATAAGCCGGATCGTCGATCCAGCGACGTTCCTCGCCCATTAGTCGCGCCCAGCGCCGGAACAGCGGATTTCCGACGACATGGATCAGCAGGTGGCCATCGCGGGTCGGGAACACGTCCGAGGGCGCCGATGTCTGCACACGATTGCCCGTGCCGATTCGATCGCGATGCGTCACACCCTGCTCGATCAGGTGCGATGCGAACACGGACAACGCCGTCCCCAGCAGGCTCGTCGCGACTTCCTGACCTTCACCGGTGCGCTCCCGATGCATGAGGGCCGCCAGCGTACCAAGCGCCGACAGCACAGCCGTACTGAAGTCGACGTAGGGCGCCGCCGCCTTTACGGGTGCACCCGGCGTGCCGGTGATAAACATCGCGCCGGACATGGCCTGGCCTATGCCGTCGAAGCCGCCCAGCTCGGCATACGGTCCGTGATCGCCGAATGCCGTCTGCGACGCAAGGATGATGTCGCGCTTGATGCGTCGCAGGTTCTGGTAGTCGAGGCCGAGCGCGGCGAGTGTCGCCGGAGGGAGGTTGGCGACCACGACGTCGGCCGTGGCGACCAGCCGGTCGACTATCTCGCGGCCGCGTGGCGCCGCCGGATCGAGCGTCAGGGACTTCTTGTTGCACGCGGTCTGGAAGAAGACGCCGCCTTCGCCGCTGGCACTGACGGGTGCGATGTAGCGGTCCTCGCCGCCGTCGGGCTTCTCGATCCGGATCACCTCGGCGCCCAGATATCCAAGCAGCGTCGCGCAGTACGGACCCGCAACATAGCGCCCGAAGTCGAGCACGCGGATCCCGGTGAGCACGCCCATCAGCGCCGCTGATCGAAGCGCCGGCCGACCATTGCGCTCGCGATATTCACTTTCTGGATGTCGACCGCGCCGCCGGCGATGCCCCAGCCCCAGGCATCGCGCAGCCGCCGCTCCATCGGATACTCGCGCGAATAGCCGTATCCGCCCATGAGCTGAACCGCGTCGCCACAGCACTCGCGCGCGGTCTCGTTCGCGAAGCACTTGGCGACCGACGACTCGAGAATACTCGGCGAACCATCCTGCGCGTTGCTCGCGGCGCGGTGAATCAGCAGGCGCGAGGCGTCGACACGCATCCGCATTTCGGCCAGCTTGAGCTGTACCGCCTGGAAATCGACCAGTGGCTTGCCGAACTGGCGGCGTTCCTGCACGTAGGCGAGCACGTCTTCGAGTGCTCCCGCGGCCTGCGCGAGCGCCATCGTCGCGTTGCCACAGCGTTCGAGGTCGAATGCCTCCATCAGCTTGCGGAATCCACCCGCGGGCACCACGATGTTGTCCGCAGGCACCGCCGCGTTCTCAAAGTAGATGTCGGAAGATGGCACGCCGCGGAAACCCATGAGCTCTTCCGGCCGGCCGAAGCTCACGCCGGGCGTGTCCTTCTCCACATAGACCGCGCCGAGGCCGCGCGCGCCTTCGTCCGCGGACATTCGACAGTAGACGACGTAGCCGTCGGCGTGGCCGCCCCCGGAGCACCAGCGCTTGGTGCCATTGAGGACGACCAGGTCGCCCTTGCGCTCGGCGCGCGTGGTGAGGTCGGTCAGCGCGGAGCCGGCCTGTGGCTCGGACATCGACACCGCGATCTGGATCTCGCCGCGGCACACCGCCGGCACGACGCGCTGCTTGAGCGATTCGGACGCGAACCGCTCGATCGCGCGAACCGGTCCGACGCAGGACTCGAAAACCGGGAAGGCGACTGCAGAGGAGATCTTGCCGAACTCCTCGAGTATCAGCAGGGCCTCCAGGTTGCCGAGGCCGAGCCCTCCATACGCCTCCGGGACATTGACTCCCAGAAACCCCATCTCTGCGTAGGCGCGCACGACCTGCCGGTCGGGCGGTTGCGCGGTTTCCTCGCATTGTCGGGCCACCGCGGGAAGCCGCTCACGCGCGAAGCGTCGCGCAGAGTCCTGAAGTGCGCTCTGTTCGCTGGTCAGCTGGAAATCCATCGACGTTCCCCCGCATTCACCGCGTCAGTCGAACCTCGATGTATCCGTCCGTCGCGCGCGACGCGTGGCTGCGCAGCGACTCGGTTGCCGGCGGGCCTAGTACGGTCCCGCTGCGCACGTCGAAGCTCGCGCCATGAAGCGGACAGATCAACCGGTAGCCGCGCAGACGGCCCTCGTCGAGCCGCGCAAAGGCATGCGTGCAGATCGCGTCCACGGCGTGCAGACCATCGCGGGTGCGGCACACGAGCACAGCTCGTCCGTCGATCTCGACGCAGCGCATCTGCCCGTCCACCAGCTCCTGTTCGGCGAAAACCCTGACATAGCCATCCTCGGACAACGTCCCGCTCCCATCGATGCGTCGCCGGTCAATCTACCGGATCAGCTACAAAAGAAACAGGCGTGACTGTTTCTTTTCAAGTTCTGCCGATGCTAGTATCACGTCCGCCACGCGCGCTGCCGCGAGAATTCTCCGGATGCCACGCATTACCTTTATTTCACGCATGACCGTCAAGGCCGGTCGCGAGCAGGAGTTCGAGCAGGTGTGCCGCGCACTCGCCGAAACGGTGCGTCGTCGCGAGCCGTCGGTCATCTACTTCGAGTTCTTCCGGCTGCGCGAGCTTCGGCGCTACGCGGTGCTCGAATCCTTTCCCGACGAGGCAGCCGAGCATGCGCACATGAACTCATCCTGGCTCGCGGAAGTGCTTCCCACGATCGTCGCCTGCGTCGAGGGCACCTGGGAGCGCGAGTACCTGGATCCGCT
>DATJKD010000110.1:0-6031 GCA_035491795.1 Steroidobacteraceae bacterium | reverse complement strand
GCGGCGACTGGTGCATCGCGCCACGGGTGGAAGCGGCGTTCGAGAGCGGTCACGCCATGGCGCACTCAGTACTCTCGATGCTGGGCAAACTCGTGCCGCGGTCCGCTGCGGAGCCCCAGCCCTAACCTCGCCAGCGCCCGGTCATTCGCTGTTGCTCGCAGCCGCTCGGCTGGTGGCTGCTGCAGCGCGCCAATCCGGTCTAGGCCGACGGCGAGCGGCGCCCGGGCGGCGGCCGCAGCATTCGCACGCGCATCCCGTCGTCCGCAACCAGCTCGAACGCGCCCCAGAGGACGAGCGCCACGACCAGCGGAATCACCTCGTAGATGACGCGATACAGCAACACTGCCGCAAGCAGCTCCGCCGGCGGGACCTGAGGTAGCAGCAGGAGCAGCATCGACTCGAGCACGCCGATGCCCGCCGGGACGTGGCTCAGACTGCCCGCGAGGAGGGATGCGAGATAGACGGCGACGAAAGGCAGGAAGGCGATATCGGCGGATGCGGGCAGCAGAAGATAGAGGATCGAGGAGATGAGCCCGATGTCGATCAGACCCACGACGAGCTGCAACGCGGTCATGGCCGGAGACGGGAGGTTGACGGCCCAACCGCCGAGCCGGAACGGCGCCTTTCGGCGGGCGACGAGGACGGCATAACCAATATCCTTGGCGAGCCCGACGAACCCCAGCGCAAAGAGCCATCTGGCCTGCACGCCGAACGCTACCGACAGGCGATCGGGAGTAAGGACGAGCGCCAGGTCGACCAGCAGGCCGAACGCGAGCGCGTACGGCAACGCGCACATCAGCACGGTCGCGCCGATCTCCACCGCCGTGAAGCCTGCGGGCGTGTACATGCGATAGCGCAGCGCGCTCGCGCTGAGGAGCATCTGGCCGAGCGCGTGGCCGATGGGGTATGCGATGAGCGCGGTGAGCGCGGGCTTGCCGACGCCAAGCGGGCGCTTGACGTGACGCACCACGACGCCTTCATAGAGCGCGATCGCCAGGAAGCCACCGAGCGCACATGCGGCTGCGAGCAGCAGCTTCGCGCGCGGAACCTCGGTCATCTTGCGCAGCACGTCTGCGGGCTCGATGCGCTGGAACGTCCGATACAGCACCCACGTCGCCAGGCCCGCGATCAAGAGGCTGGCCACGAGACCAATCGCGGTCTTTAGGCGGTGCGGGCGCGGATCAGGCATGCGAAGCTCGTACAAGCAGCCGGAGGAAAATGATTCTCATTCGCGCATATTGACCTGAAACCGTCGCAGCACCGCGCTGTCCAATACTTGCGCGTAGAATCGCGAGCCGACTCGACGCGGCGGATGTGTAGCGCGTTTCGTTCATGTCGACACGGGAGATTACGTCAATGTCCAGTCATCGTATTCCGAGGCGGAGTCTGTTGAAGAATGCCTTGCTGGGCATTGCCGCCGCGCCCGCCGTAGGCTGGCTTGGTCGGGCCGAGTCCGCTCCGGTCAAGCTCGAGGTCAGCGATCCCCAGGCGAAGGCGCTTGGCTATGTCGAGGACGCGAAGACGGTCGATGCGAAGGCAAATCCGAATTACAAGCCCGGGCAGACCTGCGCGAACTGCCTGCAGTCGCAGGGCAAGGCCGGCGAGGCTCTGCTCCCGTGCAACATCTTTCCCGGTAAGCTCGTCCAGGCCAAGGGCTGGTGCAAGGTCTGGGTCAAGCGGCCCTGACAGAGACGAGGTTTACTGCCGACGGCGGCCTGCCCGGTCGCGCCGTCTGCATTTCTGTTGCCGGCACCCCTTGAATCCCCGCGATGAGATCGCATCTACGGCCCATGCAAAGGTCCGCGCAAGCGGCCGCCACCAGGAGACAGCACGATGCGAGTAATCAAGTGGGAACCGTTCCGGGACGTCGACGATATGTTTGAGCGTGTCTTTGCCGACACCATGCGGCGCTGGCCGCGGACTTCGAACGACGAGCGCCGGGTTTACGACTGGGCGCCGGCGGCCGACGTCAGCGAGACCGACGGCGAGTACCTCATCAAGGCCGAGTTGCCGGAGGTCGGCAAGGACGACCTCAACATCACGGTCCAGGAGGGCGTGCTGACGCTCGCCGGTGAGCGCAAGGAGGAAAAGCGCGAAGACAACGAGAAGGTACACCGCATCGAGCGGTTCCACGGCAGCTTCTCGCGACGCTTCACACTGCCTGACGACGCCGACGAGCAGGGCATCAAGGCGGAGAGCAAGGATGGGGTCCTGGTGATCCACATTCCGAAGCAGAAGGTCGCGCATCCCCAGCCGCGGCAGATCCAGGTTCAGTAACGCCAGACGAGGGCGGCCCTCTCCCTGCCGGGAGAGGGCCGTCACCCTATAATCGTCCGCGTCTGCACATCCGGAGACGCGACGATGAGAGTCGAACGGGCCACGGCCGATCTTTGCGACGCCTATGCCGATCGCTTGCAGATCTGTGAGCCACTGTTCCAGCCATACGGCGGTGTCACGGCGATGCACGGTGTCGTCAGTACTGTCCGCTGCTTCGAGGACAACTCCCGCATCAAGGAAGCGGTCGAAGGCCCCGGGCAGCGCCGGATCCTGATCGTCGACGGCGGCGGATCGCGTCGTCATGCGCTTTTCGGTGGCAATCTCGGCAAGGCAGCCGTCAAGAACGGCTGGGCCGGCGTGATCATTTATGGCTGCATACGCGACAGTGCCGAGCTCGGCGGCATGAAGCTCGCATTGCGGGCGCTCGGTACGATGCCGCTGCGCAGCGAGAAGCGCGGCGATGGCGAGCGCGACGTGCCGGTGCGTTTCGCGGGCGTAACCTTTCGCCCTGGTGATTACGTCTACGCCGACGAGGATGGCATCGTGGTAGCGCGCGAGCCTCTGGACTGAACATACGCCGTCAGGGCGAAGGAACACGCATGGCGCGAATGGTGTATTGCAGTTACCTGAAGCGCGAAGCCGAGGGTCTCGATCGCATCCCCTATCCAGGGGCGCTCGGGCAGCGCATTTACGACAACATCTCCACGGACGCCTGGCAGCAGTGGCTCGGTCACCAGACGATGCTGATGAACGAATACCGGCTGTCGCCGATCGAGCCCAAGGCGCGGAAGTTTCTCGCCGAGGAGATGGAGAAATTCCTGTTCGGCGCCGGCTCCGCCAGGCCCGACGAATTCGTCGACCCGGACGACGCGAAGACCTGAGCCGGTTCCCCGGACTTGTGGCGCAAGCGAGTCAACTCCACTCGGTCAAACCTTCGCGCGCATACAGCTCGCGGAAGGTCGGTCGCGACTTCATCCTGGCGACGTAGGACGCGATCGCGGGCCAGCTGGTTGCGGGCCGCGGCATATTGCACGACCAGCGCATCAGCATGGTCGCGAAGAAGTCCACGGCGCTCAGCGGTTCGCCGCACATCATGGGCCCGCCGGATGACAGGTGCGACTCGATACGGTCCCACGCCGCCTCGATCCGCGGGCGAGCCTCACCACGGGCTGCGTCGACGTTCGCGACGCCGGCCGCCCCTTCAGGATAGAACCAGGTGCGGAATGCCGGCTGCAGCGTGTTCGACAGGTGAAACATCCACTGCAGATACGTCGTACGCTCGGCCGTTCCGACGGCGGGCGACAACTTCGCTTCTGCATGGCGCTCGGCCAGAAGAGAAATCAGCGCCGCCGATTCGTAGACGGGCTTGCCGTCGATCAGCAGTGTCGGCACGAGGCCGTTGGGATTGAGCGTCAGGTATTCCGGTCGCTTGTGCTCCTGAGCTTCGAGATCGAGACGCCGTGCCTCGAACGGCACGCCGAGCTCGATCAGCAGCCAATGCACCGCGAGACTCGCCGCACCCGGCGCGTAATAGAGGACGTACACGTTGCTACCCCTTTCTCCTTCCCGCCACGGTGCCGATCAGAGTCGCGACCGGCTTCGGCAACCCGAGCCTTGGCGGATCGTCCGGGTCGTACCATAGATACCGGTCATCGTCGCGCAGTCCGGCGGCCCAATCGGCACAGTGCACGATCAGCGGCTTCATCTCCAGCTCGAAGTGACTGAATGCATGGCGCAAAGGCTCGGCGGATTCCGGCGGCTGCGCGCCGGTCAGCCGTTCGCGGCTCCATTGCAGCGCATGCTCACGCGTCGGGAACTCGGGCAGACCCAGCAGCCCGCCCCAGATCCCCTGCGGCGGGCGGCGCTCGAGCAGGAGCTCGCCACCAGCGCGTACCGCGATCAGCACCCAGGCCTCGCGTTGCGGGCGCCGCGTCTTTGGCCGCGGCGAAGGAAGCTCGGCCTGTTGTCCCTCGCGCAACGCGACGCAATCCGCGGCAACCGGGCACAGCAGGCACGCAGGCTTCGCACGCGTGCATACCGTGGCGCCCAGGTCCATGATCGCCTGCGTGTACTCCGCGACGCGCCCGCGCGGCGTACAGGCTTCGGCGAGCAACCACAACCGTTGCTCGACGCGTGGGTCGCCCGGGAAACCCGCGACGCCGAACTGGCGCGTCAGCACGCGCTTGACGTTGCCGTCGAGGATCGGGTGACGCTGATCGCGTGACAGGGCGAGGATTGCACCCGCAGTGGAGCGCCCGATCCCCGGCAGCGACATGACCGCCTCGAGCGTCTCCGGGAATCGACCGGCGTGCCGCGCGACGATCGTCTTCGCGGCGCGCTGCAGATGTCGCGCCCGCGCGTAGTAGCCAAGACCAGACCACAGGTGCAGTACCTCGTCCATCGACGCTGCGGCAAGACTCGCGACGTCCGGGAAACGGCCGGTGAAGGCCTCGAAATACGGTACGACCGTCGCGACCTGCGTCTGCTGCAGCATGATCTCGGAGACCCAAACCCGGTAAGGCGTCGGATTGCGCTGCCAGGGCAGGTCCTTGCGCCCATCGTGCTCGTACCACTCGAGCAGCCGTGCAGCGAACTCTGCCGCCCGTGACGCGTCGATCGGCAGGGGGTCAGCGTTCACGCGCCCGTTTCTCGACGTTGTCGAACAACTGGAGCGTCGAATTCTTGAGGGCGCGAACCGCGTAGCGCCGCCCGATCACCGACGGCACCCAGAAGTCGGGCACGAACTCCGCCTGGTAAGTCACGCTCGTCGCCTCGTCGGCGGCCTGCCAGGTCGTTCGCGTAAGTCCGCTCTTGAGCTCGCTGCGCTCCGGGACCACGGTCGCCAGCAGCTCGCCTTCGCGTCGCTCCACCCGCTCGACGCGCTCGACGTTGCGGCAAAAGAGCCCGGCGCAGGCACGCACCACGGTGCGCACCAGCTCGCTCCCCTGGTCGTCCGGCGGCAGCACTGTGCTGGCGCGTATCCGCGGATCCAGCAGGCGGTAGGCGGCGTAGTCGGTGAGCACGGCCGCAACGTCCTCGACAGGCGCATCTACCCGCGCGACGAGCGCGACCCGGTAGACGCCCTCGCTGAGACTTGCCTCGAGCGACTCCACCAACACTGCCTGCGCAGCCGCGGGCAACAGGGCGATTGCGAGACCGGCCAGGATCGCGTAGCGGCTCATTGCCCGAGCAGGTCCTTGAGCTTGTCCTCGAGCTTCTTCTTGAGCTCTTTCTCGATCTCTTTGCCCTCCTCCCGAAGCTGCTGCCCGGCGGCTGCTTCGAGCAGTCGCGTTGTATCCGGCCTCACCTTCGGCTCGCTCATCGAGCCGCGCACGGTAAGCGGTATGTCCACACCGACGATGCGATCGAGCGAGATGCCGGCGACTTCGCCGCCGGGCGCCTCCAGCAGCCGCGCGTTGAGCGCGAGATCGAGCGCCCCGGTGCCATAGTTCACTGTTCCCTGACCACGCGCGCGCATCGAGGAGTTCACCACGTCGAAGCTCTCGTTTCGGATCACCGTGCCGTCGAGCCTGCCCTTCGCCTCGAACCGGTCGAACGGCGTGTACGCGGAGCCAGCGCGCCGTGACGGCGTGGCGCCGCGCGCGGTCGCGATCGCGCGCTCGATCTCGGCCCAGACGTCGACACCGACGAACCGACCGTCGGTCACCTGCAGTTCGAAGGGACCGGAAAGACTGCGAAGCACCGCCTTGCGATCGCGACCCGCACCGCTCAGGTGCGCGGTCAGCGTTCCGCG
>DATJKD010000109.1:0-6239 GCA_035491795.1 Steroidobacteraceae bacterium | reverse complement strand
TCCGGTATGCGCTCCGGACGGTTGTGCAGCTCAGGCGTCAGGCATTGCACGTCTATGGCGGACCAGCCGTTGAGCCTCTTGAGCGCAACGATTTCGCGTGCGATCGCCCCACAGGCGATGATCAGCAGCGGCTCGGCACGCATCGCCTTCGAACTCAATGCCGGGCCGCGCGCCGAGTGGCGATCAGCGACTTCGCGGTCTCAACCGCGACGGCCGCGTCGCGGCAGTACGCATCGGCGCCGATCGCCTTGGCGAACTCCTCGTTGAGCGGCGCGCCGCCGACGAGCACGATGTACTTGTTGCGCAGACCCTGCTGCTGGAGCGTGTCGATGACGACCTTCATGTAGGGCATCGTCGTCGTTAGGAGCGCTGACATCCCGAGGATATCGGGCTGGTGTTCCTCGAGCGCCTTGAGATATTTCTCGACCGGGTTATTGATGCCGATATTGATGACCTCGAAACCGGCGCCCTCGAGCATCATCGACACGAGGTTCTTGCCGATGTCGTGAATGTCACCCTTGACCGTGCCGATGACGACCTTGCCGATCGGCTCCGCGCCGGTCTCGGCGAGCAGGGGACGCAGGATCTCCATCCCGGCCTTCATCGCGTTCGCCGCGAGCAGCACCTCGGGAACGAACAGGATGCCGTCGCGGAAATCGATGCCGACGATGCGCATGCCTTCGACCAGAGCATCGTTGAGCACTTTGTCGGGCGGCCAGCCGCGCGCGAGGAAGATCCGGGTTGCCTCGACGATCTCATCCTTGAGCCCGTTATAGAGGTCGTCGTGGACCTGCTCGGTGAGCTCGTGGTCATCGAGGCTCCCGAGGTCGAACGTTTCGGACGTATCCTCAGTCATCCGCAGGTCTCCGAGGCACAGCGCGGTCACGGCTGTCTCGTGGCGAGACTCCGAAACCAGGCACCCATGTTACGGTCGGCGCCGCCTGGTCCGTGACGCCATGGCGACATGAGATGTTCAAAATGCGACATCCGCTGGTTAACGGGTACTGACGCACGGAAAAGCGAAGTTTTCCCGGCCGGGACGGATCGCCCTCGTCGCATTCTGACAAGTGACCGCCACGGGTCCGCCAGACCCGTCCAGGCCTGATCGCGTCGGAAGCTGATCGTTACGCCCGGAGCGATGCGACGTTGCCGCGTCGCGCCTGGCGCTCAGCGGTGGGCGGATGGCCGAAATGATTGCGGTAGCACTTCGAAAAATGCGGCGGCGACTGGAACCCGCAGGCCGTGCTGATCGCCATGATCGGCATCGAGGTCTGCAACAGGAGCTCGCGGGCGCGCTTGAGCCGCAGCTCGATGTAATAGCGCTTCGGAACGCAGTTGACCTGCTGCTTGAACAGCCGCTCGATCTGCCGGCGCGAGAGCCCTGACTGGCGCGCGATGCCTTCGAGCGAGAGCGGGTTCTCGATGTTGGCCTCCATCAGCTCGGCGACGGCGAGGACACTGCGATGCGCGGCGCCGAGTTGCGCGCGCAGCGGCACGTACTGCCGCTCGCTGGCGTCGCGAATGCGCTCTACGATGAACTGCTCCGAGACCTGCTGGGAAACCTGCGGCCCGAGCTTGCTCTCGATGAGGTGCAGCATGAGCTCGAGTGGTGCGACGCCGCCGGAGCACGTGTAACGGTTGCGGTCGACCGTGAACACGTGGTCGGAGAACAGCACGCGCGGGAACACCTCGCGCAGTGCCGGCAGGTTCTCCCAGTGGATCGTCGCGCGATAGCCGTCGAGCAGGCCGGCGTGCGCAAGCGCATACCCCCCGGTGCACAGGGCGCCGAGCGGCTGGCGCTTCGCCGCCAGTCGCTTGAGCGCCGCGACGAGCGCAGGCGAGACGGCATCGCGGACGTTGACGCCGCCGCAGACAAACAGGAGATCCAGCGGACCAGCCTGGCTCAGCTGCTCGGTCGGAGTGAGCATCAGTCCGTTGCTGGCCGCGACGGGCCGGCCGTCGAGGCTCACGATGCGCCAGTCGTAGACCTGCTTGCCCGAGACGCGATTGGCCATTCGCAGCGGCTCGACCGCGTTCGTGACCGCGATCATCGAGTAGTCGGCGAGAGTCAGAAACGCATAACGCGTCGTGCGCATCGCGTCGTCGGACTTCACTGGAAGACCTGTAGCGCGGGCTGTCGGTGGCTCGCGAGTATACGGCGGGCCGACGCATTTGTATAAGTCGTCGTCGCAATTGGACCCGTCGACATCGGCTCCGTTGCTACACTAGCCGCGAAAAACGTGCATCCGCGACCGCAAACGCTCGAGCGGGCACGCCGGCCAGGGGGCGGAGAACCCGGGGATGAAATCGCACGCTCGAGTGGTCGTCATCGGCGGCGGAGTGGTCGGCGTCAGCACGCTCTACCACCTCGCCAAGCTCGGCTGGACCGATGCGGTCCTGCTCGAGCGATCCGAGCTCACCGCCGGCTCGACGTGGCATGCCGCCGGCCTGCTTCCGCTCTTCAACATGAGCTACACGGTCGGGCAGCTTCACAAGTACTCGGTCGATCTATACAAGCGTCTGCCGGCGGAAACGGGCCAGGACGTCAGCTTCCACGTGACGGGTAACCTGCGGCTCGCGACCTGCCGCGACCGCATGGACGAATACCGCAAGTACTGCGGCACCGCGAACACGATCGGCGTGCCGTTCGAGATCATCGGCCCCGACGAGGTCAAGACGCTGTGGCCGCTGGTGGAGCTCGGCGACGACCGGGCCGTGCCGAAGATCGTCGGCGCCCTGTATCACCCGGATGATGGGCACATCGCTCCCGCCGATCTTACGATGGCGCTGCGACGGGCCGCGCGCAATGCGGGCGCAGAGATTCACGAGCACACCGAAGTCACGGCGGCGAGCGCGACGGCAGGCGGCGAATGGCGGCTCACGACCAGTCGCGGCGAGATCGTCGCGGAGCACGTCGTGTGCGCGACCGGCAATTACGCGCGGCAGATTGGCCGCATGTTTGGCCTCAACGTGCCCGCGATCCCCGTCGAGCACCAATACCTGGTCTACGACGAATCCCGCGAACTCCGAGCCTACCGCGAGGGTGGCGGCCGCGAGCTCGCGGTGCTGCGCGAATCCGACAAGTCCTATTACCTGCGCGAGGAGCGGCTCGGCTGGATTCTCGGGCCGTACGAGGCCGGGGCGCCGGCGCGATTCGCCGACGGTGTGCCGGAGTCGTTCGGCAAGGACCTGTTTCCGGGCGAGCTCGAGCGGCTGCTGCCGCACGTCGAAGCCGCGCAGCGGCGCGTGCCGGCGCTCGAGAACTGCGGCATCAAGGACATCGTCAACGGCCCGATCAGCTACACGCCGGACGGCAGTCCGCTGATAGGGCCGGCCGGGAAAGTGCGCAACCTCTGGCTCAACGAGGGCCACAGCTTCGGCATCACTGCAGCGGGCGGCGCAGGCTGGCAGCTTGCGCAGTGGATCGTCGAAGGCGAGCCGGGCATCGACATGCTCGCCGTCGACCCGCGCCGCTTCGGGCCCTACACGAGCCGCCGCTACGTCATCGCGAAGAACGAGGAAACCTACCGTAACGTCTTCACGGTTCACTACCCGGACGAGGAACGCGAGGATGCGCGTCCCGCGAAGACGAGTCCCGTCTACGACAAGCTCACGCGCTTGGGCGCGGTCTTCGGTCAGCGCTATGGGTGGGAACGTGCCAACTGGTTCGCGCCGGCGGGCGTGGAGCGGCGCGATGTCTGGAGTTTCCGGCGCAGCAACTATTTCGAGCACGTCGGCAACGAATGCCGGATGCTGCGCGAGCGGGTCGGGGTCATCGACCTGACGCCGTTCACCAAGCACGAGGTCAGCGGGCCCGGCGCGCACGCCTGGCTCGACGGACTCGTCGCGAACAAGGTTCCGACGCAGACGGGCCGCATGTCGCTCTGTCACGCGCTGACGAAGCGTGGTGGCATCCGTTCCGAGTTCACGATCACGAAGCTGGCCGAAGATCATTTCTACGTCGTGAGTGCCGGCGCTGCAGAGCGCTACGACTCCGACTACCTTCAGCGGCGGTTGCCGGGCGGCGATGCCGTCGTACTGCGCAACGTGACCGGCGCGCGCGGCTGCTTCGTCGTCACGGGTCCGCGGTCGCGTGATGTGCTGTCGAAGCTCGTCGACGTACCGCTCGACAACGCGTCGTTTCCGTGGCTCAGCGGACGTACGATCGAAGTCGGTCTCGCCGTCGACGTGCACGCGCTGCGCGTCAATTTCGTCGGCGCCCTCGGCTGGGAGCTGCACTTCCCGATTGAGTACGCGCATCACCTGTTCGACGCACTGTTCGCGGCCGGCGAGGAATTCGGCATCGGCATGGTCGGGATGCGGGCCATGGAATCGCTGCGCCTCGAGAAGTCCTACCGCATGTGGGGGAGCGATCTCACGCGCGACTACACGCCGTTCGAAGCCGGGCTCGGGCGCTTCGTGCGGATGAAGAAAGGGGATTTCGTCGGTCGCGAGGCGCTCGAGCGGCAGCTCGCGACGGGCGTGCCGAACGCGTTCGTCACGCTCGAGGTGCACAACGTGACCGATGCGGATCCACTCGGCAACGAGCCGCTGTTCGACGGCGAGGGGCGCATCGTCGGTCGCGCGACCACCGGCGGCTTCGGACACGTCCTCGGCAAGAGCCTTGCGATCGGTTACGTGGACCCAAGGTTCGCCGCCGTCGGCACGGGGCTCGTCATCGAGGTGCTCGGCGAGCGCAAGCGCGCCACCGTGCTCGTCGACTCGCCGTTCGATCCGGACAATCTGCACCTGAAGGCCTGATGCGGAAGTTTTCGGCCTGGGCGCTGCTGCGTGAAGCATTCAGGGGTCAGCAGGGCTGGCGGCCCCAGTGGCGGCGCGCGGCGCCGCAACCCGACTACGACGCGGTCATCGTGGGCGGCGGGGGTCACGGACTCGCCGCCGCGTACTACCTTGCAGCCGAGCACCACCTTACGCGCGTCGCGGTCGTCGAGAAGGGGTGGATCGGCGGCGGCAACACCGGTCGCAACACGACGATCATCCGTTCGAACTACCTGTTCGACGCGAGCGCACAGCTCTACGACCACGCGCTGCGCATGTGGAGCGACCTGTCGCAGGTCCTGAACTACAACGTCATGTTCTCGCCGCGCGGCGTCATGATGCTCGCGCACACCGTGCACGACGTGCAGGTCTTCAAGCGACACGTGCACGCAAACCGTTGCAACGGCGTCGACAACGAGTGGCTGGAGCCGAACGAGGCGAAAGAGTTCTGCCCGCCGCTCAATATCGAGCAGAACATCCGCTACCCGGTCATGGGTGCGGCACTGCAGCGCCGCGGCGGGACGGCCCGGCACGATGCCGTCGCCTGGGGCTACGCGCGCGCCGCGGACGCGCTCGGCGTCGATATCATCGAGAACTGCGAAGTCACCGGCATCCATCGGGACGCCTCCGGCGCTGTCGAAGCCCTCGGGACCTCGCGCGGACCGATTCGCTGCCGCCGCGTGGGGGTGTCCGCCGCGGGCAACACCAGCGTCGTGCTCGGCCTGGCAGACGTGCGGTTGCCGCTCGAGAGCTTTCCGCTGCAGGCGCTCGTCTCGGAGCCCGTGAAGCCGGTCATACCGTGCGTCGTGATGTCGAACTCCGTGCACGCCTACATCAGCCAGTCCGACAAGGGAGAGCTCGTGATCGGCGCCGGCACGGACGCTTACACGAGCTACACGCAGCGTGGCTCTCTGCACGTCAATTCGCACACGCTGGCGGCGATCTGCGAGCTGTTCCCGACGTTTCGCCGCCTGCGCATGCTGCGCAACTGGGGCGGTATCGTCGACGTGACGCCCGATCGTTCACCAATCATTGGCAGGACACCCGTACCCGGGCTCTACGTGAACTGCGGCTGGGGCACCGGCGGCTTCAAGGCGACGCCGGGCGCCGGCCACCTGCTCGCGTGGACGATGGCGCACGGCGAGCCGCACCCGATCAACGCGCCGTTCACGATCGAGCGATTCCGCGACGGGCACCTCATCGACGAGGCCGCCGCGGCCGCCGTCGCGCACTGAGGCGCGCCAATGCTGCTGATCGATTGTCCTTACTGCGGCCCTCGCCCAGAGCTCGAGTTCAGCTACGCAGGGCAGGCGCACGTTGTTCGCCCGGCTGACCCGTCCGCGGTCGACGCCGACGCGTGGGCCGGGTACCTCTATCTGCGCGCCAATACGCGCGGCGTGCATGCCGAGCGCTGGCGGCACACGCACGGGTGTGCGCGCTTCTTCAACGCGCTGCGCGAC
>DATJKD010000108.1:0-6318 GCA_035491795.1 Steroidobacteraceae bacterium | reverse complement strand
TGACCAACCGTTTTGGCCGCTACTACGCCACGGGCGGTTCCAAGGACGTTTCGGCGCGGGTGATTGCCTCGGGTCAGACCGGGCAGCAGCGCCTGCAGGCGGGAGCATGCTGATGGAAAAGTTTCTCACGAACTTAGGCGTCGAAGCCGTCAATCCGGGCGCCTGGGCCGCGGGCGCAGGCTGGCTCGTCGACGCGTCGAGCCCGCGGATCGACTCGGTGAATCCTGCCACCGGTCGTGTCATCGCCAGCGTGCATGGCGCGACCGCGGCGCAGTACGAACGCGTCATCGTGTCGGCGCGCGAGATCGCCGCGGAGTGGCGCGCGGTGCCGGCGCCGAAGCGCGGCGAGGCCGTGCGGCTGGTCGCCGACGAGCTGCGCCGGCACAAGTCGGACCTCGGCAGCCTGGTGTCGCTCGAGATGGGCAAGATCAAGCCCGAAGGCGACGGTGAAGTGCAGGAGATGATCGACATCGCCGACTTCGCGGTGGGCCAGTCGCGGATGCTCTATGGGCTGTCGATGCAATCCGAGCGCCCGGAGCACCGGATGTTCGAGCAGTGGCATCCGCTGGGCGTGGTCGGGATCATCAGCGCCTTCAACTTCCCGGTCGCCGTGTGGGCGTGGAACTCATTCCTCGCCGCGATTTGCGGCAACGTGAGCGTGTGGAAGCCCTCGCCCAAGACCGCGCTCTGCGCGGTCGCCGTGCAGAAGCTCTGCAACCGCGTCCTCGAGCATCACGGGCTGCCGGGAATCTTCCAGCTCTTTATCGACGGCGGCACCGAGCTCGCAACGCGCTTCGTCGACGACCGGCGGGTCGACCTCGTCTCCTTCACCGGATCGACGGCCGTGGGACGCGAGGTCGGCAAGCGTGTGGCGGCACGCCTTGGCAAGTCCCTGCTCGAGCTCGGCGGCAACAACGCGATCATCGTCGACGAGCACGCCAATCTCGACCTGGCAGTGCCGTCGATCGTCTTCGGCGCAGTCGGCACGGCTGGTCAGCGCTGCACCAGCACGCGTCGAGTCTTTGTCCACGAGTCACGGCACGCGGAGCTCGAGCGGCGCCTGCGCGACGCCTACGGCCAGGTGCCGATCGGCGATCCGCTCGAGTCGGGGACGCTGATGGGTCCGCTGATCGATGCGACCGCGGTACAGCGTTACGAGGCGGCCGTGGCAGCCGCCGTCGCAAGCGGCGGAAGACTGGTGACGGGTGGCCGGCGGCTTGATCGCCCGGGATTCTTCGTCGAGCCCGCCATCGTCGTCGCCAGCCACGACGCAGAGATCGTCCGCACCGAGACCTTTGGACCCGTCCTGTACCTGATTCCCTATTCCGACCTGGATGCGGCGATCCGGATGCACAACGAGGTCGCGCACGGGTTGTCGTCCGCGATCTTCACGGACCGGCTGCAGGTGGCGGAGCGCTTCCTGTCCGCCGCGGGCTCGGACTGCGGTATCGCCAACGTCAACATCGGCACTTCCGGCGCCGAGATCGGCGGCGCGTTTGGTGGCGAGAAGGATACCGGCGGCGGCCGCGAGTCGGGTTCGGATGCCTGGAAAGCCTACATGCGGCGCCAGACCTGCACCGTCAACTGGAGCCGCGAGCTGCCGCTCGCGCAGGGGATCAATTTCGACCTGACGGCTTGAGAGCGGGCTTCGGGCGGGTGAGATCGCGGTAGAGAATTCCCACGAGTCGGGTCGGAGTCATGAAGCCCTGTCCGTAGCGGGCGTCGAATTCAGCGGTTGGGCGCGAGGCGAGCACCTCCTCGAGGTTGCGTCCGCTTTCCACACCCTCGCGGATCCGCCGCCCCACTGTGACGATCATGTCGCGGTAGTCGGAGAGCTCGCGCCGGTTCGACATCGGACCATGGCCCGGGATTATCAGCGTCGCGTCGTTGACACGGGCGAGGATCGCCTCGAGCGCCGCCACGAGCCCGGCGAGCGTTCCGCCGCTGTCCAGGTCGACAAAGGGATAGGTCCCGCTCAAGTACACGTCGCCGGTGTGAACCACGTTTGCGGCCTGCCACCACAGCACCGCATCGCCGTCGGTGTGCGCATCGCTCACGTGCACCACGTCCAGACGGTCGCCGTTCAGATACAAGGTGACGGAGTCGTCGAAGGTCACCACGGGCAGCGCCCCCGCCGGCGCGGGTGGCACGCGCATGTCGAGGAGTGCTATGAACTGCTCCTCGGACAACCGGGTCCGCACGTTCTCGTGCGCGACGACCACACCGCCGGACTTTCCGAGCAGCTCGTTGCCACCGGTGTGATCCGGATGCCAGTGCGTGTTGATCACGAACCGGATCGGACCCTCGGCAATGCGCCCGATTGCCTCGGCTACCCTGGGTGCAAGCGGCGCCAGGCTGTCGTCGATCACCACGATTCCGTCGGCGCCGTTCCAGACGCCGATGTTGCCGTTCCTGCCGCTCATGAGCACGTGCAGCCCCGGCCGCAGGCGCTGGCTTGTGATCTCGACGCTGTCGTCGGCCGGACGCGGTTCCTGTTGAGGTTGCGCGGTCTGTGCGCATACCGCGGCGGTGACGAGCGCTGCGGGTAGGGCCAGCAAGCTGCGCACGATGCTTCCTCTCACGATCGAGCTTCCTGGTAGTCGGCGCGGCAGTATACGACTCCCGGTCGATTAACCGCTGCTATGATCGCGCTCATGCGCACCGGTAATCGGCATGCACGAGCATTCGCTGCAGCCTTGATTGCGGTTGCGGGTGTCTGCCTGGCGGACACACCTGTTCCCGCGCCGGGCGCGGACACTGAGCCTGACCCTGCGCAGAAGGCCGGCGCGGACGGCGTGCTGATCCCGATCACCGGGCCGATCGGCCCGGCGACCAGCGACTTCTTCGTGCGGGCGCTGCGCGACGCCGGAGAGTCTGGCGCGCGCCTGGTCGTCGCGACCATCGACACGCCGGGCGGGCTCGACACAGCGATGCGCGACATGATCCAGGCCATCCTCGCTTCCAACGTGCCGGTCGTCGCCTTCGTGTCGCCGCGCGGCGCCCGGGCCGCGAGCGCGGGCACCTACCTCGTGTACGCGAGCCACGTGGCGGCGATGGCGCCGGCGACCAATCTCGGCGCCGCAACCCCGGTGCAGATCGGCGGCGCACCGGCTGGACCGCCGGGCGGCGCGCCGGAGCCTGCGAAGAAGGACAAGCCCTCGACTGAGGATGATGGTAAGGAATCGCCGGTGCCCGGCAACGCGCTCGAGCGCAAGGCGGTCAATGACGCGGTCGCGTACCTGCGGAGCCTCGCGGAACTGCGCGACCGCAATGCCGAGTGGGCCGAAGCCGCGGTACGCGAGGGCGCGAGTCTGTCGGCGAGCGAGGCGCTCAAGCAGGGTGTCATCGACCTCATCGCGGACGACCTGCCCGCATTGCTCGCGGCGCTGGACGGCCGCACGGCGCGCATGCCATCCGGGGACACGACGCTGCGCACCGCCGGGATCCTCATGCGCACTGTCGAGCAGGACTGGCGCACGCGGTTGTTGTCACTGATCACGAACCCCAACGTCGCTTACCTGCTGATGCTGATCGGCATCTACGGGCTCCTGCTCGAGGGCTACAACCCGGGCTCGGTGCTGCCGGGCGTAGTCGGCGCGATCAGCCTGCTGCTCGCGCTGTTCGCATTCCAGGTCTTGTCCGTCAATTACGCCGGTCTCGCGCTGATTGCGCTCGGCGTACTGCTCATAATCGCCGAGAGCTTCGCCCCTTCGTTCGGCACACTGGGTCTCGGCGGTATCGTCTCGTTCGTGATCGGCTCCGTCATGCTGCTCGACGACGACGTGCCAGGGTTCAGCATTGCGTGGCAGCTGATCGGTGCGATGGCGCTCGCCGGATCGCTGGTGCTGCTCGCGATCGTCTCGTTCGCGGTGCGCGCGCGGCGTCGGCCGGTCGTCTCGGGCGGCGAGGCACTGCTCAGCGAGCGCGCGGAGGCGATCGAGTCCTTCGATGCCAAGGGTGTCGTGCGCATACATGGCGAGCTGTGGAATGCGACGAGCCACACGCCCGTGCGCCAGGGACAACGCCTGCGCATCCTGAGCCGCGACGGGCTCACGCTCGTGGTCGAACCCGAATCCGACTGACCGCAGGGTGAAAGACATGATGAGCTTTGCAACGCTGGCATTTGTGGTGGTGGTGGTCCTCGTGCTCGCCACTCAGATTTTCAAGATACTGAACGAGTACGAGCGGGGCGTCGTGTTCACGTTCGGGCGCTTCACCGGCGTCAAGGGGCCCGGCCTCATCATCCTGATCCCGCTGATCCAGAAGATGGTCAAAGTTGACCTGCGCGTGATCGTGCTCGACGTGCCGACCCAGGATGTGATCTCGCGTGACAACGTATCGGTCAAGGTCAACGCCGTCGTTTACTTCCGGATCGTCGATCCGGCCAAGGCCATCATCCAGGTCGCCAATCCTTTCGAGGCCACGAGCCAGCTCGCGCAGACGACGCTGCGTTCCGTGCTCGGCCAGCACGAGCTCGACACCATGCTCTCGCAGCGCGACAAGCTGAACGTGGACATCCAGCGCATCCTCGACCATTCAACCGACGCCTGGGGCATCAAGGTCGCGACGGTCGAGATCAAGCACGTCGACCTGAACGAGAACATGATCCGCGCGATGGCGAAGCAGGCGGAAGCCGAGCGCACCCGCCGCGCGAAGATCATCCACGCCGAGGGCGAAAAGCAGGCGGCGGCGCAGCTGGTCGAAGCGGCGGCGATGCTTGGACAGGAGCCCAAGGCGCTGCAGCTGCGCTACCTGCAGACGCTCGCCGATATCTCGAGCGAGAAGACGACGACCATCGTCTTCCCGCTGCCGATGGATCTCCTCCGGCCATTCATCAGCGACAAGTCGTAGGCGGGCGCGGCTCAGTCCTCACCGGCGGCTCGTCGTGCCGCGCGCAAGAGCGTCTCGAGCCGTTGCGCGGATATTGGCGCACGTGTGCGCAGCTCCTGCGCGTGCAGCGACAGGCGGAACTCCTCGATGGCCCAGCGCAGCTCGGCGAGCCGCGGATCCCGGTGACCTTCGGGCGAGGCGGATTCAAGCGCGCGCAGTGCCCGGCTCCAGGGCTCGACCTGCAGCGCCAGTCGCCGATCGCGTGCCGGGTCGGCGCGCAGTCGCGCCACCCGGCGCGATGCCGCCTGCACGTACTTGGGCAACTGCCGGAACCAGATTTCCGGTGTCGTCCGTACCCAGCCCGGCGAGACGAGCCGCGCGAGCTCGTCCTCGATCGCTGCGCGGGTCGCGGCGTGGGCGGGTGCTGTCAAGGATTCGAGCGTCGATCCCGTCTGCGCGAGGCCCTGCGCAACGGCGCGCACGACCTTGATCGTGTCGTCGCCCGCCTCCACGATCTGGCTGCGGCCTGCGTCGAGACGCGCGGCAAATTCTGCTTCGCTGTTCGGCAACGGACCGTCGTCGAGCACTGCGCTCGCCACCGCGCGGTCCGCGATCTCATCGAAGACGTCGCTGCCCAGACCGGCAGCGGCCAGCCAGAGCGTGAGCTCGCGATCGCCGGCCGCATTGCGTCGCACCAGTGCGTGCTGCTGCGGCAGTGCGAGCGCCGCGAGCCGAGTCAGTCCCGCTCGTGTAAGCGCCTTGGCAGTGGTCGCATCGAGATGCAACGCCAGGCGCACCGAGTCCCCCTCGTCAAGGACGGTCGGGTACATCGCCAGACGGACCGTATCGCTCGCGATCGAAAGCTCCGGCGGGATCAGGCCAAAGTCCCAGCGCCGGACACCGTCGCGCTGCCAGGCATCGGCGGGTTCGGCGTGCACGGTCCGTGCGGCCGTGCCCAGGGTCCGACGCAGCTCAGCGACGTCGCGTCCACTGCGCAGCACCCGCCCGCTGGCATCGACTACCTGGATGTTCATGCGCAGCCAGGACGGGAGCGCCACCGCGGACACGGTCTCGGGCGCCACCGGCGTGCCGCACTCGGCCGTGACGAAGGCCGCCAGTTCGACGGCGAGCCCGAGGTCTTTGGCCCCTCCCTGGTCGCGCAGGAATCGGTCGGCCGCATCCGGTATGGGGACGAGCGGACGCCGGAGCTCCTTTGGCAGCCCGCGCAGGATCGCGATCACTTTTTCGCGCAACATGCCGGGTACGAGTCGTTCGACCTGCCGCGCTCTCAACACGGGCAGCAAAGGCAGCGGCAGAACGAGTGTGACGCCATCGTCCTCGGCCAGCGGATCGAATACGTAGCGCAGCTCTAGTGGGTTGCCCGCGACGTCCAGCCGATCCGGGAAATCCGAGGGCGCAAAGGCCGGGATCGGCCGTGCCAGCAGCCGATCACGCGGAATGTCGAGCAGATAGGGGTCCCGGCTCTCC
>DATJKD010000107.1:0-10414 GCA_035491795.1 Steroidobacteraceae bacterium | reverse complement strand
TGGACCGGCAAGCGGCGTAGGCCGCACACCTCGCATGCCGATCTGCGAAGCGGACGGGTTGCAGACCGGCGTGCGCCGGTGAGCGAGCGTGCGACGGATGATATTCAGATCCCGTCCGGAATCTGTCGCGCTCAATGCCTCGTCGCGGTACGCGTCTTGGCCGGTGATGAAGCCGCTGGTCGAGGACGGTGCCGGCGAAATCGACGCGCAGCGGCGCTCCCGCACGGAGATTGCGAGCGTTGCGTTCAGCTTCCCCTCGTCGAATCCCGAGCTTGCGCGCCAGCCGCCGTCGTGCGCATAGAGCGCGGCCACGCCCGCCGACGTGCGGTCGCCGAGCGCGCGCGGCGAGCTTGATCCGGCGATATTGATCCGGACCGGCATCGACGCCGCCGCGCAGCTTCGAACGATCCGCCGGCGCCGCCTGCATCACGTTCACGGCGCCGTGTACGGCACTGGATCCATACAGAGAGTTCGACGGACCACGCAGTACCTCGATCGAATCCGCCTGCTCGGTGTTGATCTCGAACATCTCATTCACGTTGCAGAATCCGACCGGCCGAATCGGCACGCCGTTCTCGAGCATGAGGAACGCGCCACAGGATCCCGGCCCGGTGAGCACGGGCGAGCGGATTGCTGTCAGCGGAGCGCGGATTCGGGACGCCGCGCGGCGGTGACGATGATCTCCTCTAGCCTCGCGGCGTTCGCGACCGGCGTCATCGAGATCGAGCAGAAAAGAAAAACGATGGCCCGCAGAGGCAGGTCGTGCGCCAGGAATCGTGGCGATGTCTGTTGCATGCGGATCAACAACTCCTGGACCGGATTATTCAACATCCGAGGCGCATGCGCCGGACCTCGCGGGTCGTTTGCTAGTATCCGGCGCATTCCGCTGCGGAGCGAATGCCGATGCACCCGCGATCGCGATCACACCCCACAGCAGGCAGAGCGCTTGCGCTGCTGGCTTGCCTGACTCTGCCTGTCGTAGTCCCTTTTGTCGGGGTTGCGCACGCGGCTCCGACCGAGGACCGACCAAGGATCGGGTTGGTGCTGAGCGGCGGCGGTGCGCGCGGGGCGGCGCATATCGGTGTGATACGCGCGCTGGAGGAGATGCAGATTCCGATCGACGCAGTCGCCGGCACGAGCATGGGCGCGGTGGTTGGCGGGCTGTACTGCGCCGGGCTGAGCGGCGCCGAGATCGAGCAGGTCTTTCGCAAACTCGACTGGCAGGATCTGTTTCGCGACCGCGCGCCGCGGCGCGATCTCGTCTACCGGCGCAAGCAGGACGATCGGAGTATCTATGCGCGCGGCTCGCTGGGGCTGCGATACGGCGAGGGGGTTGAGCTGCCGCTCGGGCTCGTGCAGGGTCAGAAGATCACGCAGGCCCTGCGCAGCGCGACCCTCGGCGTCGCCGACACGAAGGATTTCGACCGGCTGCCGACGCCGTTCCGCGCGCTGGCCACGGACCTGGAAACCGGCGAGCCCGTCGTCCTCGACCATGGCGATCTCGCGACCGTGCTCCGCGCCAGCATGTCGGCGCCGGGGGTGCTGGCACCAGTGGAAGTCGGAGACCGCCTGCTCGTGGACGGCGGACTGGTCGACAACCTGCCGGTTGAGCTCGCGAGGAGCATGGGTGTGGACGTGCTGATCGTCGTCGATGTGAGCTTTCCGCTCGCGAGCCGCGACGATCTGCAATCACCGCTCGACGTGACGAACCAGATGCTGGGCATCATGGTGCGTCGCGGGACCGAGGCGTCGAAGGCGCAGCTTGCCGCGCGCGATGTGCTGATCGAGCCCGACCTTGGATCCATGGCCACGCTCGATTTCGGACAGGTGCCGGACGTCATGGCGACCGGGCGCAACCTGTCGCCTGAGGTTCGCCAACGCCTGGCCACGCTCGCGTTGCCCGTGGCTCCGTATTCGGATTACCGATTGGCGCGGTCAGCGGGCGGAAAGAACGAGGAGATCATCGGGTTTGTTCGTCCCGGCGCCGGCTCGGGACGGGACACGGCACGGATTGAGGCCGTATTCGGTGATCTCGCCGGCGAGCCGTTCGACGCGCAGGAGCTGCAACGCCGCGCCAATCGGCAATACGGTCTAAACCGCTACGAAGCCGTCGATTATCAGCTCGTGCGCGAAGGCGAGCAGCGAGGACTCGAGATCGATCTGCGCACGAAATCCTGGGGGCCGAGCTTCCTGCGCCTGGGACTCGGCATCGAAAGCGATTACGACGAGGGGTCCCGTGCAAACGCGGCGGGAGAGATCCTGATGACCGGCCTCAATCGCCTGGACGGCGAGTGGCTGACGGAGCTGCAGCTCGGCGACGATCCGCGGTTCTTCACCGAGTGGTTCCAACCGCTGTCGCTGACCAACGACGTGTTTCTCGCTCCGTCGCTGCGTCACGAGATCCAGAGCTACGACCTCGTGCAGGACGATTCGACGATCGCGCGCTACCGCGTGCGGGAGTCAGTCGCGGCGATTGCGATCGGGGCGGAGATCTCGGACTGGGGTGAGGTCCGCTTCGGACTGCGCCGGGGCGACGGCGCGGCCCGGGTTCGGATCGGCGATCCGGCACTCGTCGACGAGGAATTCGACATCGGCGGACTGCTGTTCGAGATCGGCTACGACAGCCTCGACAGCGCGTACTTTCCGGCGCGCGGTCAATCGGCGAGCATCCGCTGGCAGGCCGACCGGGATTCACTGGGCGCCACCGTGGATGCCGATCTCTTCACGGCGTCCTGGCAGGGCGCGTGGAGCCGCGGCCGATACAGCCTGCTGCTCGGGGTCGAAGGCGGCTCCGCGCTCGACGACGAGCTCAACTCGCCGAAGGACCTGTTCACCCTCGGCGGCTTTCTCGAGCTGTCCGGTCTGCCACGCGATGCCCTCACGGGAACGCAATACGGGCTGGCGCGCGCCGTCGTGTTCAGACGCGTGAGCCGCGGCGGCACGGGCCTATTTGAGTTCCCCGCGTACCTCGGGTTCTCGGTCGAGGCGGGCAACGCCTGGCAGACCCGCGACGATGTCGAGCTCGATGGCCTCGAGCTCGGCGGCAGCTTCTTCTTTGGCGCGGAGAGTCCGCTCGGTCCCGTGTATCTCGCAGCGGGGTTCGCCGAGCACGGCGAGCGCGCTCTCTATCTGCTGCTTGGCCGTACATTCTGAGGGCGGAAATGGGGACGGTTGCGATTTTCCAATAAGATGGGCACTGGCCCCATATCCGCTGTCCCCATGAGCATCAGCCACGAGCACAATCTTCGCGCACCGCTTCCGGATAGCCGACCGCACGGCATACGCGTACGGATGCGGCGCAGCGACCCGATGCGGAACCTCCTCGGCGAAGGTTGGCAGAAGGAGCATTGGTTCGCGACCGCGGCGGAGCGCGACCGGACGCTCCTCGAGATGAGCGGCCGGTACGTGTACTTCCGTCCCGGCGATGCGCCTTCGATGGAATACGAGAAAATCGAACGCTGACGACGCGGCGCCTTGCGGCGTGCCTCGTCAACTCCCGCGATTCCAGGATCTGGCACTCGACGCGCGAACGTGGATCTCATGACGAAATTCCTCGGCCACGTCGCGGGCGCGGTGCTCGCGATCCTGCCGATCGTCAACCCGCTGGGCGCGGTGCCGCTGGTGATGACCGTGGCGGCGCACCTGCCGGCGGCGGAGCGGCTGCGCCAGATCCGGCGAGCCTGCGTTTATACCTTTGTGATGATGGCGGGGTTTCTGCTCGCGGGCGGGCTCATCATGAGTTTCTTCGGGATATCGGTTCCGGGGATGCGCATCGCGGGCGGGATGATCGTTGCGAGCCTCGGGTTCCAGATGCTGTTCCCCAGCGCGCCGCTGCCCTCCCGCGAGCTCGAGCGGGAGACGGGTCACAAGGCCGACATCGCCTTCACGCCGCTCGCCATGCCCGGTCTCGCGGGCGCCGGCACCTTTGCCGTGATCATGAGCCTTTCGTCGCAGGCGAGCGCCCGCCTGGGCTTCGAGCGCGTGCTCGATTTCACCGCGGTACTGCTCGCGATCGTGATCGTGGCGCTCCTGTGCTTTGCCACGCTTCGCGCCGCGGAACGATTGCAGCGGGTGCTGGGGCCTACGGGCATGATCGCACTCACGCGGCTCACAGGATTTCTCATGGTCTGCATCGGTGTTCAGTTCATCATCGACGGGCTGACAGCCATCCTGCGCGATCCCGAGTTCTGGTCGGGCTTGTCACAGGCTGTGGCGACGCATTGAATTCCACGGAGCCGCCACCACTGTTGCGGGCATCCCGCCTTTAGACCCCGGAGAGACGCCTCATGTGGTCGCCAAAGCGAAATAAGCTCGAGATGCCTTCAGCCGCGGAGGCCCTGCCGGGCCGCGCCACGCGGACGAAAGTGCCCGCGACGCACTTCGTCAACGGGAACCGGCTCGAGCGGCCCTATCCTGCGGGCCTCAAGACCGCGATGTTCGGGCTCGGCTGTTTCTGGGGCGCCGAGAAGCTCTTCTGGAACCTGCCGGGTGTCTACAGCACCGCCGTCGGTTACGCGGGTGGACTGACGCCGAACCCGACATATGAAGAGGTGTGCACCGGGCGCACGGGGCACAACGAAGTGGTGCGTGTCGTTTATGACCCGGCGAAGACCAGCTACGAAGAGCTGCTTCGCGCGTTCTGGGAAGCCCACAACCCGACACAGGGCATGCGCCAGGGCAACGACGTCGGGACGCAGTATCGTTCCGGCATCTATGTGAACGACGATGCGGAGCGGAAAGCCGCGGAGGCGAGCCGCGACGCCTACGCGGCGCAGCTCGCGAAAGCCGGTTACGGTGCGATCACGACCGAGATCCAGCCAGCGCCGGAGTTCTACTTCGCGGAGGATTACCATCAGCAGTATCTGGCGAAGAACCCTGCCGGATACTGCGGCTTGGGTGGCTGCGGAATCACCTATAAATCAGCGAGTTGAGCTGAGCTTCTCATGTACGATCCGACATCAATCGCCAGACGGCGGGTGATCGCGGGTCTGGGTGGCGCAGTGGCGATGGTGACCGCGCCGCGCCTCCTGTCGGAGGTGCTGGTTACCACGCCGCGGCAGACCGCCGGACCCTTCTATCCGGATCGCCTGCCGCTCGACACCGACAATGACCTCGTGCGCATCAATGATGATGACGTCCAGGCAGCGGGAGACGTCACCTGGGTGTCCGGGCGCATCCTCGACGCGAGCGGTCGGCCGCTGCGCGGTGCCCAGGTCGAGATCTGGCAGGTCGATCGCAACGGCGTGTATCTGCATTCGAGAAGCGGAAATCGCGCGCAGCGGGATGCGGGCTTCCAGGGGTACGGCCGGTGCATGACGGGGGACAACGGCGAGTACGTGTTCCGCACCGTGAAGCCGGTGCCCTATGCGTTCCGCACGGCGCATATCCACTTCGGCGTTCGCCGCCGCGGCAGCGCGGAGCGATTCACCACGCAGATGTACGTGAAGGGAGAGCTGCTCAATGCGCGTGATGGCCTGCTGAACGCGATCGGGGACCGACGTGCGCGCGACTCGGTGATCGTCGACTTCGTCCCGCTCACTCCTGGAAGCAGCGAGCTGGCCGCGCGGTTCGACATTGTGCTCGGGGTCACACCCGAGGCGTGAGCGGCCGCGATCGCCTCGCCGTCACTCCGGCGGCGGAGCACCCGGAGCGGGATCTTCCATCGGGAACGTCTCGGCGCCTTCAGGCGCGGGGGTCGGTTGCGGCGTCGGCTCTGCTGCCGGCGGAACGCCCGGCGATGGTGCGGCCGACCCGGCCGACGCCTGCGTCGCGCGCGTAAGCGCTGCCTTGAACTGCTGTGCGGCTTCGGGAGCGGTCGCTACCTGGCCCTCGAGGATCTGCGAGGCGCGAATGTCCACCATCCCGTATGCAGAAGCGTTTGCGTTGTCGTCGATCGACAGCACGCTGCCGTCGAGCGCGACCCCGGCGAACAAGCCTTCGCTGCGGGAATAGGAAAGCACCTGCGCGTTCAGGGTGGCGTCCGTCGTGGCGGCGGCCGAACGGCCGACGGGACCAGCGGCAACCGATGCGTCGGCACCGAGCGTCACCTTGCCGTCCGCGATGCCCTCCACGCTCTTGCGTGACATCAGCACGAACACGACGTCGGTGGACTGCACGCCCCACTGGAATCCGACGTTGACCCCCGCGAGCGTGATGAATACCGGATCGCTCCACGACCCGTCCAGATTGCGCACGGCGAATACGCCCTTGCCCCCGCGCCCGCCGATGATCAGTGCACCCTTGATCACGCGCGGCACGACGACGACGCCGTAGGCCCGCTCCATCAGCCAGGTCGGGATCGTCTGCTCGCGGATGTCGACGAATGTCTCGAATACCTGGCGCGCGTCGGCGAGCCGCTGGTCTGTTTTCGCGTCGGCGTGCACCTGGGGGGCGAGTCCCAGCACCGTAAGACCAATCAGGGCGACGATTCGCTGCATCTGTCTGGCACCGTGTAGTTCCGGAGGGCCGAAACTTTAACAGAATACGGCCGAGCGGCGGCTCTGCCGCACAACGGCGAACACCGCCACCGTCGCGGATCTTCGGGCGAGGGTCGATCGCCGAGGTCAAGATTGTCACGATCCTTGCTGATAGCATCTCGGCCCTGCCATGCCACGCAAGGGCATATTCTTTCCTCCCAAGGACGCCGCGCTGCGTGACGACGTGCACGCGCTCGGGCACCTCGTCGGCGAGGTGTTGCGGGACCAGTGCGGCGCTGCCGTATTCGATGCCGTGGAAGGCGATCGCCAGGCGGCGATCGGTCGTCGCGAAGGCGACGCCGAAGACAATGTCGCCCTGGTCGTGCGTACGCAGGGTCGTCCACCGGCAGAAGCCCTCGAGCTGATCCGCGCCTTTTCGACCTGGTTCCAGGTCGTGAACATGGCCGAAAAGGTGCACCGCGTCCGGCGCCGGCGGCAGTACGTCAATTCGGACGCGGGACCGCAGCCGGGGGGCCTGCACGACTGCTTTGACCGGCTGAAGGGGCACGGTATCTCGCTCGAGCAGATCGTCGCGCTGCTCGGTGGCTTGAGCATTGAGCCCGTATTCGCGGCGCATCCGACCGAATCGACCCGGCGCACGCTGCTGCGGCAGCAGCAACGCGTGGCGCGACTGCTCATGGCGCGGCTCGAGGCGCCGCAGACGCCGGCCGAGGTGGACGTCATCATGGATCGCGTCCGCACCGAGCTCACCACCGGGTGGCAGACGGCCGACAACTCGCGCGAGCGGCTCACGGTCGCCGACGAGCGCGAGCACGTGCTCTTCTTCCTCGTCGAAGTCATCTACAAGGTGATCCCGTTCTTCTACGAGGAGATCGAGCGGGCGCTCGTGAAGGTGTACGGCGATGCGGCTCGGGGGGTCGAGGTGCCAGAGCTGATGCATTTCGGATCGTGGGTGGGCGGCGATATGGACGGGCATCCCGACGTGCACGCCAAGACCATCCGCGAGAGTTGCGCGCGCCATCACCAGCTCATCATCAATCGATATTTTCTGGACGCGATTTCGCTGGCGGAAAAGCTGAGCCAGAGCAGCAGTCGTGTCGGCCTGCTGCCCGAGATCACCGACCGCATCGAGCAGTACCGGACCGTCGTGCCCGCCGCCCGCAGCGCCACCCCGGCTACGCACGATCGCATGCCGTACCGCGTGTTCCTGGGCCAGATTGCGGAGCGGTTGCGGGCCGCGTATGACGGCCGCTCCGGGCACTACGAGCGTGCCGGTCAGCTCCTCGACGATCTGCAGCTGATCGAGCGCAGCCTGGCGGCGAACCGAGGCACCCATGCGGGCCTCTTTTACGTCCGGCGGATGCTGCGACGGGTCCGTACGTTCGGAATGCATCTCGCGACGCTCGAGGTGCGCCAGAACGCCGGTGCGCACCGGCGGATCGTGGGTCAGGCGCTCGGAGATCCGGCCTGGGCGAAGCGGCCGCGCGAGGAGCGAATCGCGCGTCTGCGCGTGGCAATCGAGCGCGACGAAGCTCCGACCGCGGTGCTCGACGCAGCCGGCAAGCGTGCGCTCTGGGTGTTCGAAGCGATCGAGTACTGCCGCCACCGCTATGGCGCTGCGGCGATCGGCTCCTATGTGGTCAGCATGGCTGGCGGCGTCGACGATCTTCTTGAGGTGCTTCTGATCGCCCGCTGGTCGGGGATGCTCGACGAGGCCACCGGCCAGGTGCCGCTCGACGTCGCGCCGCTGTTCGAATCGGCCGAGGCGCTCGAGCAGGCCGGGGACATCGTTGGTCAGCTGCTGTCCGACCCCGGCTACCGGGCGCATGTAGCCGCACGCGGCCACCGGCAAACCGTGATGATCGGCTATGCGGACAGCAACAAGTCGACCGGGGTCATCGCGTCACGCTGGCTGCTGCGTAAGGCACAGGAAGCGATGGTGGCTGCCTGCGAGCCTGCGGGCGTGCAGCTCCTGGTGTTCCACGGGCGCGGCGGGGCCATGGGTCGCGGCGGGCGGCGATGGGGGCTCGTGCGGGGCATGCCGCCGGGGTCGGTGCGCGGACAGCTGCAGGTCACGGAGCAGGGCGAGAGCATCAACGACCGCTATGGTCTCCGACCCATCGCATACCGGACCTTCGAGCAGGCACTGCACAGCCTCGCGCTCACCACGGCGAGCGTGGACAGTCCTGATCGCCCCCATGAGCGTTGGCGTGATGCCCTGTCGCATATGGCTGAGGCGAGCCGGATCGCCTACCGCGCGCTGGTGCATGATGATCCGGCCTTCATCGACTACTTCCATGCAGTTACGCCCGTCGACGTCATCGAACGGGCGCAGATCGGTTCGCGCCCGCTGTCGCATGCAGGCGGGCGGGGCGTGGAAGCGCTGCGCGCGATCCCCTGGATCCTGTCCTGGTCGCAGAGCCGCCACATGCTTCCTGGCTGGTATGGCGCGGGCACGGGGCTTGCGGCCATTGTCCAACGCTTTGGGACGACGATCGCCGCCGAGATGTATGGCAGCTGGTCGTTCTTCGAGAGCCTCGTGGACGACATCGAGATGGCGCTTGCGCGTGCGGACATCGGTATCGCGGCCTTCTACGATCAGCTCGCCCGACCCGAGCACGCTCGCTTTGCCCAGGCGATCCGGCACGAATACGAGCTCGCCCGCGGCCACGTGCTCGCCGTGAAGGGCTGTGACGGCTTGCTCGACTCCGAGCCGACGCTGCAGCGGTCAATCCGGCTGCGCAACCCGTACGTCGATCCTATCCACCTGACGCAGGTCGATCTGCTGCGACGATGGCGCGAGGCTGGTCGACCAGCGCGCGGCGAGCGCGATCTGCTCGACGCGCTGGTCGCGTCGGTGAACGGGATCTCTCAGGGGCTGCAGGGCGCGGACTGAGGCGCGCGCTTGTTGACTCTGCACGGGCGCTGCACTAGCGTCCGCTGCGAACCAGTTTGCGCACGGCGTTCGCCGCAGCGCCCAACAGCGAGGATGTCTCACATGGCAGCTAAGAAGAAGGCCCGCCGGAAGATTCGTCGACGCAAGACCGTGGCGAAGGCCCGCGTGCGACGGGTGAAGAGGGTGGTCCGCAGGTCCGCAAGGAAGTCCAAGACGGCTGTACGCCGCACAGCACGGCGTAAGACGGTGAAGAGAAAGGTCGCGCGCAGGGTGGTTGCGCGAAAGGTGGCGAGGCGGGTGCGCCGAGCCGGGCGCAAAGGGCCACCGCGTGCGCGTCGGGTTGCGCGAAAGGTGGCGAGACGGGTGCGCCGAACCGGGCGCAAGGCGCCAGCGCGCGCGCGTCGGGTCGTCACGACCGTCGAGCGAAGGGTCGTGCGGGTTGCACGTCCGGCGAAGGGCGTCGTGGCCCGGGCCGTGACCGTGGTCCGGCGGACGGCCGCCGATACGGCCAGGCAGGCTGGCAGCATGGTATCGACCGCGCAAACGGCGGTCGGGCAGCAGACCAGCAACGCCATCGATCAGGCCAGGGAGTTCGTCAAGAAGGTTGGCGACTCGGTCGGCAACGTCGTCGAAGGTGTGATGCCCGGAGACACGAACAAGTAACCACCGACGAACGGGCGTGTCCCGGCTCTGGCCGGGGCACGCCCGTGCCGCTACCGGCTCAGGGCCTCACGCGGGATGACGAGGCTGGATCGTCGGCGCGTCAGATGTGTGGGATAGCCCGCAGGCGCGGTCGAGCCCTCTCCCTGCGCCTGCGCGTAGGCGGGGTCCCAGGGCAGCAGCACATGCATCGTCGAACTCTCCACCCGGATGCGCGGCATGACGGGCGGAGTAGCGCGGCCGCGCTCAGCAGCGAGCATCGCGGTCACGCTGCCGTGACGGGTGTGCGCTTCATCCAGGTCCTCGAGCGTGAGCAGCGTCGGTGGCGCAAGTTGCATCTCGCCGCGCTCCGCGGCGTGGCAAGCATCGCGAGGGGTCAGCCAGGCGAGGTCCGTCGATTCCCTTCGGTCGACGCTGGCCC
>DATJKD010000106.1:0-68342 GCA_035491795.1 Steroidobacteraceae bacterium | reverse complement strand
CCAGGATTCGCGGGCCGACCTTGTAGGCCGCGCCGTTGGCGCAGTCGATGACGATCTTGAGGCCATGCAGGTCCATGCCCTTCGGCATCGTGCTCGCGCAGAACTCCTGATAGACGGTGCGCGACTTATCGATGCGCGTAGCACGACCGAGCGCCCGCGACTCGCGCGTGACGACGAGGTTCTCGAGCTCGCGTTCGATTTCTTCCTCGACCTCATCCGACAGCTTGCTGCCGCAACCGTCGAAGAATTTTATGCCGTTGTCGTCGTAGAGGTTATGCGAGGCGCTTATCACGACTCCGAAACTGCATTCGAAGCGCTGCGTCAGAAAAGCGATCCCAGGCGTCGGCAGCGGCCCGATCAGGTTGACGTCCACCCCAGCCGCGACGAAGCCTGCCTCGAGCGCCGCCTCGAACATGTATCCCGAGAGGCGCGTGTCCTTTCCGACCAGCGCGCGCCCGCCCGCCGGGGCAAGCACGCGCGCCGCCGAGCTGGCCAGCCGCAGGGCGAAATCAACGGTCATCGGGTACTCCCCGACCCGGCCCCGCACACCGTCCGTGCCAAAGTACTTTCTCGCCACGATCAGCTCCTCTGCATCGCTCCGCGCAGCGCAGCGCCCGTTCTCACCGCATCGACCGTTGCCGCGACGTCGTGCGCCCGCACGATCGCCGCCCCGCGCTCGGCGCACAGCGCCGCGAGCGCCACGCTCCCCGCCAGCCGGTCGCCGGTCGCGCGACCGGTGATGATACCGATCAGCGACTTCCGCGAAACACCGACCAGGACCGGTATGCCACCGGAGGTCAGCACGTCCAGGTGTCCAAGCAGGGCCAGATTGTGCTCCGCGCGCTTGCCGAAACCGATCCCCGGGTCGATGCACAGCCGCTGCCGCGGGATGCCGGCCGCGACGCAGGCTTCGACCCGCGCGGCCAGGAACGCCTTGACCTCGGTTACGACCTCTCCATACCGGGGATCCGTCTGCATGTCGCGGGGCTCGCCCTGCATGTGCATCAGGCAGACGGCGGCACCGCTCGCCGCCGCCGCCTCGAGCGCGCCCGGCGCGCGCAGCGCTCGCACGTCGTTGATCATCCGTGCGCCAGCCGCCACCGCCGTACGCATTACTTCAGGCTTGCTCGTGTCCACGGATATCGGGATCGTGACGGCGCGCGCCAGTGCCTCGATGACCGGGATCACGCGCGCCAGCTCCTCGGCCGTGTCGACCGTTGGCGCCCCCGGCCGGGTGGATTCGCCCCCGACGTCGATGATTGCCGCCCCCTCCTCGGCCATACGCCGACCGTGCGCGACCGCGTCGTGGGCGCTGGCGTACTGGCCGCCGTCGGAGAAGGAGTCGGGTGTCACATTGAGCACACCCATTACGACGGGCACATCGAGCGCGAGTGCGTAGCCGCGGCAGTCGAGCTGCATGCGTCAGTATTACCGGAATGCAAAGAAGCGACGCCCGGTCGTGCCGGGCGTCGCGCTCAAGTCAGTGCTGCGGCGCCGGTCTGCCCGGCGGCGCGTCGCCCTCGCGCCATTCGCGCGGCCGACTGCCAGTCGTGGGCGCATCGCGATCCTCCCAGTCGTCGGGCTGGCGCGGCTCGCGCCCCGCCATGATGTCGCGGATCTGCCCCTCGTCGATCGTCTCGTACTTGATCAGCGCCTCGGCCATCTTGTGCAGCTTGTCGTTCTCGCGCTCGAGGATCTCCCGCGCGCGCCGGTAGTTCACGTCGATCACCCGACGGACTTCCTCGTCGATGACATCGCGGATCCTGTCGCCGACCTGCTTGTGCTGGGTGACCGAGCGTCCGAGGAAGACTTCACCGTCCTCCTCCGCGTAGGTCAGCGTGCCCAGCCGGTCGGACAGACCCCACTTCGTGACCATGTTGCGCGCGATCTCGGTGGCGCGCTCGATGTCGTTCGAGGCGCCGGTGGTGACCGACTCGGAACCGAAAACGATCTCTTCCGCGACCCGCCCGCCGAACAGGGTGGCGATCCGGCTCTCGAGCCGTCGCTTGCTGGTGCTGTAACGGTCGGTCTCGGGCAGGAACATCGTGATGCCGAGCGCGCGGCCCCGCGGAATGATCGTGACCTTGTACACCGGGTCGTGATCCGGGACGTTGAGCCCGACGATCGCGTGCCCCGCTTCGTGATAGGCGGTGAGCTTCTTCTCGTTCTCGTCCATGACCATGGACTTGCGCTCGGCGCCCATCATGATCTTGTCCTTGGCGCGCTCGAACTCCTCCATGGTCACGGTGCGCCGGTTGGCGCGGGCGGCGAAGAGCGCTGCCTCGTTCACGAGGTTCGCGAGATCGGCGCCGGAGAAACCGGGCGTGCCGCGCGCGATGATCGACGGCCGCACGTCCTCTGCGAGCGGGAGCTTGCGCATGTGGACCTTGAGGATCTGCTCCCGTCCGCGTACGTCCGGCAGGGGAACGACGACCTGGCGATCGAAGCGGCCCGGGCGCAGCAGCGCCGGGTCGAGCACATCGGGACGATTCGTGGCCGCGATGACGATGACGCCCTCGTTGCCCTCGAAACCGTCCATCTCGACGAGAAGCTGGTTGAGAGTCTGCTCGCGCTCATCGTGACCGCCGCCGAGGCCGGCGCCTCGATGACGCCCCACCGCGTCGATCTCGTCGATGAAGATGATGCAGGGTGCATGCTTCTTCGCCTGGTCGAACATGTCGCGGACGCGGGAGGCTCCCACGCCGACGAACATCTCGACGAAGTCCGAACCCGAGATAGTGAAGAACGGCACCTTGGCCTCGCCCGCGATCGCGCGCGCGAGCAGCGTCTTGCCGGTGCCTGGTGAACCTACCATCAGCACGCCGCGCGGGATCTTACCGCCCAGCCGCTGGAACTTGGCCGGGTCTTTGAGGAAGTCGACGATTTCGCCCACTTCCTCCTTCGCTTCGTCGACGCCGGCTACGTCGGCGAAAGTCACGGTTACCTGGTCCTCGTTCAGCAACCGAGCGCGGCTCTTGCCGAAGGACATCGCGCCGCGGCCTCCCGCCCCGCCCTGCATCTGGCGCATGAAGTACACCCAGACGCCGATCAGCAGCAGAATCGGAAACGAGGAGATGAAGAGCTGCATCAGGAAGGACTGCCGCTCGGGCGGCGCGGCGCCGAAAGTCACGCCGTTGTCCTGAAGCGTCCCGATCAGCGCCGAGTTGTCGGTCTCCGGATTGAAGACCACGAACTTCTCACCGCTGGTGCGGATCCCGTTGATCTTGTCGCCGGTGAACGTGACCTGCGCGACCGAGCCGTCCTTGACGTGCTCGAGGAATGCCGAATAGGGCATCTCCTGAACGGAAGTGGTACGCGCGCTGAAATTGCTGACGACCGTCGCGAGCACCACCGCGATCACGATCCACAGGACGACATTCTTGGCCAGATCGTTCAATTCCTTAGACCTCGAAACACCGGCCCTACCTCGCGGCAGGGCCCCGATACAGTCTCGTTCGACACTACACCAATCGATACCCACGTGCCAGAACGTACACCTCGGGGCTGCGACCTCTGGACGCTTTCGGCTTGCGAAGCTTCACTGTTTTGAAGTTCGCCCGCAGGCGGACCACCAGTGGCTGAAACTCGCGACCTTGAAAAACCTTCAACAGCAGGTCGCCGCCGGGCCGCAGGGCCTGCGCGGCGAAATCCGTCGCGAGGTCCACCAGATGCATCGAACGGGCGTGGTCCACCTCCGCAATGCCCATTGTGTTGGGGGCCAGGTCCGACAAAACAAGGTCGGCGCGAGCTCCCTCCAACAGTCCCAGCAGTCGGTCGAGTGTCGCCTGCTCGGAGAAGTCGCCCTGCAACACCTCGACGCCGGTCAGCCCTGCCATCGGCAGGATGTCCACCGCGATGACGCGGCCCCGACCCGCCAGGATCCGCGCGGCGTACTGGCTCCAGCCACCCGGGGCGGCACCCAAATCGACGACGGTCATACCGGGCTTCAGCAACTGGTCGCTGCGCTGGATTTCTTCCAGCTTGAATACCGCGCGCGACCGCCAGCCCTCCTCGCGCGCCCGCTGCACGTACGGGTCGGACGCGTGTTCGGCGAGCCAGCGTGCTGAACTCTTGCTGCGACGAGGCATCACGCGTCCGTTGGCGATACGCTATCGCCCATGCTCACCGATGCGCAGAAGAAACACCTCCGGAGACTTGGACACGACCGCAAGTCGATCGTTCTCGTCGGCAAGGGCGGACTCGGCGCCGCGCTCATCTCCGAACTCGACCAGGCGCTCACCGACCACGAGCTGGTCAAAATTCGGGCGCGGGTCGGCGACCGCGAAGAGCGTGACTCGATGCTCGCCGAGCTCGCGCTGGCGACGCGGGCGGAACTGGTACAGCGTATTGGTCACGTCGCACTCTTCTATCGCGCGAATCTCGAGAAGCAGCGCATCATGCTGCCCGACTGACCGCGCGCTCAGGCGTAGCGCACGGTTACGATCTCGTAGGCTTTCAAGCCGCCCGGCACCGTGACCTCGACGACATCGCCCGCGCTCTTTCCCACGAGCGCGCGCGCAATCGGCGAGGTGATCGAGATCAGACCCAGCCGTGCATCGGCTTCGAACTCACCGACGATCTGGTAGCGCATTTCCGTCCCGTCGTCCTGGTCCGAGAGTTCCACGGTGGCACCGAAGACGACGCGCGTGCTCGCCGGCAGGACCGACACGTCGATGATTTCGCAATGTGACAGGGCGTGCTCGATGCTCTTTATGCGGCCCTCGATAAAGCCCTGTTGTTCGCGCGCCGCGTGATACTCAGCGTTCTCACTCAGGTCGCCGTGCGCCCTTGCCTCGGCGATCGCCTGGATGACGCGCGGGCGATCGACCGTCTTGAGCCGCCGCAGGTCCTGCCGAAGCTTCTCGGAGCCCTTTTTTGTCAATGGCTTACGGGTCATACCTGCACCTCCTTATGAAGATCCTGGAGGCGATTGACCTCGACGTCCTGGAGATGATCGATGGCCTGGCAGGTGGCGAAGGCACCGGACAGGGTCGTGTAGTAGGTCACCTTGCGCGCGACCGCCTCGCGGCGGATCGAGCGCGACTCGCTGATCGCCTGCTTGCCCTCGGTGGTGTTGACGATCAGGTTGATCTCGTCGTTCTTGATCATATCGACGATGTGCGGCCGGCCCTCGCGCACCTTGTTCGCCCGGCGGCAGGCGATCCCCGCCGCTTCGAGGGCAGCGGCAGTACCGTGCGTCGCGACGAGCTCGAAGCCGCGATCGATCAGCAGCTTCGCCAGATCGACTGCCGCGGGCTTGTCACGGTTGCGGACGGAGAGCAGACACACACCGCGCGTAGGCAGCACCACACCCGAGGCCGACTGAGCCTTGGCGTAAGCCTCGCCAAAGGTATGCCCGGTCCCCATGACTTCTCCCGTCGACTTCATCTCCGGGCCCAGTATGGGATCCGCGTCCGGGAATTTCGCGAAGGGAAACACGGCCTCCTTGACCGAGAAGAATTTCGGCACCCGCTCGCGCTGCAGACCCATCTCCGCCAGCGTCTTGCCGACCATGACGCGCGCGCCGACCTTGGCGAGCGGCACGCCGGTGGCCTTCGAGACGAAGGGCGCCGTGCGCGAGGCGCGCGGGTTGACCTCGAGCACATAGACCACGCCGCCCTGGATCGCGTACTGAACATTCATCAGGCCGATCACGTTCAGCGCGAGCGCCAGCCGCCGCGTCTGGTCGCGGATCTGCGTCTGCAGCGCGGCGCTCAGGCTGTTTGGCGGCAGCGAGCAACCTGAGTCGCCCGAATGCACGCCCGCCTGCTCGACGTGCTCCATGATGCCGCCGATATAGACGTCCTTGCCGTCGCAGATCGCATCGACGTCGACCTCGATCGCGAGATCGAGGAAGCGGTCGAGCAGCACGGGGCTGTCGTTCGACACGCGAACCGCGGCGGTCATATAGGCGCGCAGGTGGTCCTCGGTGAAGACGACTTCCATCGCGCGCCCGCCGAGCACATAGGAGGGTCGCACGATCAGTGGATAGCCCACCTCCACCGCCAGGCGAACCGCCTCGTCCTCGGTGCGCGCGGTGCGGTTCGGCGGCTGCTTCAAGTGCAGGCGGTCGACCAGTTTCTGGAACCGCTCGCGATCCTCGGCGACGTCGATCGAGTCCGGCGTAGTACCGATGATCGGCACGCCGGCCGCGCCGAGTGCCGTCGCCAGCTTGAGCGGCGTCTGTCCGCCGTATTGCACGATCACGCCGAACGGCTTCTCGACGTGGAGTATCTCGGTGACGTCCTCGAAGGTGAGCGGCTCGAAGTACAGCCGGTCGGACGTGTCGTAATCGGTCGAGACCGTTTCCGGGTTGCAGTTGACCATGATGGTCTCGAACCCGTCCTCGCGCAGCGCGAGCGCCGCGTGCACGCAGCAGTAGTCGAACTCGATCCCCTGGCCGATACGGTTCGGCCCGCCCCCGAGGATCACGATCTTGCGCTTCGTGGTTGGCGCGGCCTCGCATTCCTCGTCGTAGGTCGAGTAGAGATACGGTGTCGCGCTCGCGAACTCGGCCGCACAACTGTCGACGCGCTTGTACACGGGGCGGATGCCCTGGGATTGGCGGCGCTCGCGTATCGCCTGCTCGGTTGCGCCGGTGAGACGCGCAAGCCGGCTGTCGGCAAAACCCTTGCGCTTGAGGGTTCGCAGCCGTGTCGCGTCGAAGGCCGCGATGCCCTCCGACTCGACCTGCTTCTCCTCCCGCACCAGGTCCGCGATCTGCGCGAGAAACCAGGAATCGATCCGCGAGGCGCGCTGCACCTCGTCGAGCTGCAGGCCGGCGCGGAACGCGTCTGCGACGTAGCGTAGCCGGTCCGGGCCGGGCATTCGCAGCTCCTCCAGCAGCGCGTCGCGCGTCTCGTCGCTGAGCGGCAGCGTGGCGATCGGCGTCAGCCCGTCGATGCCCGTCTCGAGTCCGCGCAGCGCCTTCTGCAACGACTCCTGGAAGGTGCGGCCCATTGCCATCACCTCGCCCACGGACTTCATCTGTGTCGTAAGGCGATCGTTGGCGCCAGGAAACTTCTCGAAGGTGAAGCGCGGGATCTTCGTCACCACGTAGTCGATCGTGGGCTCGAAGGATGCCGGGATCGTCCCGCCGGTGATCTCGTTCCTGAGCTCGTCGAGGGTGTAGCCCACGGCGAGCTTTGCCGCGACCTTGGCGATCGGGAAGCCGGTCGCCTTGGAGGCGAGCGCGGAGGAGCGCGACACGCGCGGGTTCATCTCGATGACCAGCAGCCGGCCGTCCTGAGGATTGACCGCGAACTGCACGTTCGAGCCGCCGCACTCGACGCCGATCTTGCGCAGCACCGCGATCGACGCGTCGCGCATCAGCTGGTATTCCTTGTCGGTCAGCGTCTGTGCCGGCGCAACGGTGATCGAGTCGCCGGTGTGCACGCCCATCGGATCGAAATTCTCGATCGAGCAGATGATGATGCAATTGTCGTTACGGTCGCGGACGACTTCCATCTCGAATTCCTTCCAGCCGATCACTGCTTCCTCGAGCAGGACCTCGCTGGTCGGGGACGCGTCGAGACCACGTGCGACGATCTCCTCGAACTCCTCGCGGTTGTAGGCGATGCCGCCGCCCGTTCCACCCAGTGTGAAGGAGGGCCGAATTACCGTCGGGAAGCCGATCTCGGCCTGCGTCGCGAGCGCTTCCTCCATGCTGTGCGCGATCCGCGACTTCGGGCAGGCGAGCCCGATCTCGCGCATGGCATTGCGGAAGAGCTCGCGGTCTTCCGCCATGTCGATCGCCTGGCGCGAGGCGGCGATCAGCTCAACGCCGTACTTCTCGAGTACGCCCTCGCGGACCAGATCGAGCGCGCAGTTGAGCGCGGTCTGGCCGCCCATGGTGGGGAGAAGCGCGGAGGGCTTCTCCTTCTCGATGATGCTCGCGACCGTGCGCCAGTTGATTGGCTCGATATAGACCGCATCCGCCATCTCGGGGTCGGTCATGATCGTCGCAGGGTTCGAGTTGACGAGGATGACGCGGTACCCCTCCTCCTTGAGCGCCTTGCACGCCTGCGCACCGGAGTAGTCGAACTCGCAGGCCTGACCGATCACGATCGGTCCAGCGCCGATGATCAGTACGCTCTCGATGTCTCTGCGCTTCGGCATGTGCTCAGGAGAGCTTGCGCAGCGGCAGTGTGCCCTTGCGCAGCATCGATTCGAGGAAGCGTGAGAAAAGCGTGGTCAGTTCGCGCGGGCCCGGGCTCGCCTCGGGGTGACCTTGGAATCCGAAGGCGGGCTTGTCGAGGTGCGAGATTCCCTGCAACGAGCCGTCGAAGAGCGAACGGTGGGTCGCGCGCATGTTGGATGGCAGGGTCGCCTCGTCCACGGCGAAACCGTGGTTCTGGCTGGATATGAGGACGCGCCCGCTCTCGAGGTCGAGCACCGGGTGGTTCGCGCCATGATGGCCGAACTTCATCTTTATCGTCTTCGCGCCGCTCGCGAGCCCGAGAAGCTGCTGACCAAGGCAGATCCCGAAGAGCGGCGTACCGGCATCGAGGAACTCGCGGATTGCCTCGATCGCATAAGTGCAGGGCTCCGGGTCGCCCGGGCCGTTGGAGAGGAACACCCCGTCGGGCAGCATCCTCAGAACCTCGCCGGCTTTCGTCTGCGCGGGGACCACGGTGATGCGACAGCCATGGTCGGCGAGCTGCCGAAGGATGTTGCGCTTGACGCCGAAATCGTAAGCGACCACGTGCATGCGCTGTCCCGGTCGACGCTTGCGGCCCTGTTCGAGTGCCCAGTTTGTACCCTCGTTCCACTGGTAGGCGCGCCGGGTCGAGACGACCTTGGCCAGGTCCATACCCTTGAGACCGGGGAAGCGGCGGGCGGCGGCGACCGCGAGGTCGGTGCGGGCCGCGGTATCGCCGCTGGCAATGCAACCCGACTGCGCACCCTTCTCCCGCAGGATGCGCGTCAGCTTGCGTGTGTCGACACCCGCGATGGCGACGATCCCGCCTCGCACCAGGAATTCCGTCAACGAACCGGTGGCGCGCCAGTTCGAATGCATGTCCGGCAAGTCGCGGATGACGAGCCCCGCCGCGTGGACCACGGACGATTCCAGATCGCCGGGATTGGTGCCGGTGTTGCCGATGTGAGGATAGGTGAGCGTGACGATCTGCCGGGCGTAGGACGGATCGGTGAGGATTTCCTGATAGCCCGTCATCGCGGTGTTGAACACGACCTCGCCGGTCGTGGTACCGCTGGCGCCGATCGAGAGACCGCGAAACACCGTGCCGTCCTCGAGCGCCAGAACAGCAGGTGTCGTCAAGATCAAGCCCTCCGGTGAAACCCGACCGCCGTCATTGCGGAGGCGTGTTTCGCGCGTGCACACACCGGGGGATGAGCGACAACTCACCCCGGGGAAATTTGCTCGCGGGTCCGGGGTCGCGAGTTTACGCGAGGGTGGGACCCGCCGCCACGGTTGCAGCTGGCCGGCGCCCCCGCGATACCCCTAAAACCCAAGGACGTCGTGCATGCCATAGAGTCCCGGTTTGCGGCCGGCCGTCAGCCAGCGGGCCGCGGCGAGCGCGCCGCGCGCAAATCCGGACCGGTCCTGCGCCAGATGCGCGAGCTCCACGCGCTCACCGGGACCAGCGAACACCAATCGGTGCTCGCCCACGATATCGCCGGCGCGCAGCACGCTGAAGCCGATCGCACCGGCGGGTCGGGGTCCGGTGTCGCCCTGCCGCGCGTAGACCGCCGAATCGGCCAGCTGGGTCCCGCGCGCAACCGCGACCGCTTCGCCGAGCGTGATCGCCGTGCCGCTCGGCGCATCCACCTTGTCCCGATGATGCGCCTCGAAGATCTCCGCGTCGTATTGCTCCGGCAGCGCGCGCGCCGCAAGCTCGGCCAGGCGAAACAACAGATTGACGCCCACGCTCATGTTCGGCGCGAGGACGACGGCCAGTGACCTGGAGACCGCCGTAAGCTCGCGGCGTCCGGATTCGTCGTGCCCGGTGGTTCCGATCACGAGTGGACAACCCCGCCGGGCACAGGCCCGGGCGTGAATGAGCGACGCCGCAGGCCTCGTGAAGTCGATCGCGACCTCGGCACCGGCCAGCGCGCTATCGGGATCGTCGGTCACGACCGCGCCGAAAGGTGCAAGTCCGACGACCTCCCCGGCATCCCGTCCGATCTCGCGATTCCCGGGCGACGCCAGGGCGCCTGTGAGCACGAGGTCATCGCTCGCCCCGATCAAGGGCAGGAGGGCGCGCCCCATCTTCCCCGTGGCACCGAACAGAGCGATGCCCGGCATCAGTTACTCCCCGAGGGTGGAAAAAAAGCGCTTCACACCATCCAGCCACGAATCCTCGCGCGGATGATGCCGCTTGGCATCATTCTTGAGCGAGTCCTCGAGGCCCCTGAGCAGCTCCTTCTGCTCCCGACTCAGATTGACCGGCGTCTCGACGACCACCCGGCAGAACAGATCGCCGGTCGGCCCACCGCGCACGGGTTTGATTCCCTTCTCACGCAGTCGGAATACGCGCCCCGACTGTGTCTCCGGGGGAACCTTGATCGTGGCGTTGCCATCGAGCGTGGGAACCTCGATCGTGCCGCCGAGCGAGGCGGTCGCAAAGCTCATCGGGACCTCGCAGGACAGGTGGCTGCCGTCCCGCTCGAAGATCTTGTGCTCGCGGACGCGGATCTCGACGTAGAGATCTCCAGCGGGGCCCCCGTTCCGCCCGGCCTCTCCTTCGCCGGTCAGGCGGATGCGGTCGCCGTCGTCGACGCCGGCCGGTACCTTGACCGCCAGCGTCTTCTGACGTCGCAGGCGCCCCTGGCCCCTGCAGCCGCTGCAGGGATCGGTGATCACCTGGCCGCGCCCCTGGCAGCGCGGGCAGGTCTGCTGCACCGCGAAGAACCCTTGCTGCATTCGTACCTGGCCGGCGCCGCGGCAGGTCTCGCAGGTCGCAGGCTTCGCGCCCTCAGCCGAGCCCGATCCCTTGCACTCGCCGCACTCGGCCAGCGTCGTGAACTCGACGTTGGCGGCGGCGCCGAACACGGCCTGCTCGAGATCGAGCGCGAGCTCATAACGCAGGTCGGCGCCGCGGTAGACGCCGGAACGGTTGCGCCGCCCGCCGCCGAAGATGTCGCCGAAGACCTCGCCAAAGATGTCGCCAAAAGCGTCCCGCGGATCGAAGCCCTGGCCTCCGCCACGCGAAGCATCGACCCCGGCGTGGCCAAACTGGTCGTACGCGGCGCGCTTCTGCGGGTCACAGAGGACTTCGTAGGCCTCCTTGACCTCCTTGAAACGGCCCTCGGCTTCGTGGTCGGTGGGGTTGCGGTCCGGGTGAAATTTCATCGCGAGACGCCGGTAGGCCTTCTTGATCTCGACGTCCGTCGCGGTGCGCGCCACGTCGAGCACCTGGTAGTAGTCACGTCTCGCCATGCGTATCCCAGCCCGTTGATCGATAAGGAAACGCCGCGGACCCTGAGGCCCGCGGCGATTCGCTGCATTGCATCATTTGTATCCGTCAGGTTACGAGGTCTTGCGATCCTTGTCCTGAACCTCCTCGAATTCCGCGTCGAGCACCTCCTCCTTGCCCCCGCCGGACGCGCCGCCCGAGGGCTCGCCGCCGCCGTCCGAGGGGCCCGAGCCCTGATCGGCCGCATAAGCCTGCTGCGCGATCGCCGCGGACGCCTCTGCGAGGGCGCGCGCCTTGGTCTCGATGACGTCCTTGTCGTCGCCTTTCAGGACGCCACGGAGATCGGACATCGCGGACTCCGCCTTGGCACGGTCGGTCGCCTGCACCTTGTCGCCCAGGTCCTTGAGCGCCTTGTCGGTTGAGTGCAGGAGCGCATCCGCGCGGTTGCGCGTCTCCGCCAGCTCGCGGAACTTCTTGTCCTCCTCGGCATGCGCCTCGGCATCCCGGACCATCCGCTTGATCTCGTCCTCGGTGAGGCCGGTCGAGGCCTTGATGATGATCTTCTGTTCCTTGCCCGTGGCCTTGTCCTTCGCCGAGACGTGCAAGATACCGTTCGCATCGATGTCGAACGTGACCTCGACCTGCGGCATGCCGCGCGGCGCCGGCGGGATGTCCGACAGGTCGAAACGGCCGAGCGACTTGTTGTCGCCCGCGCGGTCGCGCTCGCCCTGCAGGACGTGGATCGTCACCGCGGTCTGGTTGTCGTCCGCGGTCGAGAACGTCTGGTTCGCCTTGGTCGGGATCGTGGTGTTCTTCTCGATGAGCTTGGTCATCACGCCGCCCAGCGTCTCGATGCCGAGCGACAGCGGCGTCACGTCGAGGAGCAGCACGTCCTTGACCTCGCCCGTCAGCACGCCCGCCTGCACGGCGGCGCCGACCGCGACCGCTTCGTCCGGATTGACGTCCTTGCGCGGCTCCTTGCCGAAGAGGTCCTTGACCACCTTCTGCACGAGGGGCATGCGGGTCTGACCGCCGACCAGGATCACCTCCGAAATCTCGTTGATCGACAGCTCAGCGTCCTTCAGCGCGGTACGGCACGGTCCGACGGTCTTCTGGATGAGGTCCTCGACCAGCGACTCGAGCTTCGCACGCGTGAGCTTCATCGCCAGGTGCTTCGGACCGGAGGCGTCCGCCGTGATGTACGGCAGGTTGACCTCTGTCTGCTGGCTCGACGAAAGCTCGATCTTGGCCTTCTCGGCAGCTTCCTTCAGGCGCTGCATCGCCAGCGGATCGCGGCGCACGTCGACACCACTTTCCTTCTGGAACTCTGCCGCGAGATAGTCGATTACGCGCTTGTCGAAGTCCTCACCGCCCAGGAAGGTGTCACCGTTGGTCGCAAGCACCTCGAACTGGCGTTCGCCGTCGACGTCTGCGAGTTCGATGATGGAGATGTCGAAGGTGCCGCCGCCCAGGTCGTAGACCGCAATCTTGCGGTCGCCGCCGGCCTTGTCGAGGCCATAAGCGAGTGCGGCTGCGGTGGGCTCGTTGATGATGCGCTTGACCGTAAGGCCCGCGATCCGACCGGCGTCCTTGGTGGCCTGCCGCTGCGAGTCATTGAAGTACGCGGGCACCGTGATGACTGCCTCGGTCACCGGCTCACCGAGATAGTCCTCGGCGGTCTTCTTCATCTTCATGAGGACGCGCGCGGAGATTTCCTGCGGGGCCATCTTGTTGCCGTGGACCTCGACCCAGGCGTCGCCGTTGTCGGCCTTGACGATCTTGTACGGCACCATGTCGACGTCCTTCTGGACGACAGCATCGTCGAAGCGCCGGCCGATCAGCCGCTTGATGGCGTACAGGGTGTTCTGCGGATTGGTAACGGCCTGCCGCTTGGCGGACTGACCGACGAGGACCTCATCGTCCTTGGTGAAGGCTACGATGGACGGGGTCGTACGATCGCCCTCGCTGTTCTCGATCACGCGCGGCTTGCCGCCCTCCATGATGGCGACGCAGGAGTTGGTCGTGCCGAGGTCGATGCCGATGACTTTTGCCATTTACGTAAGACTCCGTAGTTCAATGACTCGCTGGCGCTATTGGTTGGGCCGGGACGCCACGATTCAAGCCGGATGATCCGTCAGTTCGCCATGTCGGGCGGCCGCGACACGATCACCCGCGCCGGCCGCAGCAGCCGGCCGTTGAGGGTGTAGCCCTTCTGGATAACCGCGAGGACCGTGCCCGGCGGGGACTCGGCGGATTCCTGGGTCGTCATGGCCTCGTGCAGCTCCGGATTGAAGGGCTGCCCCTGCGGATCCACGACGGTGACCCCCGCCCGCTCGAAAGCCTTGGCCAGGAGCCTCCGAGTCGCCTCCATGCCCTCGATGAGCCGGGCGGCATCGGCCCCTGCGCCCGCCGCGATGCCGAGTTCCAGGCTGTCCGCCACCTCAAGCAGGTCGGCGGCCAGGCGCTCCGCGCCAAACCGTCCTGCAGCCTCGATGTCGCGCTGGGCGCGCTTGCGGGCGTTGTCCGCCTCCGCTACGGCGCGCAGCAGCGCATTACGGTGCGCCTCGGCCTCCGCGAGCGAAGACCGCAGAGCCTCGAGCTCGGTGGCGAGGTCGTCCTCCGACACCGCGCCCTGCGCGCCGCCCATCGGATCCTGATCGCGGTCTGCATTCATTCGTGGATCGCCTCTAAGCAGTGAAGATCATGCGTCGGCCCGGGGGCCGCGCCGGGCGCGCTTCGATTGGCGCGGAAATCGGGGCTAGCGGCGGGAATTCAAGGCCGACCCGAGCATCCGGGCCGTGACATCGACAATCGGGATCACCCGCTCGTAGGCCATGCGCGTCGGTCCGATGACTCCGAGCACCCCTACGGTGTGCTGGTCGATCATGTAGGGGGCCGCCACCAGGCTACAGTCGTCCAGGATCCGGTAACCGGATTCGTGGCCGATGAATATCTGCACCCCGTCGGCCCTCAGGCTCAGGTCGAGGAGGTGCAGGATGTCCCGCTTGGCCGTGAAGGCGTCGAACAGGCGGCGCAGCTTGTCGACGTTGCCCAGCTCGGCAAATTCCATCAGGTTGGTTTCGCCGGCGATGACGTATTCAGGCCCGGCCTGCGCGCCCTCGCTCACCATCTGCTGCGCGACGCGGATGGCATCGAGCATCAGCTGATTGAGCCGCTCACCGGTCTGCTTCAGCTCCTCGACGATGTCCTCCCGCACCTGCGACAGGGGCCTGCCCGAAAACTGCTGATTGAGGAAATTTGCGGCGCGGCGCAGCTCCTCAGCGCTGTAGTAACGATCGAGCTGCACGATGCGGTTCTGCACGTCGCGGCCATTCACCACCATGACCGCGAGCACCCGGTTGTCCGACAGCGGCAGGAACTCGATCTGGCTCAGCGACTGCTGCGCCTGTCGCGGCATCGTGACGACGCCCGCCAGGTGCGTGATCGAGGACAGCACCTGCGAGGCGACGGCAACCACCGCGCGGGCATCCTGCGGATGCTCATCGTCCAGCCGCCGGCGCAGTTCGTCGACTGCGTCGTCCGCCGCGTCGACGTTGCCTCGCCGCAGCAGCGTATCGACGAAGAACCGGTAACCCTTGTCGGTGGGCACGCGGCCGGCCGAGGTGTGCGGCGAGGTGACGAAGCCGTACTCCTCGAGGTCCGCCATCACGTTGCGCACGGTGGCGGAGCTGAGATTGAGTCTCGAGTCGCGCGTCAGCGTCCGCGAGCCGACGGGTTGACCCTCGCGGATATAGCTCTCCACCAGCACCGTGAGCAGGTACCGGGCGCGGTCATTGAGTTGGTCGTCTGCGGAATCCGCGGCCATGTTCAAGCCACTGTGCCACAAAGGCTTTTCCGCGGCTCGTTTCAGCACGCTAACAACGGCGTTTCGCGGAAGTCAAGTGCGCAGCCGGCAGCCCGTTGCGGGCGCTTCTCGGCTGGCCCGGCTCGCGCGCCGCATGCTAAAAGGCTCGCCACCCATGAGCCCGCGCCCCGCCGCAGGAAAAATCATCGCCCTTGTCGGTCGCGCCGCGGATCCGCGCGTGGGCGAGGCGATGCGCGCACTCGCCGAGCATCTTGCCGGAAACGGTCACAGTCTGCGCTCGCTCGCGGGTCAGTCTCCGGGCTTCGGCCAGATCCGCGTTGAGGAGCTGGCGGAGGCCGCACTGGTGCCCGGTTGCGACCTCGTGGTCGCGATCGGCGGCGACGGCACGCTGCTGCAGGCAGCCCGGCTCGCGGCGGTCGCGGGCGCGCCGGTGCTCGGTGTCAATCGGGGTCGGCTCGGGTTTCTCGCCGACGTGAGCCCGGAGCGGATGCGCGAAAGCGTCGACGAGGCGCTCGCCGGGCGGTGTCTGCCCGAGGCGCGCATGCTGCTCGAGGCCGCGGTTTCGTACGAGGGCTGCGCGACCAGCGCGATCGCGCTCAACGACGTGGCGGTGATCAAGCGTGAGAGCGGCCGGATGCTCGAGCTGCATACCTGGGTGGACGGCATCTATGTCAACACGCACGGCGGCGACGGGTTTGTCGTCGCCACCTCGACAGGATCCACTGCGTACGCCTTGTCGTGCGGCGGCCCGATCGTGCATCCGAGCCTGGGCGCGCTGGTTCTGGTCCCGATCTGCCCGCACACCCTGTCCGACCGACCGATCGTCGTGGGCGCCGAAAGCCTGGTGGAACTCGAGCTTGCCGAGCGCGTCGATACGCGCGCCCAGGTCGTATGCGATGGGGTGCTGCTCTGTGATCTCGAGCCGGGGGTTCGTCTCCGGGTCAGGCAAGCGAGCCGCAGCGTGACGCTGCTACACCCCCCCGGCCACGATTACTACCGCATCCTGCGCTCCAAGCTGCACTGGGGCCGTGGAGATCGCGACGGCAAGACGCCGGCGGACTGATCGGTCGATGCTGACCCTGCTGCAGATCCGCGACTTCGCTATCGTCGAGTCGGTCGAGACCCAGTTCCGACCGGGCTTTACTTCGTTGACCGGTGAAACCGGTGCGGGAAAGTCGATCCTGGTCGATGCGCTCCTGCTCGCGATCGGGGGCCGGGCCGACAGCAGCGCGGTGCGCCACGGCGCCGACCGGGCGCAGATTACTGCGGCCTTCGACGTATCGGGCAACGCGGCTGCGCGCGCCTGGCTCGAAGAGCAGTCGATCGACGCGCAGGACGAATGCATGCTGCGCCGGCAGATCGGCGCGGACGGCCGCAGTCGCGCGTGGATCAACGGCCAACCGATGCCGATCACTGCGCTGCGCGAGCTGGGCGAGCTCCTGGTCGACGTCCATGGGCAACTCGAGTTCCAGTCGCTGACGCGGCGCGCCTACCAGCGCGACCTGCTCGACACGAGCGGCGGGCTCGTCGCGGAGGCCGCGGCGGTCCGTGAAGCGTGGCGCGATTGGCGCGACGCGGAAACCGCACGCGCCGATCTCGAGCAGCGCGCCCGCGACCGGGACGCGCGGCTCGACTTGCTCAGACACTACGTCACCGAGCTCGATGCGCTCGATCCCAAGCCTGGCGAGGCCGGCGAGTTGCAGCAGGAGCGGCGTCGCGGTGCCTCGCTCGGGCGCCTGGCCGAAGGCGCCTCGCAACTTCAGGTCCTGCTGGGGAGCGACGGCGACGGCGCCGCGGCCGCACTAGGGCGGTCGCAGGCGCTGCTGCGGCCGCTCGTCGCGCTGGACGACGGCCTGGGCGACGCGCAGCGGCTGGTAGACGAAGCCACGATCGCGTGTCGAGAGGCCCTCGGCGCCCTCGATCATTTTGCGGACTCGCTCAATGCGGACCCGGCGCGGCTCGAATCGATCGAGGCGCGTCTGGCGGCCTTCGAGGCAATGGCCCGCAAGCATCGCGTGGATGTCGGGGACCTGCCGGCCTTGCGCGCCCGGCTCGACGCGGAGCTGGCGGAGCTCGGCGACGCCAGCGTGCATCTGGCGGAGCTGGAGCGGCGCGCCGGCCACGCGCTCGCGCGCTACCACGCCGCGGCGCGCGAGCTCTCGTCCTCGCGACTCGGTGCGGCGCAGCGCCTCGACGCGAACGTGACCGGCCTGATGCAGGTGCTGGGAATGGCCGGCGGCGTATTCAGGACGCGCATCGAAATCACGGAGCCGCCGCCGATCAGCGAATACGGCATCGACGACATCGAATTCGAGGTTAGCGCCAATCCTGGCCAGCCGCTGCGCCCCCTTGCCCGCGTCGCCTCGGGCGGCGAGTTGTCGCGCATGAGCCTCGCGCTCCAGGTCGCGACGTTAGGGAGCGACCGCCGGCCCTGCCTTGTCTTCGACGAGGTCGACGCCGGTGTCGGGGGTGCGGTCGCGGAGATGGTCGGAAGGCAGCTCGCCGCGCTTGCGGACTCCGGTCAGGTGCTGTGCGTCACCCATCTCGCCCAGGTGGCGGTACAGGCAGATCGGCAGCTCCGCGTCGCCAAGCACACAGAGCGTGGCGCGACTCGGACGTCGCTCGACGAGCTCGAGGGAGAAACGCGCGTCGAGGAGATTGCGCGGATGCTCGGCGGTGCGCGCCTCACCGAGCGGACACGCGAGCATGCGCGGGAAATGCTCGAAGCCGCGCGCTCGGACCGGGGCTCGCGCCGCGCTACTTCCGCTGGGCGCGGTAGGGGCAGTTCTCGCGCACGCAGTGGCCGTGCAGGGTCAGCGAGTGGTCGGTGATCGCGAAGCCCATCCGCGAGGCGATCTGCCGCTGCCGTTCCTCGATGCTCTCGTCGCTGAACTCCGCGACGCGGCCGCAGTCTACGCAGACGATGTGATCGTGGTGCGTGCCCTCGTTGAGCTCGAAGACCGCGCTTCCACCCTCGAAATGGTGCCGGGTCACGATCCCGGCTGATTCGAACTGCGTCAGCACGCGGTAAACCGTCGCGAGACCGATGTCCTCGTTCGAGTCGAGCAGCCGGCGATAGACGTCCTCGGCACTCATGTGGCGCGGCTGGTCGGACGCGAGAATGTCGAGGATTTTCACGCGTGGGATCGTGATCTTGAGGCCGGCACGTTTGAGCTGTGCAGTTTCCAAATCCGTGGTCCGTCGTGCGCTGCCTGAGGATGCCCGTTGCTGTATGATCCGCCGCCATTATCACCGGCCTACGCCGGCAACTCCAGAAAGATGAATTGCCAGAATTCGAGCCACGAATTCCCGCTTGCCGCTGTCGCCGCCCTGCTGCTGATCGCGGCCGCCATGGGCGGCTGCGTGCACCGGCCGTATATCCAGCAGGGCAACTATCTGGAAACCACCGACGTGGACCAGGTCACCAGCGGCATGACGCGCAGTCAGGTTCGCTACCTGCTCGGCACGCCGATGATCTCGGATCCCTTCACCGCGCAGCGCTGGGATTACATCTATACGCTCAAGCGCGGGCGTAATCGAAACCTCGACCGCGCACACTTCGTCGTGTACTTCGACGAGGACAAGGTCTCGCGCGTCGAAAGGCTCGATTCGCCCGAGCCGAATCGCGGTATCGAAACCGGCCTGCCCGAAGTCGAGCGCACCGAAGAGGAAATGGCGAAGCCGACCAAGCCCGCTGACGACGACAAGGCTGGGCGGCAGCCTGAGCCCGAGGCGCCGCGGCCCGACCCGGGCTAACCCGGCCGGCGCATGCGGGACTCGAGCGCGGCGCGTTTCCGGCGGGCCTCGCGCGGATCGTTGATGAGCTCACGATAGATCTCGACCCGGTCCCCGGGCCGAAGGACCCGGGTCTCGGCAACGACCTGGCCGTAGACGCCGATCGTGAGCGGCCGCGCGGCAAGCTCGGGGAACTCCGCGTCGATCCGCGAGAGGCGCAGTGCATCACCGACGGTCATGCCGGTGGTGTACTCGAGGCTGATCACGCGTTGCAGCTCCGGCAGCGCGTACACGACTTCGACTCGATCACTCACCGCGCGAGTCTAGGCGCGACTTGTACAATGCGCGACCCCATGCCCAGCCCTAAGGACAAGCCGGATCCCGCGATCGCGCTCAACAAGCGCGCGCGGTACGACTACTTCATCGAGGAGTCGATGGAGGCCGGTCTCGCGCTGCAGGGCTGGGAGGTAAAGAGCCTGCGGTCGGGTCGCGGGCGGATCACCGAAGCCTACGTGATCGTCAAGGACGGCGAGGCGTGGCTCCTTGGGTCGCATTTCGCACCCTTGTCGACGACGTCCACACACGTCATCGCCGATCCGACACGGACCCGCAAACTCCTGATGCATCGCACGGAGCTCGACCGGCTCGTCGGCGCCGTCGAGCGCAAGGGGCAGGCGCTTATCCCGCTGCGACTCTACTGGAAGAATGGCAGGGCGAAACTCGAGGTCGGGCTCGCCAAGGGCAAGAAGGCGCACGACAAGCGCGCAACGGAAAAGGATCGTGACTGGCAGCGGGAGAAGTCACGCTTGCTGAAACAGCGCCGCTGAGGAAATGCTAAGATGGCGGCGTTCATCCGGGGGCGACCGGTTTCGACGTGGGTCGCGAAACTCCAGGTGCATGCCGAGGTGCAAGGTTCCTCGTAAAACCGCTTGCAAACATCTAGTTGCCAACGAAGACAACTACGCTCTGGCGGCTTAATCCCGCCTAACCTCCGACTGGTATGTGCTTGTGCATCCAGACCCGGGGGACGCGCTCACAAGCTCGCGAGTCCGGTGTGCTGAGGGCCGGGTCGTTAAAATGCTCCTGAGCTGGTCGTACGTCTTCCCTGCCGCTCGGGTAGCGTGCGACGAGAATCAAAGAGACGGCTAAGCATGTAGGTCCTGGAACGTAGGGCTTGCGGACGCGGGTTCGATTCCCGCCGCCTCCACCACCACTCCGCCCCCGGCCAACAGGCCGGGGGTGTCATTCTGCATCAGTGCGCTTGGACTGATTTCGAGCAGCGCTTCGCCTGACGCCCCAATCATGAATTGTGGTCACCAGGCACGTTTCGACCGGCAGCTTGCCAGCCCTCATTGCAGCGCAGAGAATCCTTCGGCCACGGAGAGAGCCACCGCTATTGCGGCGGGACGAAGAAAACCGGGGACGAAGAAAACCAAAGGGGGCGCCATGTCATCCACGATCACTCGCTCGATTGCGGTCGTCGCCATTTCGACGGCTGCGGCCACACTGCCGCGGTCGGGCGTCGGCCAGGGCACGCCAAAGCAGGTCGTCAAGCCGCCGATTTCCCAGGCCTGGATCGACGTCGCCACGTTCTCCGGCATGTCCATGGGTCCAGGCATGATGAACGCGACGCTGGGCTCGCTGATGGGCGGTGGCAGCGGCAATCAGAAGGCGGAATTCGGCTACACCGAGACCGGCGCCGCCGGCCGCTGGATGGATGTCACGCTCTACACCAGCCGCAACACGAGCCTCGCTGAGGCAACCCAGGCGGTCCCCCCCGGGACGCAGCTCGCCCCGACGCTCAAGCTGCAGACGCCCGAACACCCGAAGCCGCCGCCGCCGGCTGAGGAAGGACCGACCGAATTTAACTACGAGCCGCCCAAGGGCAAGCTCGTGATGTACTGGGGATGCTCCGAGACCGTGAGACCGGGTCAACCCAAGGTCGTCGACCTGAGCACCGCGACTATGGCCGAGCTCGGCAAGTTCTTCGAGTCGCGCCGCGCCACTCAGCGCGGGGCGCATGCAACCTTCGGTCGCCCCGTCTGGCCGAGCAAGGATGACAGGCGCGCACTGCCAGCAAATTCCTCCATCGCCGGCCAGCATGGCTTCAAGGCCGAAGGCGTACCGGAGAGTTTCAGCTTTGCGATTCCCCCGGCGCAGGACGTGATGCCGGCGATCCAGGTTCGCCAGGAGAAGACCTCGACCGCCGTGAAGCTGAGCTGGAGCGCGATACCGCACGCCCGTGCGTATTTTCTCGGCAGCATGGGCGCGCTGCCCGACGGCGAGCAGGGATTCATGCTCTGGACCTCGAGCGAGCTGCCCGAATCGGGATTCGGTCTGTTCGATTACCAGACCAACACCGCGGTCGACGGTTGGCTGAAGGATAAGGTGCTGCTCGCGCCGACGGTGACGACCTGCTCGGTGCCGAACGAGGCGGCGGGCCAGGGCATGCTGCGCGCCATCGCGTACGGGACGGAACTCAACCTGGCACATCCGGCGCGGCCCGCCGATCCGAAGATCGCGTGGGAGCCGGAGTGGAACGTCAAGGTCCGGGTCAAGTCGATGAGCACGACGATGATGGGCATGGAAGGTGAGATGCCCGGTATGGCCCCCGGCGCCGAAACCGGTGCGCCGCAGGACACCGCTGCGCCCGGCGATCCGCCCACCGACGAGCAGAAAAAGAAAAAGAAGTTCAATCCCTTCGAGGTCATCAAGGACGCCGTCAAGGACGTGGTGCCGTAGCCGCGCGCCCGCCGCCGGAGCCCCGCACACCCCTGAAACACTGACCGCTCACTCCTGAGCGGTCGCGCGCCTGCGTCCTGCCAGCCGCGCTGCATCCGCGCGCGCCGCCCCGCCGTACAGGACATGTACGCAGGCGCGCCCGAGGCCAAGCCGCGGGCGCACGGACCCATCACTGACAGGAGTCGACACATGAAACCCCGGCATCTACTGCGCAAGTCATTGATCCTCGCGCTTACGGCGCTTCCCACGGCCTGGACCGGCCCAGCGGCGCTCGCCTCGAACCACAGCGACGCGCCGCTCATCAAGCAGGACCCGCAAGCCAACCTCACGGACGTCTACGCGTTCATCGGCACGCGGTACGACAACCCGTCGATCAAGGTCCTGAATGTCAGCATGAGTTTCCGGCCGTTCTCAGAGCCTGGCGATGGCGCCCAGTACGAGCGCTTCGCGAGCGACGCCCGCTACAGCATCCACATCACGAATCCTAAGACCGGCGTGACCCGCGTGCGCTACGACTTCGCATTCAGCCCGGTGAACGCGAACTACAAGAACCTCAACACGATCCTCTCCTATGGCCTGGGTCGTGAGGTCGGGCCCATCATGACGGTCGGCGATGCGCGGCAGAACTTCACGCAGAAATACCGCGTCGTGCGGGTCGTCGACGGCAAGGCGACGGTACTCCGCCAGGGTCTGCTCGTTCCGCCGCCCAACGTCGGCAAGAACGTCACGCCGTTCTACAACGACGCCGATGGCAAAGCCGTGTCAGGCGCCACCACGCTGGGCGATCTCGACGTGTACACGAGGTCGACGATCTACGATCTGAAATCCGGCGAAATCGTCTGGGCAGGTCCGCGTGACGACAGTTTCTTCGCGGATATCCCGGGGGTCTTCGACCTGCTGGACGCCCGCATCCTGGACAACAACGGCAGCCTGTCGGACGGGCTGGGCCAGGACGGCAACGGCGTCGACGGCTTCAAGGGCTTCAATCTGCTCTCGATCGCGATGCAGATCCCGGTCAGCGATCTCGAACAGATGGGCATCCCGGTGCCGTATGACTCGGTGTTCTTCGGGCAGCAGACTGGAGTCGGTGTGTACGCGTCCGTCAGCCGCGCACGCATGACGGAGCGCAACCCCGACGGAACGGTGCGCAACTTCGGCGGCTGGCAGCAGGTCTCGCGCCTTGGCAACCCGCTTTTCACCGAGGGGCTCGTCGCCTTTGCCGACAAGGACCGCTTCAACCGGACGCCTGCCTCGCAGGACGCGCAGTTCGCCAAGTACGCGCGCAATCCTGAGCTTGCGACCTTGATCAATGCGGTCTACGGGACCAAGTTCGTGGCCACCGGGCGCACCGACCTCGAGAAGATATTCATTCCGGAGGTATTGCGCGTCGCGACGACCACGGATCCGGTCCGGCTCGCCGGGCAGGCCGGGTTCAACCGCCTGGGCTTTATTGGCGGCGACAGGACCAGCGGCGTCTCAGGTGGCTGGCCGAATGGCCGGCGTTTCGGCGACGACGTGGTCGACATTGCATTGACGGCCATCGCCAGCGGCCCGAGTTACACGACGATCACCAAGGTCGGCGACAACATCGAGAAGAACGATGTGCCGTATCACCAGGTGTTCCCGTATCTCGCGACACCGCACTCCGGGGTCAATAACAGCAAGGACTCCGGGCTCTGATGCGGTTCGTGCGCCACCTCGTCGTGGGTTTGTCCGTCGCAGCACTCGCGGCCTGGTCCGCGGCGACGGTGGCGCATGAGTTCTGGATCGAGCCGTCGAGCTTCCAGCTCCGTCCCGAGGAGCGCGTGGATTTTCGGCTTTGCATCGGTAACGGAGGCGACGCATGGGCTGTCGCGCGCGATGCATCTCGTATCGAGACGTTCGCGGCCGTCGGGCCCGACGGCCAAGTGTCCGTGCCGGGGTTGCAGGGGTCTGACCCGGCGGGTGTCGCGCGCTTCACGGAGCCCGGTGGCTATGTGGTCGCGTACGAGACCAATCACGCCCGCACGACCCAGACGGCCGCGCAGTTCGACGAGTACCTGCTGGAAGTCGGGCTGGAGACGATCGCCGCCGCGCGCCACAAGCGCGGCGACGGCGTGCAAAGCGTGCGCGAGGCGTACTCCCGGCACGCAAAGGCACTGCTCGCAGTCGGCGGAGAGCCGACACCGCCGCAGGATCACGCGGTGGGCCTGCGCCTGGAGTTGATCCTGGATGGTTCGCAACCCACAAGCCGCGGCATGGACGAGAGTACCTTTCGCCTGCTCCACCTCGGCCGGCCGCTCGCCGGCGCGCTCGTCACGGCAGTGGGACTCGGATCGGGGTCGGCGCTTCAGCAGGCACGCTCCGATGTGCGCGGACGAGTGAGCTTCACGCTACGCCGGGGAGAGACCTGGCGCATCACCGCGGTTCACATGGTCCGCGGCGATCGCGATCTCGGTGCCGACTGGGAGAGTCTCTGGGCGTCGCTCGTATTCGACCTGCCTGCCGACACGGTGCAACGTCACGATGCCGTCCGGCGATGCGCTGCACCTGCCAGTAGAACCAGCAACATGAGCAGGATCGACCACGACATCGCGCCGCCGCCACTACCGCTGCTACTACTATTGCCGCAGCTCGTGTCACCGGTGATCGTGGCGCCGGTCAGGCTCAACCGGAAGATCGTTCCGTTGCCACAACGGCCGCCGTTGTTCGTCGTACCGATGAACTCGGTGGCGTTGAGCTGAACCATGCGGCCACTGCCGCCGCTGCCAGTTGCGCTTTCGAAGTCGTGGAGCTTGGTGAACCCGGTGCCGTCGCGTGCGATCGAGTACACCACACCGAGGGTCGACGCGCCGCCGTTCGACGTCTCACCGCCCCCGCTCGTCGTCCCGTAGAGCCGACCGTCGGTCCCGAGCAGCAGCGTCCCGATGGGTTGACTGCCGCCTTCCGTTTCGAAATCGTGCAGCGTCGTGCGCACAGCGCCGTCGGGGGTGATCGAATAGATCACGCCCACACCGTTTGCGCCGCCGATCGTCGTCGTTCCGTAGAGCAGGCCGTCGCCACCATCGGTAAGGCCGGCCTGCGGAAGCGCGCCATCGTCGTTGACCGAGACTGTCGAGCCACTCGGAGCCGTCGGCGTCGTGAACACATGCAGGACCGAGAACCCCGAGCCGTCGAAGCGCAGCCGGAAAATCGTGCCCTGACCGTTTGCACCGCCGGTATTGGTCGTGCCGTAGAAGTACCCCGCGCTCTCTACGAGAGTCCCCCGGGGATGCGCACCATCCGCATTGACGATCGTCGGCGCCGTCGCGGCCGAGGTCACGTCGGCAAACGCCCACAGCACTGCGAAGCCCGACCCGTCCTTGCCGATCTTGAAGACGGTGCCGGTGCCGCTTGGTCCGCCAAAGCGTGCGACGCCGTACAGGAACCTGTCACTACCCTCGATCAGCGCGCCGTGCGGGCTATTGCCCTGCGTATTGATCGGGTTGGAATTGACGTTGGCGATGCTCGAGGGTGCGAACTGGTGCAACCGTGTAAAGCCCGTTCCGTCGGGCGCGATGCGGAACACCGTGCCGCCGCCCACCGCGACTCCGCCGTTGCTGAACTGCGTCGTGCCGTAGAACAGGTTGTCGCTGCCGAGCAGAAGCGCGCCGTCTGGACCGGCCCCGTCGGTGCTGCCGAACTGGTAAAGGGTATCGACCGACGACCCATCCGTCGTGACCCGATAGAACAGCCCCCCTGTCACCGATGACGAGCCCGCGGCCGCGCCATAGAGCGCGCCGTCCGGCCCCAGGACCACGCCGTCGGGGTTCCGCGAACCGCTCATCGCAAGCACCGTTGAGACTTCGGGTGCCTGTGCCTGCACCAGCGACGAGGCAGCGAGCCCGATCGCGGCGAGCAGGCACGACGCCAGGTGCGAAAGCATCGCCGGTTTAGGCAGACAGCGTTGGATCATCGAGTCGAGCGCTCCGAGTCTGAGATACCCCGGGGCTGCCCAGGGGGTGCGGATTGTGCCGGATTCCGTGGCGGCGCGCATTCACGCGGATGTGCCGAACTCCCCGGCTAGAATGCGCGACCTCCTGAAGCGCAGACACCGGCCGCGTGATTCAGTTCCAGAACCTGAGCTTTGCCCGCGGTGCGCGCCGACTTGTCGAAGACGCGACACTGCAGCTCCATGCCGGCTGGCGTGTCGGCGTGGTCGGGCCGAATGGCAGCGGCAAGTCGAGCCTGTTCGCGCTGCTGCGGGGCGAGCTTGCGCCCGAGGCCGGCGACAGTCGCATGCCGCGACAATGGCGTATCGCATCGGTAGCGCAGGAGACATCCGCTTCGTCGCAGGCTGCGCTCGAGTTCGTGCTGGACGGAGACACCGAGCTGCGGAACATTGAGGCCGCGCTGCGCGCGGCCGAGCAGTCGCACGACGGGCTCGCTGTCGCGGCGGCGCATGCCCGTATCGAGGCCGTGGACGGCTACGCGGCGCCGGCGCGCGCCGCGAGCCTGCTTGCGGGCCTGGGTTTCGCGTCCGGAGACCTCGCACGGTTGGTCGCGGAATTCTCCGGCGGCTGGCGGATGCGCCTCAATCTCGCACAGGCGCTGGTGAGTCGCGCCGACCTGCTGCTGCTCGATGAGCCGACAAATCATCTCGACCTCGACGCGGTGCTGTGGCTCGAGCGGTGGCTGGCGAGCTATCCGGGCACGCTGCTCCTGGTATCGCATGATCGTGAGTTCCTCGACGCCTGCATCACTCATGTGCTGCACATCGACGATCGGTGCCTGGTCACCTATGCCGGCAACTATTCGGAGTTCGAGCGGCAGCGGGCAGCGAAGCTGGCAGTGCAGCAGGCGACCTACGAGAAGCAGCAGCGCGAGATCGCGCACATGTCGCGATTCATCGCGCGCTTCCGTGCCAAGGCCTCGAAGGCGCGGCAAGCGCAGAGCCGTCTCAAGGCGCTGGACCGGCTGGAGCGCATCGCGGCGGCCCACGTGGACATGCCCTTCGACTTCGAGTTTGGCACTTCCGATCGCGCGCCGGACCCTCTGATCGCGCTGTCGGAGGTAATGGCCGGCCACGGCGAGCGCGTCGTGCTTGAAGATGTGGAGCTCAGCCTGAGGCCAGGCGCCCGTGTGGGCCTTCTCGGGCCGAACGGCGCCGGCAAGTCGACGCTGATCCGGGTACTGGCCGGCGAGCTCGATCCGCTCGCGGGGGAACGCACCTCGGGGCAAGGTCTCTCGATCGGGTATTTCGCGCAGCACCAGCTCGAGCAGCTGGATGAGAAGGCGTCGCCGCTCGCGCATCTCGCCGCAGCTTCACCGCAGGCGCGCGAGCAGGACCTGCGGAACTTCCTCGGCGGCTTCGATTTTCGCGGCGATATGGCCGACGCGCCGGTCGGACCGCTCTCGGGCGGTGAGAAATCGCGTCTCGCGCTGGCGCTGATCGTCCACCGCCGTCCGAACCTGCTCCTGCTCGACGAGCCCACCAACCACCTCGATCTCGAGATGCGCCACGCGCTCACCCGCGCTCTGGCCGGGTTCGAGGGGAGCCTGGTGCTGGTGTCGCACGACCGGGCATTGCTGCGGACGATCTGCGACAGCCTCGTGCTGGTCGCCGACGGCAGAGCACGGCCATTCGACGGCGACGTAGACGACTATCTGGGCTGGCTCGGGCGCCGGCGCGACCAGGCGAAGCTCGAGGCTCCGAAGGTGCCCGAGGCACGCGAGCTGCGCCGCGCGCAGCGTGATGCCGCATCCGCCGCGAGGCGCGCGTTGCTCGCGCGCCGCAGGCCGCTGCGCGAAGAAGCAGCGAAGCTCGAAGCCGTCATGACGGCTCTGCAGCGCGACAAGCACGCGGTGGATCTGTTGCTTGCCGACCCTGCGACGTATGCGGCGGGGCGCGGCGACGAAATCCAGTCGGCGACGCGCCGTTCCGCTGAGCTCGCCACCCGGCTTGCCGAGGCCGAAGAGCGCTGGCTTGCCATCCAGACCGAGCTCGAGGCGATCCGCTCGCCCTGAGCTCTCAAACCATCGAGCGTCAGCAACGGGTGCCGGGCACCCGGCGCGTTGCGAGCGCCGTGCCTCCCCTGCTACCCCGGCTGTCCGCTGCCGGAGTCAGCGGCCGATGGCGGTCAGAATACCCTGCAGGATTCGCGTCGGGCTCGGCGGACACCCAGGCACCGCAGCATCGACGGGCAGCACGTTCGAGACGCGGCCGCGACTAGCGTGGCTTTCGCCGAAGATGCCGCCGGTGCAGCCGCAGTCGCCGATCGCGACAACGAGCTTGGGGTCGGGCATTGCCTCGTACGTGCGGCGCAGCGCGATCTCCATGTGCGCCGACACGGGCCCGGTCACCAGGAGCAGATCCGCATGGCGAGGACTCGCGACGAACCGGATTCCGGCACCTTCGATGTTGTACACAGGATTCGCAACGGCGTGGATCTCGAGCTCGCAGCCATTGCAGGAGCCGGCGTCTACGTGACGTATGCAGAGTGCGCGACCGAGCACCTCGCGGACCTGCGCCTGAAGCGCCTCGCGGATCCTGAGGGATTCGTCGCCGGCAGTCAGGGGCTCTGTCACGATCCCGACTGAACAGATCCGGCGCAGGGTGCGCAGCATGGCTACAGGTCGTGTCCGCTGTACGACAGGTTGAACGACTTGTTGATCAACGGGAAATCCGGAACGATGTTGCCAATGACCGCGTGCTCGAGCGCAGGCCAGTTCTGCCACGACGGGTCGTGCGGATGACAGCGCAGCACCCGATTCCCGGGACCCGCATCGAGCGCGACCAGCACCGGACCGCGCCACGCTTCAACGACCCCGAGGCCAAACGCCGGCGCGGTGGGTAACGCGACTTCCGCACGGGACGGGCCCTCGGGCAGCCCGCCTGCGAGGCGCGCGACCAGGCGACAGGATTCCAGGACCTCATCAAAGCGCACCGCGATCCGCGCCGCAACATCGCCGTAGCTGCGGACCACGATCGCCGGCGTTACATCATCGTATGGCGGGGTCGGCCAATCGACGCGGGCGTCGTGCGCCTGGCCGCTTGCTCGCCCCGCGAGTCCGATGATCCCAAGCCAGGTGGCGAGCGTTGGTGACACGCTGCCCGTCGTCGCGAACCGGTCGCGCAGGCCGTCGTGTTCCTCGTAGATCTGCCGCAGCGCGCAGACGTCGTGGGCCAGTTGTCCGGCGTGTCCGACAAAGCGCTGCACCACATCTGACGCGACGTTGACGGCAGTGCCGCCGGGCACGATCGCGTCCATCAGGTAGCGTTGCCCGAAGAGCGCCTCGATCGCGCGCAACCAGTGTTCCTTGAGCCGCGAGAACTGCGCGAGGCCGAAGGCGAAGCCCGCGTCGTTGCCGAGCGCGCCCAGGTCCCCGAGATGATTGGCGATGCGCTCGGCCTCGAGCATCAGGCCGCGCAGCCACGCTGCGCGCGGCGGGACCGTGCAGCCGGCCAGGCCCTCGAGCGCCTGGCAATAGGCCCACGAATACGCGACCGATGAATCACCCGACACCCTGGCCGCGAGGCGGTGACCCTCGAAGAGACCGATCTCGGCAAACCGTCGTTCGATCCCCTTATGCGTGTAGGCCAGCCGCGTCTCGAGCCGCAGCACTTTTTCGCCGACCACCGAGAAGCGGAAATGCCCCGGCTCGATGATGCCGGCGTGTACGGGACCGACCGGGATCTCGTGGACGCCATCACCCTGTACGCGCAGGAAGGCGTAGTCGTCTACCACCGCGCCGGCTGCCACCTGCGCGTCGCCCGCGCCTTGCAGCGGAAACCAGTCCGCCGGCCAGGCGGCATGTCGCAGCCACGGACGCCGATCGGGATCGGTTGACCGCACGCCACAGAGGTCGTATGCCGCGCGCTGCATCCGCGATGCACACGGAAAGATCGCCTCGAGCCCGGGATAGTTGCCCGCCCCGGTCGAGCCTTCCGCCGCGCCGCCGCGCACTTGGTCCGCCACGCTCAACTCGAGCACCAGTACCCCCGAAGCGATCGCCACCGCAGCCCGGACGAGCGCTGGCGCGGTGTCAGGTGTACCGGGCACGACCCACAAGCTGAGCAGCCTCCCGCCTGCCGCAGCCAGACCGGAGGCACACGGACGCCATTCCTCGGCCGTCACGCTCAGCCGCCGCACCGGGAGCGCGCCATTCACCTGGTATGCGTCATCCCACCAGCGCCCGGACAACTTACGGTCCTCCTACGAGGCCGGCAGCGGCGCGGTACCAGTCCGCAAGATACGGCGGCACATAGACACCGAACAGCAGCACGATCGCCAGGTGCGCGAACACAGGGAGAAGCGCGGGCGGGTGCGGCAGGCGCCTGACGTTCGTCTCGCCGAACACCATGGGCTGCACGCGACCGAAAATCGCGGCGAACGCGACCCCCAGTGATACGAGCAGGATGGGCGTCGCCCATGGCTGTTCCCGCATCGCGGTCGTCAGTATCAGGAACTCGCTGGCGAATACCCCGAACGGCGGCACGCCGAGTATCGCGAGCGTTCCGGCCATAAGCCCCCAACCGATCGTCGGGCTGGTGGTGATCAGCCCGCGGATGTCGTCCATGAGCTGCGAACCCGCCTTCTGCGCCGCGTGGCCGACGACGAAGAAGATTGCCGACTTGGTGAGCGAGTGCACCGTCATGTGCAGCAGTGCAGCAAAGCTCGCCACGGCGCCGCCCATCCCGAACGCGAACGTGATGATCCCCATGTGCTCGATCGACGAGTACGCGAACAGCCGCTTGATATCGCGCTGACGCCAGAGCAGGAACGCGGCCATTACGACCGATACCACCCCGAATCCCATCAGCATCTGCGATGGAAACGACGACTGCAGCGACCCCTCGACCAGCACCTTGCAGCGCACGACGGCGTAGATCGCGACGTTGAGCAGCAGCCCCGAGAGCACTGCGGAGATCGGGGTCGGGCCCTCGGCGTGCGCGTCCGGCAGCCAGTTGTGCAGCGGTGCCAGACCCACCTTGGTGCCATAGCCGACCAGCAGGAACACGAAGGCGAGCTCCAGCACGGTCGGCTCGAGCTGCCCCTTTACGGCGTCGAGATGCGTCCAGAGGAGTGCGGTGACCCCCTCGGCCCCGAGAACCTTCTCCGCCGCGAAGTACAGAAGGATCGTGCCGAAAAGCGCAAGCGCGATGCCAACTCCGCACAGGATGAAGTACTTCCAGCCGGCCTCGAGGCTCGCCGGAGTGCGGTACAGCGTGACCAGCAGCACCGTGGACAGCGTTGCCGCCTCCATCGCGACCCACAGAAGTCCCATGTTGTTCGTCGTCAGCGCGACCAGCATCGTTGCCATGAATAGCTGATACATGCTGTGGTAGAGCCGCAGGCGCCCGGCGGTGATGCGTCCATGATCCATCTCGACGCGCATGTAAGGGCGCGAGAAGAGCGCGGTCGTCAGCCCCACGAACGCGGTCAGCGCGATCAGGAACACGTTGAACGGGTCGATGTAGAACTGTTCGCGTCCGCGCAGCAGGCTGCCCTCGGCGATGACGCGCGCGGTCAGCGCACCGGCCGCGACAAACGTGCCGGCGCTCAGCACGACGTTGAGCTCCGGCGCCCGGCGCCGCCCGCCGACGACGGCGAGCAGCAGCGCGCCGGTCAGCGGAATCGCAAGCAGCAGCACGAGCTCCATTTCACCGTTCCCGCAGCGACTCGAGGTGGTGCAGATCCAGGCTGTCGAACTGCTCGCGGATCTGGAAGAAGAACACGCCCAGCACCAGCATCGCGACCAGGACGTCGAGCGCAACGCCGAGCTCGACCACCATCGGCATCCCGTAGGTCGCGCTCATCGCGCCGAAGAACAGCCCGTTCTCCATAGACAGGAAACCGATTACCTGCGACAGCGCCTTGCGGCGCGTGATCATCATCAGGAACGCCAGCAGGATCACGCTGACGGCGATGCCGAGCGCGCTGCGCGTCGTAGTGCTCGCGAGCTCGGCGATCGGCTGCGCGAGACCGAACGAGAAGATCACGATCAGCAGCCCGACCATCATGGTCCCGGCGGCATTGATCAGCGGCTCGGTCTCCCAGTAGACCTCGAGCCGGCGAATCAGCCGGTGCAGCAGCCACGGAAGGCCGACGACCTTGAGACCGAGTGTCAGCGCGGCTGACAGATACAGATGGCCCTGACCCGTCCGCCACGCGAGCAGCAGTGTCGCCGCGCACAGCACTGCACCTTGCAGGGCGAGCAGGTTCACGAGCGAGACGATCCGGCGCTGCGACAGCATCGCGAACGACAGCAGGAGCAGCAGCGCCGCGAACAGGTTGAGTAACTGCAGGTCCCAGCCGGGCACGGTCATGGTCAGGCTCCGAGCAGCAGGTGAACGAGCATCCCCAGCACCGCGAACATGAAGGCGGTCGCCAGGAACTCCGGCACGCGGAACACGCGCAGCTTCGCCGACAGCGTCTCGATGAGCGCGATCCCAAGACCCGCTAATGCGAGCTTGACCGCGAGCAGCGGGATTGACAGCAGCAGTGCGAGCGGACCCGCCTCACCGGTGGCGACCCCCCACGGCAGAAACAGCGCGAAACCGATGCAGGCGTAGTTGAACAGCTTGAGCGCCGCGGCCCACTCCATCAACGCGAGGTGCCGCGCCGAGTACTCAAGCAGCATCGCCTCGTGGATCATCGTGAGCTCGAGGTGCGTCGCCGGGTTATCGACCGGGATGCGGGCATTCTCGGCGAGCAGCACCAGCGTGAATGCGACCGCGGTGAACGCCAGACTCGGATACAGCCCGATCGCCTGTGTCGCGAGCCGCCCGGAGATCACCGGCAGCGCCGTGGTCGCGGAGATCAGCGAGGCGACGAAGATCACCATCAGCAGCGCCGGCTCAGCCAGGAAGCCCACCATCATTTCGCGCCTGGCGCCGAGCGTGCCGAACGCAGTGCCGACGTCCATCGCCGCGAGCGACATGAACACCCGGGCGGTCGCTAGCAGGCCTACCAGCGCGATGGCATCCGCGGCCGGCGTGAGCGGCAGCGTGCTCATCGACGGAATGATCGCCGCGGCGACGACCATCGTGCCGAAGACCACGTACGGCGCGGCGCGGAACAGCGGCGAGGCATCCTGCGCGAGCACCGCGTCCTTGTGGAACAGCTTGTGGATCGCGCGGTACGGCAGCCACAGGCTGGGTGCAGTGCGGTTTTGAAGCCAGGCGCGGCATTGTGTCACCCAGCCCATGAACAGCGGCGCGACGGCGAGCGCCGCCGCGATCTCAAGAAGCTGGGTCAAGATCGCGGTCCAATCCATAGCACTAGCGCGAGGAGCGCAACCAACGTGAGGAAGCTGTACATCAGGTAGTCGGCGATCCGCCCGCGCTGCACGTACGCGACCGTGTTCGCGACGCGCTGTACGAGCGCGCCGAGTGGCGCATAGACCCACCCCCAGATGCGATCCCCCACCGTCACGCGGTAGCGCGGATCGGTGTCGAACGGCGTCGGCAGCTCGCGCTCGATGCGGAAGAACGGCTGGAAGAGATGCCGGATTGGCTGTCCGAAACCTTCCGCGGTATCCTGCATCCGCGCGTCGAGCCGCGCGAAGCCGCAATCCCAAGCGGCACTGCGACGCACACGCTGGTGATACAACGCGCGCACGACCACAGCGGTCACGGCGATCACGGCCGCGGTCGCCAGCAGGAACACGAGCGGCCCGTACGACACCTCCCGGTCCGCGAGCGGCGCGAGCAGCCACCACTGCGCCGGCGGTCGGTCGAGCGGGTATCCGAGCAGTTCATCGGTCACCTGCTCCAGCGCGACAACGACCTGCGCCGGAAACAGCCCGAGCAATACGCACCCGGCTGCGAGCCACATCATACCCATACGCTCCAGACGGCCGCAGTCGTGCGCCTGGCCGAGCGCGGCCTCGCGGGGTTGACCCAGGAACACGATGCCGAAGAACTTGACCATGACGTATCCGGCGAGCGCTGCACAGAGCGCGACCGCGGCAGCGCACAAGGGCAGTAGCATGTCCACGAAGGGCACTGGGACGTCGCTTGCGAAGAGAAACGCCTGCAGCAGCAGCCATTCCGACACGAAGCCGTTGAGCGGCGGAAGACCTGCGATCGCGAGCACGCCGACCAGCACGATCCACCCGGTCCACGGCATGCGCCGCAGCAGACCGCCGAGCCGCCCGAGATTCCGTTCGCCCGTCGAGTGCAGCACCGCGCCGGTGCCGAGGAACAACAGGCTCTTCATGAAAGCGTGATTGACGCAGTGATAGATCGTCGCGATCGTCGCGAGCACCGCGAGCGTGCGCATCCCGACGCCGTCGAAGACGATCGCGAGTCCGAGTCCGGCAAACGCGATGCCGAGGTTCTCGATCGACGAGTAGGCGAGCAGCCGCTTCATGTCCGCCTGCACGGCGGCGAAGACGACGCCGTAGAACGCGCTGCCGAAGCCGACCGCGAGCGGGAGGAGGCCCCATGACCAGTGCGGCCGCCCGAGCAGGTCGAACACCACGCGCAAGGCGCCATAGACGGCCGTCTTCAGCATTACGCCGCTCATCAGCGCCGAAACCGGCGAGGGAGCTGCGGGATGCGCTTCGGGCAACCAGACATGCAGCGGCACGAGGCCCGCCTTCGCGCCGAAGCCGATCAGGGCGAGCACGAAGGCGGCCGTCGCCGCGCCCGAGCTGAGCTGCGCGTCGCGCATCGCGTCGAAGGTGAACTGCCAGCTGCCCCCCTGGAGGACGCCGAAACACAGCAGGATCGAGATCGCTCCCACGTGGGCGATCAGAAAGTACAGGAACCCGGCCCGGCGGATCTCCGGTATGCGGTGCTGGCTAATAACGAGAAAGTACGAGGAGAGGGCCATGGACTCCCACGCGACCATGAACGCGTAGGCATCGTCAGCGAGGAACACGAAGCCCATGCTCGCGAGAAACACGTGGTACTGGAAGCAGAGCAGCCCGGGGGGGGTGCCCTCACCGCGGCGGAAATACCCGGCTGCGAACAGCGAGATCCCGACCGAAGTTGCGCCGAGCATCGCGAGGAAGACACTCGCCAGCGCGTCGCGGCGCAGATGAAATGGAAGGTCGGGGAGCCCGAGGGGCAGGACCAGCCGCTCGGCAGGCATCGCGAGTCCTGCCGCGCCAGTCACGGCGATAGCCAGGCCGACGATTGCCCCGAGCGGGAACAGAGTCCGGCCCGCAAACCGGACGCTTCTCGGTCGCACGAGACCCGCGACGCCGATCAGCACCCAGGCGCCCAGAAGGGCGAGGCACGCGGTCAGCGGGGTATGGAGTTCGACCGGCACGCGAACGGGGAGCGGTTGGGCCGTGAGCGGGAGCGCGTTGGTTGCGTCGGGACTTGCCTGCAATTATCCTTTGATTATCATAGGATGCAAGATGCATGTGCATCGCGGTCCATCGTGAAACTCGAGGAACGCACCGCCCGCCTCACCATCCTGGTCGACCCGCGCAAGAAGGCCGTGTTCGAACGGTTATGCGCGCAGGAAGATCTGACGCCGTCGCAGGTGCTGCGACGCCTGATTCGAGGCTACATCGAGCAACGACTCGGGCGACCATGGCAGCCCGGAGAGGAATCCGCGGCCCCGGAACCCCAGCGCGTCAGGGGACCGGTGTCGAAGCGCCGCGGTCGCTGACGTAAGCCCGGCCGCGGCTCGATGTCGACGCGATGCGCTGCCGCAGCCTTATGAACGGATCAGGTGCCGGCCCACCTCGGTCATCGTGCGGCACCCGAGCAGCGTCATTGCGCGCTCCATCTCGGCGCGAAGCAGCGTGAGCGCGTGCGCCACGCCCGCCTCGCCGCCCGCCGCGAGCCCGTAGAGCGTCGCACGACCGATCATGACCGCATGCGCGCCGAGCGCCATGGCCTTGAGGACGTCTGAGCCGCGCCGGAACCCGCCGTCGACGAGCAGCGTGATGCGGTCGCGCAGCTCGGCCGCGACAGTTGGCAACAGCTCGACGCCCGAGATTGCCGAGTCAAGCTGACGCCCGCCGTGATTCGACAGCACGATCCCGTCCGCACCCAGGTCCACGGCGCGCCGTGCGTCCTCGACGCTCAGGATGCCCTTGAGTACCAGCCGCCCTCGCCAGCGTTCACGCAGGCGTGCGACCGCCGCCCAGGAGAACAGCGGGTTCAGCTGCGTCGCGAGGTAACGCACACCCATGAACGCCGACTGCCGCTCCCCGCCCGCCGGAAGGAACTCGAGCAGGTTCTCGAAACGCGGCACCCCGCCCGGCAGCAGTACCCGGCACACCCAGGCGGGATGCGCCAGCATGTCCAGGAGCGCGGGCACACCAAGTTTCATCGGTGCACGATAGTTGCGCTGGTCCCATTCGCGAGCTCCAAGCGCTGGAACGTCGGTGGTCACGACCAGCGTGCCGTAGCCGGCGTCCCGCGCACGATCCACCAGGCTATCGAGCGTGCGGGGATCCTTCACCGGATAAAGCTGAAACCAGTTGTCCCCGGGCGCCTCTCGCGCCAGCGTCTCGATCGCGCAGTTCGACACCGTGCTGAGCGTGAACGGGATCCCGGCGGTCGCCGCGGCCCGCGCAAGCGCCAGATCACCGTGGGGCCAGAGCAGCCCGTTGAACCCCGTTGGCGCAATTACGATCGGGAGATTGGCGCGCTTTCCGAACAGGGTCACGGCGGGATCGGGCATCGCCACACCGACCAGCGAACGAGGCTGCCACACGATGCGCTCGAAGACGTCGCGGTTGCGCTTCAGGCTGACTTCGTCCTCCGCGCCGCCCTCGAGGTATTCGCAGCTCGAGCGCGGCAGGCGCCGGTGCGCCATCCGCCGCAGATCCTCGATCGTGACGGCGCGCCGGAGATCGCGACCGGCATAGTGCTGGCGTCTCATCGCGCAGTCTGATCGGCCTGCACGAGCTCGGTGATGCGGATCGCAGCCTCCAGCGCCCGCAATCCGTCCTCGCCCGTGACCACGGGCGGCCCGCCCTCGCGGATCGCGCGCAGAAAGGCTTCAATCTCGAGCCGGAGCGCGTCACCCTGCTCGTAGCTGCGCTCCTCCAGCGTGACCTGTCCGGGCGCGGCTGCGGCGGACTCATCCGGCTTGCGCACGATCGTGAGCACCTTCTGCTGCAGGTCGATGGAGATGTAGGCGTCGTCCTGGAAGAGCCGGAGCTTGCGTTCCACCTTCATGCTGACACGGCTGGCCGTGGTGTTTGCCACGCAGCCGTTCGCGTACCGGATTCGTGCGTTCGCAATGTCGAGCCCGGCGGAGAACACCGAGGTTCCTACCGCATCGATCGACTCGATCGGTGCACCGACAAGGCTCTGGATGAGATCGATGTCGTGGATCATCAGGTCGAGCACAACGTTCACGTCGGTTCCCCGCGCCTTGAACGGGGCGAGTCGATGCGATTCGACGAAACGTGGCGTACGAAGCGTGCCCTCGAGCGCAAGGATTGCCGAATTGAAGCGCTCAAGGTGGCCCACCTGCAGTACCCGCCCTCGTTCGGCGGCGAGCCGCACGAGGTCGCGCGCCTGCTCGGGGGTCTCGGTGATGGGCTTCTCGACCAGCACGTGCAGGCCGTGTTCCAGGCAGGTCCGCGCGATCGGATGATGCAGCGGCGTGGGCGTTGCGATGCTCACCGCATCGACCTGGTCCAGGATTCGGTGGTAGTCGGCCTCGGGGCGGCAGCCCGTTTCCGCTGCGACGCGCTCACGCGTGCTTGCGTCCCGATCGACCACCGCCACCAGCTCGGACTCTTCGAGCGCCGCGTACTTCTGCGCATGAAAACGGCCGAGGTAGCCGACACCGATCACAGCCGTGCGCACGTTCTTCATCCGTTCCGCCTGCTGCACGCCAGAGTAGGACCGAAGTCGAGACCGGCGATGATACTTAAGGAGTGTGGCCAGGACAGGGCCCCGTGACGCAGCCGCTTGCGGCAGGGGCGCCTGGCGGTCACGATGCGCGGGGCCGCGCGCGGTCGCGCGGCGGGGGACGGTGGTCATGTCGAAGAGCGTCAAGCGCGAACTTGTCTGGCTGGGCGTTGCTCTGTTCGCCGGTCTGGTCGTGCTTCCTTTGCTCGTCTACGCGACCGGCATGCTGACCCTGGGTCCGTACAGTCGCGGCGGCGCCGGGCGCTTTCTTGTCGATTTCCTGCGCAGCCTCGTTCGCCTCGAGTGGCAGGCGCTCACGCTCGCCGCCCTGCCGATCGCGCTGATCGTCGCGTGGCGGGTCATCCGCGCGCTGCGCTTTCCGTCGTCGGGCGACGAATACGTGGACCCGGAGGTCGCTCGCCACGCTTCCGTGCGCCGCGAGCCCACGCTCTAGCCGGCCCGCTCTACTGCGAGGCTGCGCCGCCCGCCCGGCTCTGTTCGCGGATGGCGCGAAACTCGTTGCCGGGACGCCAGTTCGGGAACCCCCGCTCCATCGCCAGCATCAAGCCGACGTCGAAGTACAGCTCGAGATCTTCCATCGCGCCGGAGAGATCCCAGTTCGGATCGAATTCGTCGGACGGCTTGTGATAGCGGTGCGAAACATAATCGGTGTTCTTCTGCAGGCCCCATTCCGGGCCATGCTCGAGCGAATCGATCCCCGCCCGCGCATAGAGCATTGGCACACCCTTGCGGGCCAGCGTGAAGTGATCCGAGCGATAGTACGAGCCCTTCTCGGGCGTGGACTCCGGCTTCAGGACGCGTCCCTGGTCCGCGGCCGCCGCCGCCAGAAAGTCCTCGAGCTCGGAGGCACCGTAGCCGACCACGGTCACGTCACGGGTCCGCCCGTTGACCGCCATGCCGTCCATGTTGAGCCCACCGACGATCTGCGCGAGTGGCACGACCGGGTGGTTGGCGAAGTACTCGCTGCCCAGCAGACCGTATTCCTCGCCCGTAAAGCCGACGAACACGACCGAGCGCTCAGGTGCAGGGCGCACTTCGCCGAACGCACGAGCCAGTTCGATCAACGCCGCGGTGCCGGTGGCGTTGTCGACCGCCCCGTTGAAGACGGTGTCGCCACTGCCCTCCGCCGCCTTGCCAAGGTGATCCCAGTGGGCCGTGAATATCACGTATTCGTCGGGCCGCTTTGTGCCGGGCAGGATTCCGACCACGTTGTTCGATTTGATGCGACGGATGTCGTTCGCAACGCGAGTCGTGGCCTTGAGAGGCAATGGCATCGGCCGGAACCCGCGTTTTGCCGCTGCTGCCTTGGCGGTGTCGTAATCGAGGCTAGCGGCGCGGAACACCCGCAGCGCCGCGTCGCGCGTCATCCAGCCTTCGATCCCAACCAGTGAGGCGTCGCCTGCGGACGTGTCGATCGCGAGCTGCGGCCGAGCCGCACCGTTGCGCAGCACCTCCCACGGGTAGGCTGCCGGCGCCTCCTCGTGGACGATGATCGCGCCGGCCGCGCCCTGGCGGGCGGCCTCCTCGTACTTGTAGGTCCAGCGACCGTGGTACGTCATCGCGCGCCCGTTGAAGAGCTCCGGGTCGCCGGTGGCAAATCCCGGATCATTCACCAGGATGACGGCCGTCTTGCCATGCATATCGATCCCGGCGTAGTCGTTCCAACCCATGGCGGGTTCGACGATGCCGTAGCCGACGAAGACCATCTCGCTGTCGGTGAGCACCACTTCGGGCACCACGCGCTTCGTCCAGTACACGGCGTCGTCGGCGTACTCGAGGAGGGTGTCGCCCCCGGCGCCGGAGACCCGCAGCACCGCGTCGGGGCGCGTTGCCAGCTCGACAAAGGGAACGGGCTGACGAAAGCTGCCGCCCGCGCCCGGCTGGAGCCCGGCCTTGCGGAATTCCTCTTCCAGATAGGCGATCGTCTTTTCTTCGCCGGCCGTGGCCGGACGACGGCCCTCGAAGTCATCGGACGCGAGGACGCGGACATGCCCCGCGTAGCGATCGGCCTCGAACGCCGGCGTGACCGGGCTCGACACGCAGGCGGTCGCCAGACCCGCCGAGAGACCGACAAGAACGGGGAAAAGTGCGCTTGGGCGACAACGGCACACCAGGAGCACCTCCGGGAAGCCAGGATCGGCGAAAATCAATATCGGGTGGACCAGTAGAGCGCGGCCACACCCGCCAGCGACGACCACATCAAGAGCTGGGCCCAGACGCGCCAGCGGCGCCGCTTGAGCTCAGCCATGAAACTGATGGCCGCGAGCGCGGTCAAAATGCCGAAGATCAGCGCGTAGACAGCCAGCAAGGGCAGTTCGGCTTTGAATTGCGGGTGTTCGCCGGCCAGGACCAGGAATACGACCAGAGTCGCCCCCAGGGCAAAGGTGGTAGCGGCGGCCGAGCCTAGTACCACGCCGATCAGGATCGTCAGCGGCTGCATGTATTACGTTCAACGCCCCCAAGCCCCTTGATTGGCGCCGGTGGTGTCTCTAGCCTAGGTCTCAAGGAATCCCGGTCGAGGGGGTGGCAGTGTATCAGTCAGATCGCGTCGGTAAGGAAGCCGGAACTCGCCGCTGGCGGCGTTCGGGTGCTGTGCTCGTCACCGCCATCGCGCTTGGCGTCGGCACCTTGTTGCTCGGCACGGCGCCCGCGCCCTCGTCGACCGCTGGCGCGACGACTCTCGATCTCAGTCCCACAGAGCGGCACGCAAAGGTGGCCCGGCTCGTCGGCAGCATGTTCGAGCGCTCACACTATCGCCAGGCCCCGGTCAACGATCCCGTGTCCTCACTGGTCCTCGACCGCTACCTCGAATCCCTCGACGGTGCGCGCAGTTACTTCCTCGCAAGCGACATCGCCGACTTCGAGCGTTACCGCTACCAGCTCGATGACGCGGTCACCACAGGTCGCGTAGACCCGGCGTTCGCGATCTACAACAGGTTCCAGGAACGCAACCGCGAGCGGATACAGCACGCACTCTCCCTGCTCGAGGTCGAGCCCGATTTTGCGATCGACGAGAGCTTCGAGTTCGATCGCGAGGACGCGCCCTGGGCGGCGAGCCGCGCCGAGCTCGACGAGCTGTGGCGCAAGCGCGTCAAGAACGACGTGCTCTCATTGCTGCTCGCGGACAAGACCTGGCCCGAGGCGCGCGACGTGCTGCGCAAGCGCTACGACCGAGTACTCAAGCGCAGCGAGCAGATCACCGCGGACGACGTGTTTGAGAATTTCATGAACGCGTTCGCGCACGTCTTCGATCCGCACTCCAGCTACTTCTCCCCGCGCAATTCCGAGGAATACCGGATCCAGATGAGCCTGTCATACGAGGGCATCGGCGCCTCGCTGCAGCTCGTCGACGATTTCGTGACCGTGGTGGAGATCCTGCCCGGCGGATCGGCGCAGCAGACCGGCGAAGTAACGGCCAAGGACCGCATCGTCGCCGTTGGCCAGGGCAAATCCGGCGAGCTGGTGGACGTCGTCGGCTGGCGGCTCGACGACGTGGTGCAGCTCATTCGCGGCCCGGTCGGGTCGTTCGTGCGACTGCAGATTCAACCGGGATCGGCCGCGCCGGGAGCGGCGGACAAGGTCGTGATGCTGCCGCGGGCCAAGATCACCCTCGAGGCGCAGGCGGCAAAGAAGGAGCTCAAGACCATCGTCCGCGGCGAGGAGACCATGCGCGTCGGCGTCATCACGGTGCCCTCCTTCTACCAGGACTACAACGCCCGCGCGGCGGGCGACGAGAACTACCGCAGCACCACGCGCGACGTGCGCAAGCTGATCGAGGAGTTCAAGGCCGGCGGCGGCGTGGACTCGCTGGTCCTCGATTTGCGTGAGAACGGCGGCGGGCACCTGAGCGAGGCCATCGGCCTCGTCAACCTGTTTGTGGCGCAAGGACCGGTAGTTCAGCTTCGCGAGACCGGCGGCCGGGTCGAGGTGCTCGAGTCCGAAGGCCAGGGCGTGGTCTACGATGGGCCCCTCACCATCCTGGTGGACAGGTTCAGCGCATCCGCGTCGGAGATCTTCGCCGCCGCGATGCAGGACTACGGGCGAGGGCTGGTGCTGGGCCAGGAGACCTACGGCAAGGGCTCGGTGCAGAACCTCTACCCGCTCGACCGCTACGCGCTCGGCCAGGACCCCGGATTCGGCCAGCTGACGGTTACGATCGGGATGTATTACCGCGTGACGGGCGACAGCACGCAGAACCGCGGTGTCCAGCCCGACATTCGCCTGCCCTCGGCGATCAGCATCGAGGACGTCGGCGAGAGTTCGCGGGACGGAGCGCTGCCCTGGAACCGCATCCGCTCGGCTGAGTTCAGAACCCAGGGCAGCTTCACGCCTATCCTGGGTGAGCTGCAGCGCACTCACGATCAGCGCGTGGTCGATAATGCCGACTTCCGGTACACGATGGCGGAATACGCGGCCATCGACGAACAGCGCCGGGAAAAGGTCGTTTCGCTCAATCTCAAGGCCCGGCAGGTCGAACGTGAGAGCCAGCGACAGGAGCAGCTCGCACGCGAGAACACCCGGCGCGGCGCCCGCGGCGAGCCGCCGCTGAAATCGGTGGAGGAACTCCCCGACGATCCGCCCGACGCGATTCTCGACGAGGCGGCGCAGATTGCTGCAGACCTGAGCCGTCTGGAGCCGCGGTACCTGAGCCGGGTTCGCCAAGGCTCCTGAGCTCGCCGGGCCGGCGTTCGAGCACGGGCTGGCGCGTTCGTCTGGTGTTCTACTTGACTACAACACTATAGAAGCCTAGCATCGCGGCCACATTTCTGACCCGACTGGGGGCCCGATAGTGAATACCGCAAACCGCCGCCCCGTCGTCGCTTCCTTGTGGCGAGCCGGCCGGATCTTCGCGGGGCTGACGGTGCTCGCGCTGGCGGCGGGCTGCAGCAACGGCAAAGCCAAGGACAAGGACACCGAAACGACCGAGACCACTGTGCCCGTCGAGGTGCAAGCGGTTCGTCGCGCCGCGATGGTTGCGGTCTACTCCGGCACGGCGCCGATCGAAGCCCACGACGAGGCCGTGGTCGTCGCGAAGGTCGGCGGCGAGGTTCGCCAGATCTACGTCGAGGAAGGCGACACCGTCAAGGCTGGTCAGGTGCTCGCGCGCCTCGACGGTGACCGGTTGCGTCTCGAGGTGGCGGAGTCGGAAGCCAAGCTCCACAAGCTCGAGCGCGATCTCACACGCTTCAAGGAGCTCAGTCAGAAGGGGCTGGTCGCGAAGAACGAGCTCGAAAACGCCGAGTTCGACCTGGACGCGCTGCGTGCAACCTACGAGCGCGCGCGGCTGGAATTGAGCTACACCGAGATCCGCGCGCCGATTGCCGGAGTCGTATCTGCGAGGCACATCAAGCTTGGCAATACGATCAGCCCGAACGATCCGACCTTCCGCGTCACGGATCTCGACCCGCTGGTCGCCTATGTACATATCCCGGAAAAGGAGTTCCGCAAGCTCGCGCCCGGTCAGCCGGCCGACGTGATCGTGGACGCGCTCGGCGGCACTCCCTTCACCGGGACGATCGCGTTCATCTCGCCGACCGTCGACCCTCTGACGGGCACATTCCGTGCCAAGCTCGAGGTACCCGACACCTCGCACCGCCTCAAACCCGGCATGTTCGCGCGGGTCAACATCGTCTACGAGCGACGCGAGAACGCGCTGCAGGTGCCGCGCAACTCGATCCTGGACTCCGATGGGTCTCAGTCGGTGTTCGTCGTGGCCGGCAACAAGGCCGAGCAGCGCCGCATCAAGCCGGGCCTGGTCAACGGCGGCTGGGTCGAAGTTACTGAGGGGCTCAAGGGCAACGAACGAATCGTTGTCGTGGGCCAGGGCGGTCTGAAGAGCGGCACGCTCGTAAAAGTGGTCGACACGGAGGCCGGCGCACCCGCCGTCGCCGTCAAGTCGCGCTGAACGGCCGGCGCCTGTCGCGAGCGCCGTCGCCTCTTCGGGGAACATCATGCAGTTGATCGATTTTGCGATCCGCCGCCGCGTGACCGTCGTTATGTGCACGGTGGCGATCGCACTCTTCGGGCTCGTGTCGCTGTCGCGACTCAAGCTCAACCTCCTGCCCGACCTCTCGTACCCGACGCTTACGGTACGCACCGAGCTCACGGGCGCGGCGCCGCTCGAGATCGAGAACCTGATCACGCGGCCGGTGGAAGAAGCGGTCGGAATCATCCGCAACGTCCGCCAGGTTCGCTCGGTCTCCCGGTCGGGACAGTCGGACGTGATCCTCGAGTTCGTCTGGGGCACGGACATGGATCTCGCCGGGATCGACGTCCGCGAGAAGCTCGACCTGCTGCAGCTGCCGCTCGAGGCAAAGCGTCCGCTGCTGCTGCGGTTCGACCCGTCGAGCGAGCCGGTCATGCGACTGGCCTTCCTCGACGAGACGCCGCGCGAGGATCCGGTCGAGCGTCTGAAAACTCTGCGCCGCTTCGCGGAGGACCGGTTGAAACCGGATCTCGAGGCCGTCGAGGGCTCGGCCGCCGTGAAGGTGAGCGGCGGCTACGAGGACGAGGTGCAGGTGTTCGTCGACCAGCAGAAGCTGGCGCAGCTCGGCCTCTCGATCGACGTAGTCACGCGCCGGATACGCGCCGAGAACGTCAACCTGTCCGGCGGCCGGCTGGAGCAGGGCATGCAGCGCTTCCTGGTGCGCACCCTGAACGAGTTCGGAACGATTCAGCAGATGGCCGATGCGATCATCGCCACGCGCAACGGCCAGCCCGTGTATCTGCGTGACGTGGCGACGGTGAGCCACGGTTACAAGGAGCGCGAAGCCATCACGCGCGTCGACGGCAAGGAAGCGATCGAGCTCGCTGTCTACAAGGAAGGCGACGCGAATACCGTTCAGCTCGCTTCTGGCATTCGTGCGCGGGTCGAGGAGATTGGGAAGTCGCTGCCGGAGGGGACGGTGATCAAGCCCGTCTACGACCAGTCGCACTTCATCGACGCGGCGATCAGCGAGGTCAAGAGCGCCGCGCTGATCGGCGGACTGCTCGCGATCCTGGTGCTGTACGCCTTCCTGCGCGATGCGCGAGCGACCTTGATCACCGGCATCGCGATTCCGGTCTCGGTGCTCGGCACCTTCGTGATGATGTATGCCTTCGACCTGACGCTCAACATCATGTCGCTGGGCGGCATCGCGCTCGCGGTCGGCATGCTGGTGGACAACGCGGTCGTCGTGCTCGAGAGCATCGTACGCAAGCAGGAACACGGCATGGATCGCCGGGAAGCCGCGCACCGCGGAACGGCCGAGGTGGCGATGGCCGTCACGGCAGCGACCCTGACCTCCGTTGCGGTCTTCTTCCCGATGGTGTTCATCACCGGTGTGGCAGGACAGCTCTTCAAGGACCAGTCGCTCACGGTCAGCTTCGCCCTCGCCTTCTCCCTTCTTGTCGCCTTGACCCTGGTGCCGATGCTGGCCGCCGGCAACCACCATCATGTGGACACCGCGCCCGCCGGCGCCGTCCCCGGTCGCGCGCGGCGCCGGTTTGACGGGGCGCTCACAGCGATGGCGGGTCGTGCGAGCCGGGTCTTCCGCTGGATCGCGCGCGGCTGCGCGCTCGTGCTGAGCCCGCTGGTCCGCGTCACGCAGGCCGTCAACCGCTGGGCCGACCGCAAGTACCCGCCCGCGATCACCTGGGCTCTCGATCGTCCCGGACAGGTGATCGGCAGCGCCGTGACGCTCTTCGTGCTGACGCTGGTGCTGATCGTGCCGCGTCTCGGTACCGAGCTGATCCCGCAGATGTCGCAGGGCGAGTTCAACGTCGACCTGCGGCTGCCGGCGGGAACGCCGCTCGAGGCAACAGACCGCGCCGTCGTCGCCGCCCAGCTCGCCAGCACGGGACTCGGCAACGTCGATCTCGCCTACTCGGTGGCGGGCACGGGCAACCGTCTCGATGCCAACCCCGTCGACGCGGGTGAGAACACCGGGCGCCTCAGCATCACGCTCGTGCGCGGCTCCGGGCGCGCCGACGAAGAAGCCGCCATGGCGGGCATGCGCAGGGGCCTGGAGAGTCTCCCGGGTGTGCAGTATCAGTTCAGCCGTCCGAGTCTGTTCGCTCTGTCGACGCCTCTCGAGGTCGTGGTCTCGGGCTACGACCTCGACCGGCTGCGTGACGCCGCGGAGCAGGTCCGGCTGCGTATGCAGGCCGATGGGCGCTTTGCAGACGTCAAGTCGACCGTCGAGGCCGGCAACCCCGAGATCCAGATCATCTTCGACCAGGAGCGCGCCACGCAGCTCGGGCTGGTCGTGCGCGACATCGCCGATCGGGTCGTCAACAGCGTGCGCGGCGAGGTTGCCACGCGCTATACGCTGGTCGACAAGAAGATCGACGTGCTCGTGCGCAGCGTCGACACCCGTGCCGCGTCGATCGAGGAAGTCCGCAACCTCATCGTCAACCCGGGCAGCGACTTCCCGGTGCCGCTGTCCGCCGTGGCGGACGTCAAGCTCGCGATCGGCCCGGCCGAGGTGCGTCGCATCGGCCAGGAGCGGGTCGCCGTCGTCTCCGCCAACCTGGCCCAGGGTGACCTGGGTGCCGCCGTTGACGCGCTCGAGGACATGGTCGCCAAAGTGCAGGTGCCGGTCGGGACGACTGCGTTCCTCTCGGGTCAGAGCGAGGACATGAGCGACAGTTTCCGCTCGCTGCAGTTCGTGCTGCTGCTCGCGATCTTCCTCGTCTATCTCGTGATGGCGTCGCAGTTCGAGTCGCTGATCCACCCCTTCGTGATCCTGCTTACGATCCCGCTCGCGATCATCGGCGCGATATGGGCGCTGTGGATCACGGGTACCACGGTCAACGTCGTGGCGTACATCGGGCTCATCATGCTGGCGGGCATCGTAGTCAACCAGTCGATCGTGCTGATCGACGCGGTCAACAAGGCGCGCGAGCGCGGTCTGTCGAAGCGCGATGCGATCGTGGAGGCCGGCCGCGTGCGCCTGCGCCCGATCCTGATCACCAAGCTCACGACCATCCTCGGGCTGCTGCCGATGGCGCTCGGGATCGGCGAGGGTGCAGAGGTGCGCGCGCCCATGGCGATCACGGTGATCGGCGGTGTGCTGCTCACGACCTTCCTGACCCTGCTCGTCATTCCGGTCGTGTACTCGGTGCTCGACCGCAAGGTCTACGCGCCACCCACGCCCGCCCCCGATGCGGCGGCGGAAATGGCCACGGGCTGAGGCTCGCCATGCGCCACACCAGTCTCGCGCTCAACCGTCCCGTCACGACGGTGATGGTGTTCCTGGCCGTGCTCGCGGTCGGGCTGATCTCGGCGAAGCTGCTGCGGCTCGAGAACTTTCCGGACATCACCTTCCCGGGAATGCAGGTGACCATCCCCTACCCGGGCTCGACGCCCGAGGAGATGGAACAGCTCGTCGTTCGCCCCGTCGAGGAGGCGCTTGCGACGCTGTCCGGCATAGAGGAGATCCAGGCGACGGCGCGGCCCGACGAAGCGCAGTTCACGGTGCTCTTCAACTGGGATCGCGACACGGAGAAGGCGGCGTTCGAGGTGCGTACCAAGCTCGACTCGATACGCTCGGAGCTGCCGGCCGCCGCGGACCGCATCCTGATGTTCTCGTTCAGCCCCTCCGACCAGCCGGTGACCGTCATCCGCCTGTCCTCGGATACGGATCTCACCGACCAGTACGACACGCTCGAGAAATTCCTCAAGCGGCCCATCGAGCGCCTGGAAGGCGTGGCGCGCGTCGAGCTCGAGGGAGTCGAGCCGAACGAGGTACGGGTGCTGGTCGACCCGACGCGGGTCGCGGCGTACGGGGTCGACGTGCTCGAGCTGCGCAAGCTGCTCGAAACGTCGAACTTCTCGGTGAGCGCCGGCGAAATCACGGAGAACGGTTCACGCTTCATCGTTCGCCCGCTGGGCGAATTCCACTCGCTCGACGACGTGCGAAACCTGGTCATCGGCGGTGGCGTCCGCGTCGGCGACGTCGCGACCGTGGAACTCGTCGCGCCCGAGCTCACGATCGGCCGGCGCATGGACGGGCGACCAGCGGTCGGCATCGACGTCTACAAGTCGACCCAGGCGAACGTGGTCGACGTCGCCGATCGGGTGATCGAGGCGGTCGACGCCGCGCGCGAGCTGCCGCAGCTGCAGGGCATCGAGATCCTGGTGGTCGCCAACCAGGCCGACAGCATCCGCTCCTCGCTTCGCGAGCTGCGCAAGGCCGGACTCATCGGCGCCGTGCTGTCGTTCTTCATGCTGCTCGCCTTCCTGCGCCACCTGCCGACCACCCTGATCGTGAGCCTGACCGTGCCGGCGTCGCTGCTCGTGACACTGGGTGCGATGTACTTCCTCGGCCTCACCCTCAACGTGCTGACCATGATGGGCATGCTGGTCGCAATCGGCATGCTGGTCGACAACTCGGTCGTGATCACCGAGAGCATCTTCCGGCACCGGCAGCTCGAGCCCGGACGTCCGGTGCCCGCGACGCTCGCGGGCGTGCGCGAGGTCGGTGTTGCCGTGCTGGCCGGCACGCTGTCGACGACCATCGTCTTCCTGCCGATGGTGTTCGGCGAGAAGAACGAGATGTCGATCTTCCTGGTGCACGTCGCGATCCCGATCATCGTCGCGATGGTGGCGTCGCTGGTGGTCGCGCAGACACTGATCCCGATGCTGGCCGCACGCATGACCCCGCCGCCGCCGGTGTCGGAGCGTTCCTGGTTCGGCCGGCTGCAGCATCGCTACGAGCGGGCGATCCTTTGGGCGCTCGCGCACCGCAAGACCATGGCGCTCGTGACCGTCCTGATCCTGGTCTCGCCGGTACCGCTGTTCCTGCTCAAGCTCGCCAAGGTTGACCCGTTCCCGCAGGAGGCGAGCCGCACGCTGTTCCTCTCCTATCACCTGCAGGGCTCGCATGCGATGCAGCGCGTCGAGCAGGCGGTCAAGCGCATGGAGGCGTACCTCGAGGCCAACAAGGAGCGCCTCGATATCGAGACCTATTACACCGTGTGGCTGACCGACGAGGCGCACACGCGTCTCTACCTCGCGCCGAAGGGGCGTGCACGGGTGCCAGCCCAGGAGGTGATGGACACCGTAACGAAGGAGATGCCCGAGATCATCATCGGCACGCCCAGCTTCCAGTTCGACGACTCCGCCGCGGGCAGCAGCAACTTCAGCCTGCAACTCGCCGGCGACTCGACCGAGCGCCTGGCCGAGATCTCGTTCGACGTCGTACAGCGCCTGTCGTCGATACCCGGCCTTGAGGCCGTGCGCTCCGAGGCACGAACCGGCGACGAGGAGGTGCAGGTGATCGTCGATCGCGACAAGGTCTCGCAGCTCGGTCTCACCACAGAGGACGTGGCGCTGACCGTGGCCGGAGCGATGCGCGGCGACCGGCTGCCCGAGCTTCGGACCTCGGACCGCGAGATCACCATGCGGCTCGCGTTCCGCGAATCCGATCGTCAGTCGGTCGATGATCTCGCCCGCGTGCCGCTTGCGCTGCCGGACGGCACGCGTATGGAGCTCGGCGCCGTGGCCGACTTCGTCGTACGCCCGAGCGACCGGGAGATCAAGCGTATCAACCGGCTGACAACCGTCGTGGTCACGGCTAATCTCGCCAAGGGCACGACGCTCGACGATGCAAAAAAGTGGGTCGAGCCGGTGATGAACGACTTCCCGCTGCCGCCAGGTTATTCGTGGAAGTTCGGCCGCGGATTCGAGGAAAACGACAAGGCGATGCAGACGATGATGCAGAACCTGCTGCTCGCGGTTGTGCTGATCTTCCTGGTCATGGCGTCGCTGTTCGAGTCGACACTCTACCCATTGTCGATCATCACCTCGATCCTGTTCGCCATCGTGGGCGCGATCTGGTTCCTGACTCTCACGGGAACCACCATCACTATGATGGCCATGATAGGGTTCATGATACTGGTTGGAGTCGTGGTCAACATCGGCATCGTGCTGGTCGCGCACGTGATCGACCTGCGCGAGAGCGGGATGCCGCGCGACCAGGCAATCCTGCAGGCAGGTCGCGACCGGCTGCGGCCGATCATGATGACCACGCTCACGACGCTGCTCGCGATGCTGCCGCTCGCCATCGGCGACGCGACTGTGGGCGGCGGCGGTGATGGTGGTCCGGCGTACTATCCGATGGCACGCGCTATCATGGGCGGACTGGCATTCTCCGCAGTGATCTCGCTCCTCATCGTGCCCATGTTCTATGTCTGGTTTGACGAGCTCAACACCTGGCGGCGGCGTGTGTTTGCGGGATCCGCGGCGCGATCCGCTGCCGGAGAGACCATCGCCGAGCCGCTTGACGGCGCAGCAGGCAGCCCCGCCAGCCCGACCTGACGGCGCTTGAGCAATCTCCAGCTCTTCGCCGCCAGCGTCGCGATCTGGGGCTCGACCTGGTTTGCGATAACCTTCCAGCTCGGCCGCGTCGAGCCCGAAGCGAGCGTCACCTACCGCTTTCTGCTCGCAGCGCTGCTGCTCTTCGCATTCTGCGGCATCCGGCGGCTGCCGCTTCGCTTCCCGCTCCGCGATCACGGCTGGATCGCCGGCCAGGGCGTCATGATGTTCGGCGCGAGCTACGTCTTCGTGTACTTCGCCGAGCAGCACATCGTATCGGGACTGGTCGCGGTCGGGTTCTCAGCCAGCCCCTTGATCGGGATGTTTGGCCAGCGACTGTTCTTCGGTACGCCGATCACGGCGCGGATCGCTGCGGGCTCGCTTCTCGGGATCGCCGGCATCGGGCTCGTGTTCGCGCCGGAGCTCGGCAATTTTCGCGAGGGGGACCGCCCGGTGCTGGGCGTCGTCTTCACGATGGTGAGCGTGCTGTTCGCGATGCTGGGCACCCTGGTCGCGCATCGCAACCACGACGCCGGGATTCCGATGTGGCAGTCCACCGCCTGGGGCATGCTGTACGGAGCCCTGTTCGCGGCGGTCTGGACCGCGGCTGCAGGAAAGTCGTTCGCGTTCGAGGCCACGCCGGCTTACGTGCTGTCGCTCATGTACCTGGTCGTGTTCGGCTCGGTCCTGGCCTTTGGCTCCTACCTCACCCTGCTTGGGCGGATCGGCGCGGCGCGCTCCGGCTACGTCGGCGTCATGGTGCCGATCGTCGCGCTGGTCCTCTCCGCATCGTTCGAGGGCTTCCACTGGCAGGCAGCGACGCTTGTGGGGATCGCGATATCGCTGCTCGGCAACGTCCTCGTACTCCGCAAGCCCTGACCGGAATTGGCTTATGCACCGGCGAGCTCAAACCGTATCCGAGCGCCGAGCCGGATCTCGCGGGCTCAGTCGAGCATCAGCTTCTGGATGTCGAAGTAGTCGTCGAGCAGTACGTTGATCGAGCCCCGGCCGATCGCGTCCCGCGGGCCCACGCTCTCCTGCAGCGGAATCGTGTCGCCAGGGCCTCGCCAGGCGGCAGTGGACTTCAAGCGATCGACGCGGCGCTTGATGTCGGCCAGGTCGTCCTGCATCGCGTCGAGCTCGCCGATCGCGCGGGTCGCGGCCTGGATCAGCGCCGCAGACTGGGTTCCGCCCCCGAAATCCGCGTCGTAGATCCGAGTCAGCGTCGACTGGCGCGCCTGCAGCACCAGATTCGCCGACGCCAGGCGCTCGCAGAGACCCTCAGCGCAGGCGATCACCGCCAGGTTGACCGAGCGACGGCCCTCGAGGCTGGTGCCTTCGAACGCGGGCGGCGCCTCGGATTCGATCGCATGGCGCTGGTCGCCGAGATCCGTCAGCGAGGTGCGCGCGACCTCGGTGCGGGTTTCCCGCTCCGCGACTCTCTGCTCGAGTTTCCGCCGGCGGAAGTAGTTCCAGAATCCGCCCAGGGCACCGAGCCGTTCGCGGTCCGCCGCCTGCTCCGCCTCGAGCTGGTCAACGAGGATCCGCGCGTCGTAGATCTCGCGGTCCAGATCATCGAGTCGGTTGCGTCTGTTGCGCTCGAATTCGGTGAGCTGCTGCTTGCGCTCGCGATCTTTCTGCTGCCGCGTCAGCTCCGTGGCGAACTGCTCCAGCCGTCGTGAGGCCAATCGCCACACGGCGCGAAGCTGAAAGTACGCGACGCACTTCTGTGCCTCCTCGGGTCTGCCGAGATACTGCTCGAGGTTCGCAAGCTGCTCCTCGACGCGCATGGTGGACCCTTCCTGGAGCTTGAGCCGGTCGAGCAGCCGGTGACGCTCGTCGTCGAGCGCGCTCAGTTCCTTCTTGAGCTCCGATCTGTTCTGAAAGAGCGCGGCCAGCCGCGCTTCCTCGGCCGTGTCCGGCCGCCCGGTGAGCGCTGCGACGAGGCGGCGCCAGTCGTCAGCGAGACCCATGCATCAAGCGACCCGCGTCGACCTTACCGCGAAACCGTGTCCGCAATCAGTGCAGTAGTCGAGCCACTTGTTGAGCATCATGTTGCGGAGCCATCGTTCACCGAGCGCCATCGAGAGCGTGGCGCGGATGTGGCGCAGGCCCGGATGCAACACCCAACGGCCGCAGCCGCTCGCCTCGGCCAGCCGGGCGTCGTGGTACACGCGCAGCTCCAGGTCCGGGTCGGCCACCGGGCCGGCCGCATCCTGGAACAGGTAGGTAAGCCGCAGGATCGACGTGTACCGGCTGTGCTCCACCACTGTCAGGTGCAGATCGCATTCCCGCGGTGCACTCGACAGCAGCCTCCCGGACAGCATGCGCACGTCGCCCGCGAGCCGTCGCAGCCGGATGTAGTTGCTCTCGTACAGCGTCATCAGGCTGACGAAACTTACCGGCCGCGCGTGCCAAGACGTGACGCACTGGCTGTCGACGATCATGGATCGACTATAGCACAGCGATTTCGTGCAACCGTGAAACGCGGCACACCGCGGCGGACGGGCTCACGGCCGCAGCCGGCGTTCGATCCCCTTGCGGTCGATGACGCGGCTCGCGATCTCCTCGATCGAGCATTCGGTCGTGTTCTGGTGCGGTATTCCGAACCGCTGGAACAGACCTTCCGCGGAGCGTACCTCGTACTCGCACTGCGACAGGGACGCGTAGCGGCTGCCCGGCCGCCGCTCGTTGCGGATCTGCTGCAGCCGCGACGGCGCGATGGTGAGGCCGAACAACTTTGCCGTCTGCATGCGCAGCGGCGCGGGGAGCTGCTTGCCCTCGAAGTCGTCCTCCGTCAGCGGGTAGTTCGCAGCGAAGATCCCGTACTGCATCGCCATGTAGATGCAGGTCGGCGTTTTTCCGGATCGGGAAACGCCGATGAGCACCACGTCGGCGCGCGCGTAATCCGCCGTGACGGCACCGTCGTCGGCGGCGAGCGCGAAGTTCGTCGCGTCGATGCGGGTCGCATAGGCTTGCAGGTCCTGCATGCCGTGCGCGCGCCCCTCGCGCTGCGCCGACTTGACGGAGAGCTCGATCTCCAGCGAACCGAGGAACGCGGCGAAGAAGTCCAGCAGCAGGGCGTTTCCGCGCAGCAGCACGGTGCGCAGGTCCTCGCGCACCAGCGTGCTGAACACGATCGGCCGCTGGCCGTCGGCGACTGCGGTCGCGTTGATCTTTCGCACCGCCTCCTCTGCCTTGTCAACCGTGGAGATAAATGGCAGAGTCACCTGCCTGAATTCGAGGCCGTCGAATTGGGTAAGCAGGCTGTGCCCCATGGTTTCGGCGGACACGCCGGTCTGGTCAGAGACGAAGAAGACGGTTCTGCGGCCCATCTGCACCAGTATCCTCGAACGGCGCGACGCACGCGCAGTCTTTCATCTCCTGCGCTGAGCTAGCAAGAGGACCAGGCTTGCGTCCGTACACCCTTCCCTTTGCAAAGCTGGGTCGGCACGACGTCGCCGAGGTCGGCGGCAAGAATTCCTCGCTGGGCGAAATGATCTCCGGGCTCGCGGCTCTCGGCGTGACGGTTCCGGGCGGCTTTGCCACGACGGCGGATGCATACCGCGACTTTGTCGCGCACGACGGCCTCGCCGCCAGAATCGAGTCCGAGCTCGCCGGTCTCAACGTCGACGACGTCGTGCAGCTCGCGGTGACCGGCGCCAGGATCCGCGAGTGGATGCTCGCGACCCCGTTCCCCGCGCGTCTGCAGCAGGAGATCATCGCGGGTTACACGGCAATGTCGGAAGGCGGCGTCGATGCAGCGGTTGCCGTGCGCTCCTCCGCCACCGCGGAGGATCTGCCGGAAGCCTCCTTCGCCGGGCAGCAGGAGACGCTGCTCAACGTCCGCGGCGCCGATGCGGTCATGCGCGCGGTGCACGAGGTGTTCGCCTCCCTGTTCAACGATCGTGCAATCGCCTACCGCGTGCACCAGGGCTTCGAGCACGCGCAGGTGGCACTCTCCGCAGGCATCCAGCACATGGTGCGCAGCGATCTCGGAGCGAGCGGCGTCATGTTTACGCTCGACACGGATTCCGGGTTCCGCGACGTCGTGTTCATCACGGCTTCCTGGGGGCTGGGCGAGACCGTGGTGCAGGGCGCGGTCAATCCCGACGAGTTCTACATCTACAAACCGGCGCTGCGCTCTGGGCACGCACCGATTCTGCGTCGCACGCTCGGCGGCAAGGCGATCAAGATGGTGTATGCCGAGCCCGGCGACGCTGACCGGCGCGTCGCCACGGTCGAGGTTTCCGAGGCCGATCGCATGCGCTTCTGCCTCGATGACCGCGATTTGCTCGAGCTCGCGCGCCAGGCGCTGGTCATCGAAGAGCACTACGGCTGCCCGATGGACATCGAGTGGGGCAAGGACGGCGAGACCGGACGCATCTACATACTGCAGGCGCGTCCTGAGACCGTGCAGAGCCGCACAGGTCGCGTCGTGCAGCGCTACACGCTCAAGGGTCGCTCGAAGATACTCGCCAGCGGCCGGAGCATCGGCCAGCGCATCGGCGCAGGGCCCGCGCGCATCATCCGCGACGTGCGCGAGATGTCCCGCGTCGAGAGCGGCGACGTACTGGTCGCCGACATGACCGATCCCGATTGGGAGCCGGTCATGAAGCGCGCCGCCGCTATCGTCACCAACCGCGGTGGCCGCACCTGTCACGCAGCGATCATCGCCCGGGAGCTCGGAATCCCGGCCGTCGTCGGCTGCGGCGATGCGACCCGGGCGGTCCACGAGGGTCAGTCCGTCACTGTGTCCTGTGCGGAGGGCGACACCGGCTACGTCTACGAAGGGCAGCTCGACTTCGACCAGACGCGGATCGAGCTCGACGCGCTGCCGAAGATTCCCGTCAAGATAATGATGAACGTCGGCAACCCCGACCGGGCGTTCGATTTCGCCGGGATTCCGAACTGTGGCGTCGGCCTCGCACGGCTGGAGTTCATCATCAACCGGATGATCGGCGTGCACCCGCGCGCGCTGCTCGAGTTCGACGCGCTCGACGCCGATCTCCAGGACACGATCCGGCGCCAGATGGCGGGTTACGCCGGCCCGGTCGCGTTCTATGTCGAAAAGCTCTGCGAGGGCATCGCGACGATCGCGGCGGCCTTTGCGCCGCAGCCCGTCATCGTGCGATTGTCGGATTTCAAGTCGAACGAATATGCCAACCTGGTCGGCGGGCGCCGCTACGAGCCGGTCGAGCAGAACCCGATGCTCGGCTTCCGCGGCGCCTCGCGTTACGTCGACGAGAGCTTCCGGCCATGCTTCGAGCTGGAGTGCCGGGCACTCCGACGCGTGCGCAACGAGATGGGGCTCGCGAACGTGTGGGTGATGGTGCCGTTTGTGCGCACGCTCGCCGAGGCGGCTAAAGTGGTGGAGCTGCTGGCCGAGAACGGCCTCAAGCGCGGCGAGAACGGTCTCAGGATCATCATGATGTGCGAGCTGCCGACCAATGCGGTGCTCGCCGACCGGTATCTCGAGTTCTTCGACGGGATGTCGATCGGCTCGAACGACATGACGCAGCTCACGCTGGGGCTCGATCGCGATTCCGCGGTGATCGCACGGCTCTTCGACGAGCGTGACGAGGCGGTCAAGGCGATGCTCGCGATGGCGATCTCGGCCTGTCGCAAGGCGGGCAAGTATGTCGGGATCTGCGGCCAGGGTCCGTCGGATCACCCGGAGCTCGCTCGCTGGCTGGTCGACCAGGGCATCGAGAGCATGTCGCTGAACCCAGACACCGTGGTCGAGACGTGGCTTTTTCTTGCCGGGCAGAAAGCGCAAGTGACGGCGAGCTGACCCGCCTGACAAAGTCCAATCGCCGGCTCGCCCCAGACCCCGAGACTGAGTCATACTCCCTTCGCCCGTACAGGTGGGTGTGATGATTGCCGTGCGAGTGCTTGTGGTCTTGTCCCTTTCCCTGGTCATGTCCGTGGCCATGGCTGGAAATCGCAAGCACCCCAAACCTGAGGTGCCGCCCAACGTCATCATCGTGATGACAGATGACCAGGGGTATGGCGACCTCTCCGCCCACGGGAACCCGATCCTGAAGACGCCGAAGCTCGACCAGCTGGCCTCCCAGAGCATTCGGCTGACCGATTTTCACGTCGCGCCGATGTGCACGCCGACACGGGGCCAGCTCATGAGCGGTCGCGATGCGCTTGACAATGGCGCGATGAACGTCGGCAACGGCAGGGCGATCCTGCGCAAGACGATGCCAACCATGGCCAATTTTTTCACGAGTGCCGGCTACCGCACTGCCCTCTTCGGAAAATGGCACCTTGGGGACAACTACCCATACCGGCCCCAGGATCGCGGTTTCCAGGAAACATTGTCATTTCCATCGTCTTACCTGAATGCCGTTCCGGTGTACTGGAACAACGACTACTTTGACGATTTCTATCTCCATAACGGTCAATTGCAGCAATACCCCGGCTATTGCACCGACGTCTTCTTCGCCGAAGCGATACGGTGGATCAGGGAGCGTGGCGCACTGGGGGAGCGGTTCTTTGCGTTCATCGCCACCAATGCGCCGCACGCGCCGCTCTTCGTTCCGCAGAAGTACCGGGACCAATACGCGGGGCTCCCCCACGACCAAGCCAGCTTCTTCGGGATGATCGCCAACATCGATGAGAACATGGGGAAGCTCGAGCAGACGCTCATCGACGCAGGCCTGCGAGACAACACCATCGTGATTTTCCTGACGGACAATGGCACCCAATGGGGCGATGTCATATTCAACGCGGGGATGAGGGACAACAAGGAATCGCTCTTCGAGGGGGGGCACCGCGTTCCATTCTTTGTTCGCTGGCCGGCGGGCCGCCTGCGCGATTCTGGGGACATCGGTGAGCTTGCGCAGGTACAGGACGTACTGCCGACGCTGATAGAGCTCGCCGGGCTGCCGAATCCTGCGGGCGCAACATTCGATGGGATCAGCCTCGCCAGACTCCTGCGCGGACAGGAGCAGACGCTTCCGGATCGGAAGCTGGTCGTTCAGTACTCGCGGATGACGGCGCCGGTTCCAAAGAAATGGGATGCCGCCATCCTCTGGAGACGCTGGCGCCTGATCAACAACACCAGTCTCTATGACCTGTCCACGGATCCCGGGCAGACAACGAACGTGATTGCGAGCTACCCGGACGTCGTCGCCCAGATGAGAAGCCACTACGAAGCCTGGTGGGCGGGGGTAGCGCCCACGGTGAACACGTTCAGTCGCCTCACGATCGGCTCAGACGCGGCGAATCCGCTCCTGCTCGCCTCACCCGAGTGGCGTAACGTCTCTCTAGGCCAGCAGTTCCAGGTTCGTACGGCACCGGTGAAGAATGGCGTCTGGACGATCCAGGTGGAGCGTGCAGCTGATTACCAGATCGACCTGCGCCGGTGGCCGGTCGAGGCGGACACGCCGATTACGGCCGGGCTACCACCGTATACCGCCGTAGATGGCACGTACGTGGCAGGTAAGGCACTGCCGATCGCACGAGCGCGGCTCAAGGTTGCGAATTTTGATCAGACCGTACCCGTCACCGCGACCGACAAGGCGATTTCGTTTACCGTGAACTTGCCAGCTGGCCCAACCGATCTCCAGACATGGTTCCTGAACGCCAACGGAGGCCTTCTTACGGGCGCGTACTACGTGTACGTCAACCGGCTTTAGTCCGGTGCGAATCGGCGGGCCAGCACGCTGGTGAGCGACCTCACGGACGGAATGCCCTCGCTGCCTGATCGAACTGCTGCAGGTAAGCGATCAGATCCGCCCGGGCCTGGCGGTCTGGAATCCCGACGAAGATCATGGTGGAGTCGGCGAGAAACTCGCCCGGACTCGCAAGCCAGGCGTCGAGCAGTTCGGGCGTCCACACGAAACCCGATTCCTTGAGCACCCTCGAGTACCCGTTGAAGCCTTCACGTGTGCCGGCCTTGCGGCCGAATATCCCGGTGAGGCTCGGGCCGTTGTAGTTGCCAAAGCCCGGCTCCGGGTAATGACAGGTGCGGCACGGCTGAAATATCTGCCGGCCGCGCTCGGGATCGCCCGGCGGAAGCTCCGCGCGCGCCGTCGTCGCGGCAAGCAGCAGCATTGCCGTCGCGACAGCGGCAGCGCGATGACGCATCAGCGCCTCCGTGCGGCGGCCGCAGAACCCGCGCGGCGCCCGAAGAACGTGCTGTCGCCGATCGACAGACCACTCGCGTGATACGGCGCGGCCGGGATCCCGGCGGAGGTCCGCCCCGCCGCATAGAGCCCGGGGATGGTGTCGCCCCAGGCGTTGACCACCTCACCGGCGAGCGTTGTCTCGAGACCGCCGAAGGTATGGACCGAGTAGAACGCCTTCTCGACACCGAGATCGTAGGCCTTGAAGGGCGGCCGCTCGAGCGGCGCGAGGAAGGCCGTGCCCTTGCCGAGCAACGGGTCGCGGCCCTCGCGCGCGTGAACGTTGTAGTAGTCGATCGTCGACTCGAGCGCACCCGGCGCGAATCCGAGCGCGTGACCAAGCGCCGTGATGTCACCCGCCAGCGCGGCCACGACCACGCGCGCATCCGGTCCCGGGTAGTCGCAAGAAGCGTCCACGATCAGCCATCCGCGTCCGCCCTGGTTGTAGAGAAATTCGTGGCCGATCGCTCCGTAATACGCGTCCTCGGCGATACAGCGCTGGCCGAGACGGTTGACCGCCACTCCCTTGAGGACATTCTCTGGCGGATACAGCGGCAGCACTGCGAAGCCGTGATGCATCCGCAGCACATTGGCGCCCACGCCCATCCCCATGCGGATACCCATTCCGAGATCGCCAGCGCGGCCCCAGTGACCGGAGCAGGCGTAGAGCTCCGGTGCGTGGCGCCTGAGCATCTCGGGATTGTGGATGAACCCGCCCGCGGCGAGCACCACGCCGCGGCGCGCACGCAGATACCGGCGCTCACCGTTCTCGATTACAGCCACACCAGCCACGGCGCCGTCTGATTCGGTAACGAGACGCTCGCAGGCAACCCGCGTGCGAACAGGAATCCCGAGTCGCTCCGCCGAGGCGAGCAGGCTCGCCATGAGTCGCTGGCCGCCCATCATGTTTGTCGCGGGTGGCACGTGACCGCGCGGCGCGGGCCGCACCCGATCCCGATACGGGTAGTTGCGCTCGCTGCCCGAGTGATAGAGCGACGCGGCGTGGTGCGCGAGCTCCTTCTCATCCGAGTACACGCGTGCGTATTCCACGCCGTTGCCGACGAGCCAGGCATAGTGGCCCAGGCTCTCCTCGCAATAGAGCTGGATCTTGTCGGCCGGTGCGTACGAGCCGCCGGCCTCGATCAGGTAGCGATACATGTCCTCGGGAGTGTCCGCGAAACCGAGCGCCTGCTGCAGCGGCGTGCCGCCGCCCATGTAGCAGACGCCGCCCGAGAGACTCGATGAGCCACCGGGAATGTGGAAGAGCTCGAGCACTTGCACGTCCGCGCCCGCGCGGCGCGCCTCGATCGCCGCTGAGATGCCGCCCGCGCCCGAGCCGACGACGATCACGTCCGCCTCGGCATCCCAGCCCGGAACGTCGCGTCGATCGAGCGCCGCTGTCGGCGCGGCGCGCAGCGCCGTCACACCCGCGGCCGCGAGACCGGCACCCTTCAGGAATCGTCGTCGAGTCTGCCGCACTTAGAGGCGCTGTCTGCCGGCGATGGCGTGCGCCAGCGTTCCGCCATCCACGTACTCGAGCTCGCCGCCGACCGGCACGCCGTGCGCGATTCGCGATGCGTGCAGCCCGTGACGTGCGATGACCTCGCCGAGAAAATGCGCCGTGGCCTCGCCTTCCACCGTCGGATTGGTCGCAAGGATCACCTCCGCGACTTCCCCCTCGCCGAGCAATCGCTCGAGCGCCTCGATGCCGATTTCGTGTGGGCCGATGCCATCGAGCGGCGACAGGTGCCCCATCAGTACGAAATAGCAGCCGCGATAGCTCGCCGACTGCTCGACGGCAACTACGTCCGCCGGCGACTCCACGACGCACAGCAGGCTGCGGTCACGCTGGTGCGACGCGCAGATCGGGCAGAGCTCGCCCTCGGCGAACATCCGGCACCGGCGACAGTGACCGAGGCTATCGATGGCGCCGGTAACCGCCTGCGCAAGCTCGCGGCCACCGACCCGCTCGCGTTCGAGCAGATGGAATGCCATGCGCTGCGCCGACTTGGGGCCCACGCCGGGCAGGCAGCGCAGCGCCTCGATCAGGCGGGTCAGGGAAGGCGGATAGAGCATCGCCCGCGGGTCAGCCGCCGAATGGCAGCTTCATGCCCGGCGGGAGATTCATCCCACCCATCAGCGAAGACATCTTGTCCTGCGTCGCGCTTTCGATGCGATGCACGGCGTCGTTGATCGCTGCGGCGACCAAATCCTCGATCATCTCGCGGTCGTCGGTGGGCACCGCCGGATCTATCTGTACGCGCCGCGCCTCGTGGCGACCGTTGAGCGTGACCTTGACCATGCCGCCCCCCGCCTCGCCGGTGACCTCCATGGCCGCGATTTCCTCTTGCGCCTTCTGCATGGTCGCCTGCATCGCCTGCGCCTGCTTCATCAGATTGCCCAGACCGCCCTTCATCGTTGCGCCTCGCCTCGTGGTTGTTTGTCAGTTGAGCGGCTTGACGGAGCCCGGCTGCACCGTCGCACCGAAAACCTCGCGCATAGCGCGCACTGCCGGGTCCGTCTCGATCGCTTCCTCGGCCGCGCGCAGCCGTTCGTCGGAAACCAGCGCCTGCCGGCGCGCCGGCGTGTCCTCCACGACATCGCTCACGTTGATCTCGATGCGAAGGGGTCGACCCTGTTGCGTGCTGAGCGCCTGTGCGAGCTTCTGCTCGAGCTGCGGCCGACGGAACATCTCGCCGGACCGGTCGAGACGGAGCCGCAGTACGTCGCCGCTGCGCGAGGTGAGCACGCAATGGTTGGCAAGCTGGCGCGCCGGGCCCTGCAGGTCGAGCGCGGCAAGCATCGCGGGCCATTCCGAGCCACTCTCCACCGCGGGCGGCGCTGCGGCGCCGGTGTTCGCCGGCATGGCGACGGTGGCGGCGCCGGCCGTGCGCCTTGTCGTCGCGCGTCCAGCCGGACGGGGCTCGTCGTCCGCGGTCGACAGAGGACGGAACGCCAGCATGCGTAATAGCGCCATCTCGAATCCACCGCGCGCATCGGGTGCGTAGTCGAGATCGCGGCGGCTCATGATCGCGATCTGGTAGCAGAGCTGCAGATCCTCCGGCGCAAAGCGCGCTGCCAGTGCGGACAACGCCCCGTCCTCGTCGACGGCGTCGGTCTGGAGCTCCGGCAGCACCTGCAGCAACGACATGCGCTGCAACGCGCCGGCCAGCTCACCCAGCGCCTGGTGGTAGTCGGGTGCGCGCTCATCGAGCGTTGCGACGGACTGCATCAGCGCCTTTCCGTCACCTGCCGCAAGCGCCGTGAGGATTGTCTCGACGTGCCTGCGGTCGAGCGTGCCCAGCAGCGAGCGTGCCTCGGCCTCGAGCGCCCGGCCGCCGCCGAAGGCAAGCACCTGGTCGAGCAGCGACAGCGCGTCACGCATGCTGCCCTCCGCGCCACGCGCGATCGCACGCAAGGCACCGGGCTCGAATTCCACCTTCTCGGCCTGCGCGATCTGCGTCAGCCGCTCGATGATCTGCTGAGGCGGCAGCCGCCGCAGGTGGAACTGCAGGCAGCGCGACAGGACCGTGATCGGCAGCTTCTGAGGATCGGTGGTCGCGAGCAGGAACTTGACGTGCGGTGGCGGCTCCTCCAGCGTCTTGAGTAACGCATTGAACGAATGCGCCGAGAGCATGTGCACCTCGTCGATCAGGTACACCTTGTAGCGGCCACGCGCCGGCGAATACTGAACGTTGTCGAGCAGCTCGCGCGTGTCGTCGACCTTGGTGCGGGAAGCCGCGTCGACCTCGAGCAGATCCACGAACCGCCCGGCGTCGATATCACGACAGGCGCCGCACTCGCCGCAAGGCGTCGAGGACACGCCTCGCTCGCAGTTGAGCGCCTTCGCGAAGATGCGCGCAATGGTCGTCTTGCCTACGCCGCGCGTGCCTGTGAACAGGAAAGCATGATGGATGCGTCCCGAATCCAGCGCGTTCGTGAGCGCACGTCGGACATGGTCCTGCCCGACGAGTTCGTCGAACTTGCGCGGTCGCCATTTACGGGCAAGAACGAGATAGCTCATGGGACGAGCGGTTATCCGGTTGCGGAGGAGGAGGCGGCCCGCGCCAGAATACCCCCGGCACCCGGCGCTGCCGCTACCGCTGCTCCCTTCCGGGCCTGACGGGGTTGACGGCGAACCGTCGCGAGGGATCCGACGCGAGCCACCATGGGCCAGCTCGACCGACGCCTCCTCTCGGGACCGTCGATCGCTTCGGAGGGCGGCGACTATAACAGTCCGACCGGGCCGCCGACAGTCTCATCGACGCTTCCAATACCTCTCGTAAGCGCTTGATTAATCTAAGCTCAAACCCACTCGCGGGCGTGCCTGGGCGGCGTATCACCTGGCGGAATCGCCATCCTTCGGGACGGGAGGCGGCCCGTCGGGAAGATAGGCCTTGAAGACCACGTCACCTCTCCCGGCCTCGAAATCGGCGCGCACGGCGGCGAGCGCGTCGGGGCGCTCGTAAAGATCGACCATGGTGGCCGCGAGCACCTTCGCTGCGCGCGTAAGCCCTTTGTGACCGATCGACATGCCTCCCGTCGCAACCACGGGCCACGCATGCCATGGAGCCTCGGCCGGCGAGGTCGCCACCGTGAGCGTCAGCGTCGGCACGACCCAGCTCACATCGCCTACATCGGTCGAACCCCCCTCCTGCTCCTGGTTCTCGAGCGGCTGGATGCCCGTATCCATGCCGGTTTCCGGCACACCCGTTGCGCGCTGAATGGCGCGCGCGAACGCCTGCTCCTCGGCGCTGTAGCTCACCGGGCCGAGCCATCGCAGGTTCGCGTCCAGCAACCGCGCACCAGCGAGGTTGGGCAGCACCTCCCAGCTCCCGGCCTGCACCCTCACGGTCGATGTCGTCTCGGTCATGATCGCCGCACCTTCAGCGAGCTTGCGAATGCGGGCGAGCAGACGCTCGACCTCCGCTCGCTCCCAGTCACGCGCCCACAGCCACACCTTCGCGTATTCCGGGACGACGTTCGGTACGTCCCCACCATTGGCGATCGTGTAGTGCAGACGCGAGGTCGGCTTGATGTGCTCGCGCATAAGGTTGACGCCGTGGGTGAACACTTCGAGCGCATCCACCGCGCTCCGGCCGTTCCACGGATCGTTGGCCGCATGAGCGGCGCGGCCGTGAAACTCGATGGCGAGATCGACCATGGCCTGGCTGCTGTCGGTGTCCGCCTGGGTTTCATCCCCCGGATGCCATGTCAGCATCACGTCGACGTCGTTGAATACGCCGTCGCGCGCCATGTAGGTCTTGCCGCCGATGTCCTCCTCAGCCGGCGTGCCGTAGAAACGAATCGTGCCCTTGAGCGCTCCCGACTGGATCTGCTCCCTGATCGCAAGCGCGGCGCCAAGACTTGCGGCGCCAAACATGTTGTGCCCGCAGCCATGACCACCTGCGCCCGCGACCAGGGGCTCCTTGCTGGGCTGCGCCTTCTGTGACAGCCCGGGCAGCGCGTCGTACTCGCCCATGATCCCGATCACCGGTCGTCCGTTGCCATACGAGGCGAGGAAGGCAGTCGGCATTCCGGCGATCCCTCGCTCGACGCGAAAGCCCTGCTTCTCCGCGTAGTCGGCGAGCAGCTTCGCCGAGCGGTGCTCGCGGAGCGCGATTTCAGCGAAGGCCCAGATCTGATCCGACAGCGACACCAGCTCCGGCCGATGGCGATCGACAGAGCTGATGACGGCTGCCTTGGCTGCGCTGGGCGCCACCGTCGCCGCGGAATCCTGCGCCGAGGCCACCGTGAAAAACGATGACACGGACACCGCCAGTACCGCCCCGACGACGGGAAGGACGCCTCGAACCATGCGCAGTGGCTGCTGCGCCTCACGCTCTATCATGGATGCCACAACCCCCTAGGGATGCAACTGATCGCCCGACTCATCCGCGCCCGCGATACGGAGCAATACCCTGCTCCGGGATCCACAGACCGGCGGGCGGCCGCCCCGTCTGCCAGAAGACATCAATCGGGATCCCCCCGCGCGGATACCAGTAGCCACCGATCCTGAGCCAGCGCGGCGCAAGGAAGTCGACCAGCCGGCCGGCGATCGCGAGCGTGCAATCCTCGTGAAACGCGCCATGGTTGCGGAAGGACTGCAGGTAAAGCTTGAACGACTTGCTCTCGATGAGCCAGCGGCGCGGCACGTAGTCGAGAACGAGGTGCGCGAAATCGGGCTGGCCCGTGATCGGACACAGCGACGTGAACTCCGGTGCGGTGAAGCGAACCAGGCATACCTTCCGCGGATGCGGGTACGGCACACGCTCGAGCAGCGCTTGATGCGGCGCGGCCGGTACCGGCGTGGGCGTGCCCAGCTGTCTGAGACTTGAACGACCCGGTGTGCGTCTGCGCCGCGTGCCTGCCACGCCGCGATCTTAGCAGGTGCCGCGATTTCGGTGATTCGGTTACTGTAAGCCATGCGCAACATCAGCGACGAGGAAATCGAGACCTTCTGGCGCGACGGCGTCGTCTGCCTGCGGAGCGCCGTTTCGCGCGAATGGGTCGAGCTCGTCGCACAAGCGATGGAAGACTGGCTCGCATCGCCGCAGCGGTTTGACCTGACGCAGTACGGAGAGGACGTCGCGCAGATGCACGGTGCGCGGCGGCCGCACGGCCACGGGGCGGGCGGATCGATCGCCGGACGCTTCTACTCCGGCACCGACTCCTGGCGACATTTCGATGGGTTACGGCGCTTCGCCTGCGAGTCTGCCCTTCCCGGTCTCGTCGCGGCGCTGCTGCGCTCCAGCAAGGTGAACCTGTACGAGGACAGCATCCTGATCAAGGAGCCGGGCACGCCGGACAAAACCTATTTCCACCAGGACATCTCGTATTTTCACGTCGAGGGCGAGCAGATCTGCACCTCGTGGCTGCCCGTCGACCCGGTGACCGAGGTCAATGGCGGTCTGCAGTTCATCAAGGGCAGCCACCGCTGGGGTAAGCGCTACCGCCCGAATCACTTCGTCACCGACCGTCCGATGGACGACACGGAAGGCGAGATCGTGCCGGATTTTCATGCCGACCGTCGCGACCGCGTGATCCTGCAGTTCGACATGCAGCCGGGCGATGTCACCGTGCATCACTGCCGTACTCTGCACGGCGCGCCGGAGAACGCATCGCCCACCATGCGCCGTCGCGCCCTTTCGGTGCGCTACTGCGGGGACGATGCACGGTACCGGATCCGACGTGGCGTGCCGCAGAAACCGCATCATGCCGGGGTGGCCGACGGCGACGCGCTCGACCACCCCGACTGCCCGGTGGTGTGGAACGGCGCGCCCATCGCGCTGCGCGCGCGTGTACCGCGTTAAGCTTGCCGCAGTGCCAGACCGACCCGCAGCGAAGAGGCCACGACCGCCGAAGCTGATCTACACGCTGCTCGAGGGGCGCGGGCTGTTCGAGGCGGCAAGCCTCCCCTTTCTGCTTCCACTCCTGCAGGCGACGCCGCGCGGCGACGGCCACCCGGTACTGCTCGTCCCGGGTTTCGCCGCATCCGACGCGACGCTGGTCGGTTTGCGTGTGTTCCTGCGCACGCGTGGCTACCACGTCGAGACCTGGGGCTTCGGGCAGAACACCGGCTTTCAACGCAAGTTCACCCAGGCGCTCGAGCAGAAGCTGCGGCACATGCACCACAGGCACAAGCGCAAGGTGAGCGTGGTTGGGTGGAGCCTGGGCGGTGTCTATGCGTTCTACGCGGCGCACTGCGCGCCGGAATGCGTTCGCTGCGTCGTCTCGCTGGGCGGACCGATGCGCGTCACGGCGGACACCGACCAGGTGCCGCTACCGGTCAAGGCGCTGTACCGGTACTTCGCGCACCCCATGGGGCCGGTCGCGCATGTCTCGAACGTGCGCGCTCGGCTCCTGCGCGCACCGTTGCCACTGCCGTCGGTCTGCATCTACTCATCGACGGACGGTATCGTGCCGCCCGACGCGGCGCGCATCGACGAGCAGGCTGGCCCGCACGAGAACATCTGGGTCCCGGGGAGCCATCTCGGCCTCGGCTTCAACGCCGCGGTGATGTGGGTGCTCGCCGACCGGCTTGCGCAGCCGGAAGGCGCATGGCAATCCTTTGCGCCCGAAGGAGTGCTGGGAGCGCTGTACGAGCGCGCCGCGCTGTACGCGAACCGCGACTGACCTCAGGCCGCGCGACGCGGCGCAGGCGACTTGGGTCGTGGGCGCTTGCTCGCCGTCTTCCGACCCGGGCGCTTCCTGGGGCGCTCGGTGAGACCGAGGTACTCCTGGAAGCTGTCGCGGATGCACTGGGCGAAGAACTCGGGGTCCGGCATCTGCTCGCGGCAGGAGGTCGGCGAGATGATGATGCGTCCATCGTAGCTCGTCACCGCGATCACGAGCCCCATGCCGTCGTAGATCGGCATGATCGCGGAGAAGTACGTCATCCGTGCGCCGTCGAGATACAGCGGGATGGCCGGACCTGGAACGTTTGTTATGGTGCAGCTCGCGACCGGCGCGCGGTGACCGAAGCTCAGCGCCGAACCTGCCATCATCCGCGCCGAGAGCGCGAGCGAGGCCGCCGGGGCGTGCTTGCGGATGTCGGTCAGTTCCCGCGCGCTGACGGCGAGATTGCGGTCCTCGACGTTGGCGCCGAACTGCTTGATCGTGCGCAGCCGGGCGACCGGATCCGCGATGTCGGTGCGGAGCGGCACGTGCAGCAGGCTGTATCCACGGGCGCCGCCGTGGCCATTGCGGCGTGAAACGGGTGCGATCGAAACAAGCGTCGGCGAGGGCAGCTCCTCGTGCTTCCTCAGGTATCGGCGCAGCGCGCCTCCGCAGACGGCGAGCACGGCGTCGTTGATCGTTGCACCCTGCACGAGGCCCCGGATCCGTTTGAACTCCTCGATCGTGAAGCGCCGCGTCTCGAAAACGCGATGCGGCGAGACAATGGAGTTGAAGCGCGTTACCGCGGAGCGCTCCGGATGCAGCCAGGCGTCGCCCAGGGAGCCGAGCACCGTCGGGCTCAGCCGGCCGAGCATCCGCGCGAGTGGCGCGGCGACCTTGAGTGGCTGCATGGCGTTGTTGAGCGCCGCGCGAGCGAGGAGCGCAAGGGTCCCCGGCGGCGATTCGGGGAACCAGGGTTCGGGCGGCGCGAGAGCGGGTGGCTGCGGCGTCGTATCGTGCAGGAGCGTCGTAATCTCGGCCCCGGCGTTCGCATCGATCGCCGCGTGGTGGATCTTGGCGAGGATCGCAAAGCTGTCCTTCGGCAGATCGAGAAAAGCATCCAGCCCCTCGACGAGGTACAGCTCCCAGAGCGGGCGTGTCATGTCGAGGGGACGCGCATGAATGCGCGACGCCTGAATGCAGAACTGCCGCCAGTCGCCCGGTTTCGGTAGCGCCACGTGGCGCACGTGGTATTCGAGGTCGAAACGCTCGTCCTCGATCCAGTAGGGATGGTCGAGCTCGAGCGGGACGCGCAGCAGTCGCTGACGGAAGATCGGCGAGAGATGCAGACGGCGCTCGATGTGCTTCAGCAGTCCTGTGAAGTGGACCTGGCCATCAGCGGCCGTCGAAGGATCGTAGATCGAGACCAGGGTGAGATTGGAGTTGGCGTGTCCGTTGTCCGCATAGACGAACTGTGCGTCCTCGCCGCGCAATTGCCGCATCTGTTGCGAGCCCCCCGGCCCTGCCGATCTGCGGCGCAGTCTAGCCGCAAAATCTACCCGCAGCCGAATTCCGCACCAGGGAAACCCGATCTGGCCCGCATTTCCCGTCGCCGCGTGTCAGAAGAAGACGGCTGGGGCCATTTGTCATGGTGCATTTTTCAGGGCGGGCGGACCCGGAGGAAGCCGCCGCTTCGGAGCCCGTCGCGAACCCTGCGCATGCCGGCGAGCCAGCGCTCGTAGTCGTTCGCCTTGCGCTGGAAGTAGCCGAGCACCTCCGGGTGGGTGAGGATCAGGAACTGCCCCGCCTCGATACCGTCGGCGATGATTCGCGCGGCGTCCTCGACCCGGATCACTCCGGGCAACGCGTCCGCGGGCAGATCCTCGGCGAGCCCCGTGATCGCGGTCGCGACGTACTGCGGACAGGCGACGCCCACCTCGATGCCGCGGTCGCCATACGTGATCGCAAGTGACTCGGCGAGCGCGACGGCCGCGTGCTTGGTGGCACTGTAGGCGCTGTCCCCGCACTGGCTCAGGAGACCCGCGGCCGACGCGACGCTGACGAGTTGTCCGCTGCCGCGCGCCAGCATCGAAGGCAACGCCGCGCGGCAGGCGCGAAGATGCGCCAGTACGTGCACCGACCACATTTGCTGCCACGCCGAATCCGGCTGCGCGAGCGCGTCGTCGAGATCAAGCTCCTGCGAGGCAATGCCCGCGTTCGAAACCAGGAGGTCGATGCGACCGTAATGATCCTCGACTGCGGCAACCATGGCTGTCACTGCTTCTGCGCG
>DATJKD010000105.1:0-2624 GCA_035491795.1 Steroidobacteraceae bacterium | reverse complement strand
CGGCCACGGCGCTTCGCCCTCCTCTGCATGGACGGCGCTCACGAACTCTTCGCGGTGCGTCTTCAGCGAAAAGAGCATGCCCAGGCCATAGGTCACGATCAGCAGTACGGATAGACCGAGGCTCAGCGTGTGGACGAAATCCGCCGCGGTTGCTGAGTCGGCGGTGGCGACGGCCGAAGGAATCAGCACCGCCACCGTGGCCAGGAACAGCAGTCCGGCCTGCATGCGCGCACTGGCGCGGTTGAACTCCTGCACATGGTGCTTGAGTCCGCCGAGCAGAAACGATGCACCCAGCATGAACAGCGTGTTGGTGACGATCGCGCCCGCGATCGACGCTTTGACCAGCATGATTTGGCCGGCCCTCAATGCGGCAATGGCAATGATGAGCTCCGTCAGATTGCCGAGCGTGGCATTGAGCAACCCGCCCGCGGCGTCGCCGGTCTTGGCGGCAACGGACTCGGTGGCGTGGCTCAACAACGCCGCCAGCGGCACGATGGCCAACACCGACAGCACGAACAGCAGCGTATGCGCACCCGGGGCGAGTTGCGTCACCGCCAGGACCGCGGGTACGAAGACAAGCAGCCAGAGCAGAGGATTGCGCCGGATCTCCTGAACAAGCAGCTTCATGGCCTTGGGTCCGCCCGCGTGTGTTCTCGAACGCTGCCATCGTACTCACGTACTCACCGCACCTGCCAGGAGATGAACGGCGACCGCAGGTCGAGCAGAAAGCGGCCCCGGCGGGCGATCGCTCGACGGCACCCTGCGATTGCGCGGCTTGAGCCGCCTCCCCGCCAAGAGGGGGTCGCGCGGGTGCCAGCGCTCTAAACTATTGAGCGCACGTCAATGCGGCACCAAGGGCTATGCGCTGGCGTGACGCCGAGTGCGCCTTGGATCGTCGAAATCGTCTCAGCAGCAGTCATCTGCAGCGGGCCTCAAACGACATGGACAGCGTCACCCCATCTCAACCGCCGGTTCGAAACTTGGACTTCCTGGCCGCCGGCGGTGGCATGGGCGCCCTGATGCGCAGCCATGATTGGTCGCGCTCGCCGCTCGGTCCACCGCAATCCTGGCCGCAACCCTTGTGCACCGCAGTCGGACTGCTGCTGCAATCCCGGTTTCCGATGTTCGTCGCCTGGGGCGCGGAACTCGGATTTCTCTACAACGACGCCTATGCCGAGATCCTCGGCGCGAAGCATCCGCGCGCACTGGGCCGGCGTTTCGACGACATCTGGTCGGAGATCTGGCCCGACATCAATCCGCTGATCGTGGCCGCCATGGCGGGTCAGGCGATCTACCGCGAGGACCTGCCGCTGCGGATGAACCGCAAGGGCTATGACGAGCAGACCTGGTTCACCTTCTCGTACTCGCCGATGCGCGACGAGAGCGGTCGGGTCGCCGGCATGTTCTGCGCGTGCACCGAGACGACCCAGCGGGTTCTCGCCGAGCGCGGCCTGCGCGAGCTCAACGAGACGCTGGAACGCCGGGTCAGCGAGGCGCTTGCGGAGCGCAAGCTCTGGGCCGACATCGTGGAAGGCACGGACGCCTTCGTCCAGGTGGCCGACCTGCAGTACCGCTGGCTCGCCATCAACCGGGCCGCGGCGGATGAGTTCGAGCGCATCTTCGGCAGGCGTCCGAAGGTCGGTGACAGCATGATGGACCTGCTCGCCTCGCAGCCGGAACATCAGGCCGCGGTCAAGGCGGTATGGAGCCGGGCGCTGGCCGGAGAGGAGTTCGTGGAGGTCGGTGAGTTCGGCGATCCGGCGCGCGATCGCCGCTCGTACGAAATGCGCTACAACACCTTGCGCGATGCCGACGGCAACCGCATCGGCGCCTATCAGTTCGTGTACGACGTGACCGCCCGCGAGCAGGCGCAGGAGCGTCTGCGGCGGGCCGAAGAAGGTCTGCGCCAGGCGCAGAAGATGGAGTCGCTCGGACAATTAACCGGTGGCGTCGCGCACGACTTCAACAATCTGCTCGCGATCTTTGCCAACGGCCTGCATCTGCTGGAGCGCAACGTCGGCGACGAGCAGCGTCAGCGCGTGTTCGACGGCATGCGCCGCGCCATCGCACGGGGCACCGGCTTGACGCACCACCTGCTGGCCTTCTCGCGGCGCCGGCCCGTCAATCCAGAATCGATCAACCTCGAGACCCATCTGCGTGGCATGCGCGAGATCCTGCAGCGCTCGCTGCGCGGAGACATCGGCGTCGAGATGACGTTCGGCGGCGGCCTGTGGCCGGTGCAGATCGATGCCGGCGAGTTCGAGCTGGCGATGCTGAACCTGTGCGTCAATGCCCGCGACGCCATGGCCGGCGGCGGCACCATCACGATCAGCGTCAAGAACCTCACCGAAGCGGGCGACGACGGTCTGCGCACCGACTTCGTCAAGCTCTGCGTCGCGGACACGGGTAGCGGCATGCCGCCGGAGGTCCTGGCTCGTGTGTTCGAGCCGTTCTTCACCACCAAGGATGTCGGCAAGGGTTCGGGGTTGGGCCTGCCGCAGGTCTACGGCTTCGTGCAGCAATCGGGCGGCCGGCTCACGCTGGACAGCGAGGTCGGTGCCGGCACCGTCGTGACCATGTTGCTGCCGCGCTCTGCCCGCCTGCCGGTCGCGCCGGTCGACGTG
>DATJKD010000104.1:0-18351 GCA_035491795.1 Steroidobacteraceae bacterium | reverse complement strand
ACGGCGACCGCCGGCAGCATGTCCGGTGCGAGCTTGAGCTCCGTTCTCACCGCGTGCAGCAACTGGTAGCCGTCCATGATCGGCATCCCGATGTCGCACACGAGCACGTCGACGTGCGACTCCACCGAGCGAAGCAGCTTGAGCGCAGCGGCGCCTGAGGAGGCGGTTATGACCTCCGCCCCCTGCTCCTCGAGAAGCCTGCGCAGGAACTCGAGCATGTCACGCTGGTCCTCCACGGCGAGCACCCGCAAACCCTCGAGCTGCTGCCCTTCGGGCAGCTCGGCGACGTTCGGCGTTGCACCCAGCGCAAGCGGACTTCGCACCTCGCCGCGGTACGCAGGCAGTCGCATCACGATGCTTGCACCGCGACCCACTCCCCCGCTGCTCGCGCTGACTCGTCCCCCATGTAGCTCGATGAGCTGCTTGACGATCGCGAGCCCGAGTCCAAGACCGCCGTGGCGGCGGGATGTGGTGCTGTCGGCCTGGCGAAAACGGTCGAAGACGTACGGCAGAACCTCTTGCGGGATGCCCTCGCCCGTGTCGCGCACTTCGATCTCGGGTTCCCCGTGGCGGCTGATGCGCAGGTGCGTGCTGACCCGGCCGCCAGATGGTGTGAACTTCAGGGCATTGGAAAGCAGATTCCACAACACCTGCTGCAACCGGGTCGCATCCGCGAGCACTACCACCGCGCCTTCGTGCTCGAGTTCGAGATCGAGCGCGATGCCCTTCTGCTCCGCCGCCGGACGTTGCGCATTGACCGCGTGGGCGGTGATCTCGGCCAGGTCGAGGGGCTTGAGTTCGAGCGTGATCTTGCCAGCGACGATGCGGCTCATGTCGACGAGGTCGGCAATGATCTGGGACTGGACCATCGCGTTGTCGACGATGACGCCGAGTCCGCGTTTGAGCTGCTGGTCGGCGCCAGTGTATTTGCGCTGCAGCACACCCGACCACGAGACGATGTTCGACAACGGTGTCCGGAGCTCGTGCGACAGGGTAGCGAGAAACTCGTCCTTGGCACGCATTGCGCTCTCGGCCTCCGAGCGCGCCGCCCGTTCGGCGCCCAGCAGTTGCTCGCGCTCGAGAGCGAGCTGCTCGACCGCCGCGCGCGACTGCAGCAGAGCGGAAATGTCGCGGAAGTAGCACACCACGCCGAAGCGGCCGTCGTGCAGCGGTATGCGGTCGATGCGCCACTCGTACTGCTCGAGCGCCTTGCCATCGGGTCTCTGCTCGGTGCGCTCTGGCGCGACGTATGGCTCGCCGGTCTCCAGTGTGTGCCTGAAGAGCCGCACGACCTCGTCGGCATAGACCTTGCGCGAGAGGACATGGATAGCCTCGTCGAAATCACGCCCGATCAGATCCGGAATGTCCCCGAACAGCTGCCGGGCGATTGGATTGACCTCCCGAATGCAGAAGTCCGCATCGACGAGATAGACGCCAAGCGGCGCCGCATTGAGCAGCGCCTCGAACTGTGAGGTACGTGTCCGCAGGGCGGCCTGCACCGCGCCGCGCTCGAGGAGCGCGCCCACCCGCGCGAGCAGTTCGCGGGCCGAGAAGGGCTTGACCAGATAATCATCGGCACCCGCATCGAGTCCTTCGATGCGGGCTTCCTCGCCCGCACGCGCGGAGAGCAGGATCACGGGCAGACCCCGCAACGATTCGTCTTCCCGCAATGCCGTCAGTAGCCCGAAGCCGTCGAGCCGCGGCATCATCACGTCACAAAGGGCGAGATCCGGTCGCCGCTGGCGGATCGCCTCCAGTGCCGCCGCACCATCCGCAGTCGGGACGACGGAGTAGTACGGCGCAAGTAGCTCACACAGGTACCCGCGCATGTCCGCATTGTCGTCCGCCAGTACGATGCGCGCACCGAAGGTCGAGGCAAAGCGACGGTCGTTCTGCGGCCGCTCGTCTCCGACGAGCTGGGGGCGCGCGGGAGTCTCGTGGCCGGGGCTGCCGGCCGACAGCCATCGGAGCGCTTCCTGTACGAAGACCTGGGCACCAATCGCGGTTGATGCGGGCGCGTACGACCCTGGGACCCTGTCGACGGGAAGATGAGCCGACCCCAGCGGGAGCCATACCGAGAAAGTCGATCCCTGCCCGAGTTCGCTCGCGACCTCGATCCTGCCACCGTGCAGCCGCACGAGTTCCTGCACGAGTGCGAGTCCGATGCCCGAGCCCTCGTGGGTACGGCCCTGCGTAGACTCGACACGGTGAAAGCGTTCGAAGAGTCGCGGCAGCTCATCCGGGGGTACTCCGACGCCGGTGTCCCTGACATCGAGCCGGGCGCGTCCCGCATCCTCGCGCAGATGCACTGCGATGCGGCCATGCAGCGTGAACTTGAAGGCGTTCGACAGGAGATTGAGAACGATCTTCTCCCACATTTCCCGATCGACGTAGACGGGTCCGGGCAGGGACTCGCACTCGACCAGCAGATCGAGGCCCGCGCGCTCGATCGCAGAGCGAAACGAGCTGGCGAGGTCACGGGTCAGGGCGGCCAGGTCTACTGGCTGATAGGACGCGTGCACACGCCCGGCTTCGATCCGGGCAAAGTCCAGCAGCGAGTTGACGAGCTTCTGGAGCCGAAGCGCATTGCGATGCGCGAGCTCGAGCCGCTCCCGGATGACCGGTGGCGTTTGCGCATCGGCGAGCACCTGCTCGACGGGCGCGAGCAGCAGGGTCAGGGGCGTCCGGAACTCGTGCGAAACGTTGGAGAAGAAGGCAGTCTTGGCGCGGTCGAGTTCCGCGAGCGATTCCGCCCGTTGGCGCTCCGCCTCATAGGCGCGGGCGTTGGCAACGACCGTGGCGATTTGCCCGGCGACAAGTTCGAAGAAGCTCTTGTATTGCGCGTCCAGAACGTGTCTCGGACTCACCCCGGCCACAAGGACGCCCGCGAGTTGATGGGCGACGTTCGATCTGATGGGCACGGCCACCGCGGTATGTGGCGGGTCGCGCCACGGACCCGGAGGGACGAGCGGCCAGCGCGCCGGCAAGGCATCGATCACCTGCAGCGAATCGCTCGTCAGCACCGTACGCAGCGCCGCTGCGACGACGTGGGCATCGTGCTCACCACCAAGCTCCACGCTCGACGGACTGACGGGTCCGTCCCGTGAGAGACCGGCTGTGCCGCACAGGCTGAATCGTTGCGTGCCCGGCGAAAGCAGGTAGAGCATCGCGAACGGAACGTCACGGCTGAAGAGCGCGAGCGTCTCTGCCGCGATGCCGCACGCCTCCGCGGCGGTCTTGGCCTCGGCCGAACGCGAGGCCAGCGCGCCCAGCGCCTCGACGCGCCGTTCGCCGATGACCTTGTCCGTGATCTCGTGGACGCTGGCGAGCACTCCTCCGATGCCACGCGGTGCGCTCTCGTCGGGCACCGGGCTGTAGGCGATGGTGAAGTGGCTTTCCTCGAAGTAACCATGACGGTTGACCTCGAGCTCGATGTCCTCCATCCAGGTTGAAGGTCCGCCGTCAAACGGCACATCGATGAGCGGGCCGATGACGTTCCAAATCTCCGGCCAGCACTCGGCAGCCGGCTGGCCGAGAGAGGTCGGATGCTTGGTGCCGAGCACGGGCCGGTACGGATCGTTGTATATCTGGATGTAACTCGGTCCCCACCAGAGCAACAGCGGGAAGCGGTTGGCGAGCAGGAGGCTCACCATCATGCGCATGCTCGGCGACCAGCCTGCGGGAGCCCCTATCGCGGTCTGCGACCAGTCGAGCGCACGAATTCGCTCACCCATCTCGCCACCGCCGCGAAGAAAATCCAGCCCGGCAGCGTGTGTCGTGCCGCGCGGTGTAGCGACACGGTCAGTCATGGTCGATGGCCCGTTTGGGGAACGGTTCATGACGCGAACGTCGGGGAGATTGCTTCATCCTGAGGGCTCTGCAGGCGTTCTTGTGTGCAAGTCCCCAGTCCATTGGTGTATCCGGGTCGATTCTCAGCCGCCTCCTTCGGCCGCAGCCGTCAGTAGTTGGTGCGAGGTCGCGTAGGACGCCGGCGCCGGTGATGTCAGAGGCGCGGCGCGAAGCCCTCGAGATCGTTCATTTGCCCGCGGGCGCGATTAGCTCGACCCCGGCCATGTAGGGTTGCAATGGGCGTGGCACCGCGATGCTGCCATCAGCCTGCTGATTGTTTTCCAGCACGGCGATCAGCGCGCGACCAACCGCAACTCCGGAGCCATTCAGCGTATGGACAGGCTCGGGCTTTCCGGTGGCAGGATTTCGCCAGCGCGCCTGCATCCGCCTGGCCTGGAATGCCTCGCAGTTGCTGCAGGACGAGATCTCACGGTACGCCTGCTGACCCGGCAGCCAGACTTCGAGGTCATAGGTCTTGGCACTCTGAAATCCGACGTCGCCACCGCAGAGGGCGATCACCCGGTACGGCAGCTCGAGGCCTTGCAGGACTTGCTCGGCGTGTCCGGTCAGCTCCTCGAGTGCGGCGTAGGACTCCTCGGGCCGCGCGATCTGCACCAGCTCGACCTTCTCGAACTGGTGCTGGCGGATCATCCCGCGCGTGTCCTTGCCGTGCGAGCCGGCCTCGGCGCGGAAGCACGGTGTGTGAGCGACGTACTTGCGTGGCAGCGTCGGGGCTTCGATGATCGTTTCGCGCACGAGGTTGGTCACCGGCACTTCGGCCGTCGGGATGAGAAAGCGTTCCTGTTCATTAGATGCGATGCGGAAAAGGTCGGCCTCGAACTTCGGCAGCTGACCCGTGCCGACGAGCGCCGATCTGCCAACGAGATACGGCGCGTAGACTTCGACATAGTCGTGCCGGCTCGTGTGCAGATCGAGCATGTACTGGATGAGCGCCCGGTGCAGCCGCGCGAACGCACCCGTGAGCACGGCGAATCGCGCGCCGGCGATCCTGGCCGCAGCCTCGAAGTCGAGCAGGCCGGCCTGCTCGCCAAGTGCGACGTGGTCGAGCGGTGTAAAGGAGAACGTGCGCGGCTCACCCCAGCGACGCAGCTCGACGTTCGCGGTTTCGTCGCGTCCCTCCGGAACGGAGTCATGCAGCAGGTTAGGCAGCATCAATACGAAGCCCTCGAATTCCTCCTGTACGCGGCCGAGCTCGGCATCGAGACCTTCGAGCCTCGTCGCCAGCGCCTCACCCTGCGCGAGCAATGGCGCGATATCCTGACCCTTGGCTTTCGCCTGGCCGACGGTCTTCGCATGGGCGTTCCGCGCCGCGCGGACCTCGTCGACCGCAACCTGCAGACTCTTTCGTCGCTCCTCGAGCGCCCGGAGACGCGCGACATCAAGCGCAAAGCCGCGCCGCGCGAGATTGCGTGCCACGGCCTCGGGATCGGTCTTCAGCAGACGACTGTCCAGCATCCTCCCTCCAGAATTCGGCGAGTCACTTCTGTCGCAGGCGGGCGAGGGCCTCGGCGATTTTTATCTCGAGTCCGCGCGGCACGGGCTCATAGTAGCGTCGCGGCGTGAGGTCGTCGGGGAAATAGGTTTCGCCGGCGGCCACGGCGTCCGGCTCGTCGTGCGCGTAGCGATACCCCTTGCCATAGCCGAGTCCCTTCATCAGGCGGGTGGGCGCGTTTCGCAGCCGCAGCGGTACCTCGAGCGTGCCGTGATCCCTGGCGTCGGCCATGGCGGCATCGAAAGCGGTGTAAACAGCATTGCTCTTTGCGGCGCAGGCCATGAACACCACGGCCTGCGCGATGGCGAGCTCGCCTTCGGGACTGCCGAGCCGCTCGTACACTTCGCTCGCCTCGAGCGCGAGCGTGAGGGCGCGCGGATCGGCATTGCCGATATCCTCAGAAGCCATTCGCAACACACGCCGGTTGATGTAGCGCGGATCGCAGCCGCCGTCGAGCATCCGGCAGAGCCAGTAGAGCGCAGCGTCCGGATCGGATCCCCGCACGGCCTTGTGGAGCGCCGAGATCTGGTCGTAGAAGAGCTCGCCCTGCTTGTCGAAGCGGCGATAGCCACCCGCCGAGACCTCGGCGGCGAGCGCCTCGGTCACCGCTCCCTCGTCCGCCCGCGCAAGATCGAGCGCGACCTCGAGCAGGTTCAGGCCGCGCCGCGCATCGCCGTCGGCCGCGCGCGAGATCAGCTCGAGAGCGGCCGGATCGGCCTTTACGGGCCCGTTCGTCTCGCCGTCGCGCGCCAGCGCGCGCTCGAGCACCGCGCGGACGTCCTCCGCCGACAACGCACGCAGCACGTACACGCGCGCGCGCGAGAGGAGCGCGCTGTTGATCTCGAACGAGGGATTCTCGGTCGTGGCGCCGATGAAGTAGAGCGTCCCGTCCTCGACGTACGGCAGGAACGCGTCCTGCTGCGCCTTGTTGAAGCGGTGCACCTCGTCGAGAAACAGGATCGTCGCCCGCTGCGAGTTCGATCGAAGTCCCTGCGCCCTCTCGACCGCGGCGCGCACGTCCTTAACTCCCGCCATCACGGCGGACAGCGCCACGAACTCCGCGTCGCAGGTGCGCGCGACCAGCCGCGCGAGGGTCGTCTTGCCCGTGCCAGGCGGACCCCAGAGGATCATCGAGTGCAGGCTTCGGCCTTCGATCAGGCGACGTAGTGGCTTACCCGGCGCGAGCAAGTGGGACTGACCGACGAACTCCTCCAGGCTCGTGGGGCGCATCCGGTCGGCGAGCGGCCGCCCCCCGCGCGCGCCGGCCGGCGGATTTACCTCCGCGCTAGCCACGTCTCCAGCCTGTAGGGCCAGCTCGCGAGACCCCGCGCCGCCACCATTGCACCGATGCCGATACCGGCGGCGTTCGCGATAACGTCGCCTGGATCGGCCATGCGGTCCATGTGCATCATGCCCTGCGCGATCTCCAGCACGAGTCCCATCCCGAGCAGCGCGAGCGCGACCCAACGCCATGTGCGCCGCGGCTGCAAGCCCGCGAACCACACCATCAGCACGAGATAGGCGCCCGCGTGGGACAGCTTGTCGTGACTCGCAAATCCTCCACCGAGCGTGCCGCCCGGGACCAGGCTCGCGACGATCACTGCGAGGACGTTTGCGACACCAAGCGAAATCCACAGGCGCCGGTAGGTGAGCGGTTGCGGCACGCTGCTCACGACCCGCGATCCCCGATCACATCCGCGCCCGGAGGCGGTTCGAAGCGGAACGACTCTGCATCGAGCGTCGCATTGCGCCTGAGACCGGAGAAGTCGATGCGTGTGGTCTGGCCGAGCTTGTCGACCAGCTCCATCCCAGCAAGCTCACCCTTCGATCCGAGAGCGAGGCTCACTGACTCGAAATCCGAGGTCGTCGTGAGTGGCTTCAGGCGACACCACGTCCAGTCACCGTCGCGCTCGACGGCCAGCGAAGTAAAGCTGTCAGCGAGACGCCCGGTGCCCGAGAGCAGCATCGCGGGCGTGGAACCGAGGCCTTCCTGGAGGTCGCGCACCGTCACCTGCTGCAAGTCGGGATCGTAGAGCCAGAGCTTGCGCCCGTCGGCAACGATGACCTGCTCGTAGGGGTCGCGATAGTCCCAGCGAAACCGGTCGGGCCGGGCGATCGAAAGCGCGCCAGTAGCACGCTCCGTGATGCGCCCTTCACGATCGCGCACCACCTGCACGAACGACGCAGACAGCGTCTTGACGCCGGCCAGGTAGTTCGCGGCGCAAGCGACGGCGTCGGCGGCGGCGTGCGCCGCGCCGGCGAACGCCAGCCCGGCCGCAGCCGCGCAGAAAGCCTGCCACGCTCTGCTGACGCGCAATCTCACTCGGCGTCGGGTGGCGGCGGCGCAAGCACTTCGCGGCTGCCGTTGGTCTGCAGGGGGCCGACCAGCCCCGCGGTTTCCATCGCCTCGATCATCCGCGCTGCGCGGTTGTAGCCGATCTTGAGCCGCCGCTGCACACCGGAGATCGAGGCCTTGCGACTCTCGGTGACGATGCGCACCGCCTCGTCGTAAAGCGGGTCCTGCTCCGCGTCCACGCCCTCTTCGCCCGATGCCTCGCCCGGCTCGCCCGGTAGGCCGGGTATCGGCGCCGAGGGTCCTTCGAGGATCTCATCGACGTATATCGGCGGCTTTATGCCCCGCAGCGAACCCACCACTCTGTGCACTTCCTGGTCGGAGACAAAAGCTCCGTGCACGCGCACGGGCACCGAGGTACCTGGCTGCAGGAACAGCATGTCGCCGTGACCGAGCAGCGACTCGGCGCCGCTCTGGTCGAGGATGGTGCGCGAGTCGACCTTGGCCGACACCTGGAAGGCGATGCGGGTCGGAATGTTGGCCTTGATGAGACCCGTGATCACGTCGACCGACGGTCGCTGCGTGGCGAGGATCAGGTGTATGCCCGAGGCGCGCGCTTTCTGGGCAAGGCGGGTGATCAGCTCCTCGACCCTCTTGCCGACGATCAACATCATGTCGGCCAGCTCGTCGACGATCACCACTACATAGGGCAGCGGCTCCAGCAGCGGAACGGTCTCGGGGTCGCCCCCGGGCGGCAGACGCTTCATCTCGATCGGGTCGCGGATCGGCCTGCCCGCGTCGTTCGCTTCCTGGATCTTGCGGTTGAAGCCGACCAGGTTACGAACGCCCGTCGTGGCCATGAGCTGATAGCGCCGCTCCATCTCGGCAACGCACCAGCGGAGCGCGTTCGCGGCCTGCTTCATGTCGGTGACGACCGGAGCGAGCAGATGCGGGATGCCCTCGTACACGGAGAGCTCGAGCATCTTCGGGTCGATCATGATCAGCCGGACGTGCTCGGCCGAGGACTTGTACAGAAGCGACAACACCATCGCGTTGACCGCTGTCGATTTGCCGGAGCCGGTGGTGCCGCCGACCAGCAGGTGCGGCATGCGGGTCAGGTCGGCCACGACCGGCGCGCCGCCGATGTCCTTGCCCAGCACCAGCGCGAGCGGCGAGGCGAGCTCGTCGTACGCCTTGCTCTTGATGATCTCGCCCAGAGTCACGATCTCGCGCGCCTCGTTCGGGATCTCGAGACCCATGGTCGACTTGCCGGGGATGATCTCCACTACGCGTACGCTGATCGCGGACAGCGCGCGCGCCAGGTCCTTGGCCAGGTTCGAGATCTGGCTCACCTTTACGCCAGGCGCGGGCCTGAGCTCGAACCGGGTGATCACCGGGCCCGGATGGACCTCGACCACCTCGGCTTCGACGCCGAAGTCGCGCAGCTTGAGCTCAACCAGGCGCGACATCGCCTCGAGCGCCTCGGCGGAGTACCCACCTTGCCGTGGCGGCGCATCGTCGAGCAGCGACAGCGGCGGCAACGCGGTCGAGCCCGGCTTCTCGAACAGCGGGACCTGCCGCTCCTTCTCGACGCGGTCACTCTTTTCGACCTTGGGCGCGACAGGCTCGATCTTCGGCGGCTTGCGCTCGGCGACCTTCTTCTGTTCCTCACGCACGACCTCGGCGCGCGCCTGCCTGACCTCGCGACCCGCCTTGACATCGCGCGCGGTGGACAGGCGATCGCGAACCCAGGAGAGACTGTCGAGTACGCCGTGTCCGATGCGGTCCATCGCCCCGAGCCATGACACGCCCGTGAAAAGCGATACCGATCCCAGCCACACCGCGAGCAGCAGCAAGGTCGCACCCAGGAAGCTCATCGCCGAGGCGAGACCCTCGCCCAGCATGGAGCCAAGCACGCCGCCGGCCGTGTTCGGATAGTCGCCCGGCGAGAAATGCAGCGTCGCAAGCCCGCAGCTGCTCGCGAGCGCAAGCAGGAAACCGAGCCCGCGAAAGCCAAGCGAGCGTCGGTCGGTCGTTTCGAGCCCGCTCCGTCCTTGAAAGAGCGCCCACCCTGCCACGCCGAGCAATATCGGGAACAGAAAGGCCGGCGCGCCGAACAGTACGAACAACAGGTCGGAGATCCAGGCGCCGAACGGACCGATCAGGTTGGTAACCGGACCCGGCTGGCCGGTCGAAGAGAATGCAGGGTCGGCGCGGTCGTAGCTCGCGAGCGCGACGAACAGGATCAGCGCGAACGCGCCGAAGATCCAGAAGGCGCTTTCGCGCAGGCCCCGCGTCACCACCGCAGAGAGGACGCCGGCTTCGGCGCGTTTTGCTTCAGCTCTCGCCACGAGACATCACTCAGTGCCTAAAGATCCAATTATAAGCTGATGAAATTCTGAGGGTTCAACATGATCATGCTGCACCCCGCCCGGCCCTCGCGTCTGCCGATCTATCGCCATGCCGGGCGGCGCTTTGCCGGCACGCCGGGAGTTGCTTACCATGCCGCCCCTTTCGGCCCGCGGCATGCCACCGGCCGCTCGGGCAACGACAGAGTCCGCATCTGAAGGTTCGGCCTGAGGATTCGCCACCGAGCCCGGCACTGCCGGCAGCTCTGGCCGCGAGTGAATCAACGGCTACGCGACGGCGCACGACTAGGCCTGAGGAAAAGTATACATGAGCGGTTCCCGACACTCCCGGCTGATCATTCTCGGGTCCGGACCCGCCGGATACTCCGCGGCTGTCTATGCGGCGCGCGCCAATCGCAAGCCTCTTCTCATCACCGGGCTCGAGCAGGGCGGCCAGCTCATGACGACGACCGATGTCGATAACTGGCCGGGCGACGTCCACGGCCTGACCGGCCCCGTGCTGATGGAGCGGATGAAGGATCACGCGTTGCGCTTCGACACCGAGCTCGTGAACGATCACATCCACACGGTCGACTTGAAGGCGCGCCCGTATCGCCTCGAGGGCGATGCCGGCACGTACACCTGCGACGCCCTGATCATCGCGACGGGCGCAAGCGCAAAGTACCTCGGGCTCGAGTCCGAGCAGGCATTCCGCGGCCGCGGCGTTTCGGCCTGCGCGACCTGCGACGGTTTCTTCTTCCGCGGCCAGCGTGTCGCGGTGATCGGCGGCGGCAACACCGCGGTCGAGGAGGCGCTCTATCTGTCCAACATCGCCTCGCACGTGACGCTCGTGCACCGGCGCGACAAGCTCCGTGCGGAGAAAATCCTGCAGGACCGCCTTTTCGAACGCGAGCGTGCCGGCGCCGTCGAGCTCGTGTGGGACCACACCGTGGAGGAGATCCTGGGCGACGATTCCGGCGTCACCGGTGTGCGGATCGCCGCGACCGCGGGCCGGCGCCCCCGCGAGCTCGCCGTAACCGGGGTGTTCATCGCGGTCGGACATACGCCGAACACCGGCATCTTCGCGGGCCAGGTCGAAATGGCGGGGGGCTACATCATCGTGCGCTCGGGCAGCGAGGGCATGGCAACCGCGACCAGCGTACCGGGCGTATTCGCCGCCGGAGATGTGGCCGATCACGTGTACCGTCAGGCTGTCACGTCCGCGGGCACGGGCTGCATGGCCGCGCTCGACGCGGACAAATACCTGGACGAACTCGACGCGCGCGGCTGAACGGGTCGGCGATGCGCGTGACGGCGCAATGGAGCGAGTGCATGGCGGAAATCGGAGCCGCCGAGTGGGACGCGCTCGATTCCGCCGGCAATCCCTTCCTGCGGCACGCCTTCCTCGCAACGCTCGAAAGCACGGGTTGCGTAGGCGTTGACACGGGATGGTCGCCGCGTCACCTGCTGCTCCGGGACGACGCCGGTGGGCTCATAGGGGCAGTGCCCGCCTATGAAAAGCACCACTCCTGGGGCGAGTTCGTTTTCGACTGGCACTGGGCGCAGGCGTATGCGCGGGTGGGTCTCGATTACTACCCGAAGCTCCTTTCGGCCATCCCGTTTACGCCGGTGACCGGCCCGCGCCTGCTGGTCAGCGATCGCGCGTCGCCGGCCGGGCGCGACGCGCTTGCTGCGCTCCTGCTCGAGACGGCGCGCGAGCGCGGCTACCCCGGCGTCCACGTCAACTTCACCACGCCCGTCGACCAGGATGCGCTCGAGGCGGTGGGCTTTCTCCGCCGCGAGGACTGCCGGTTCCTGTGGCGTAACGCCGCGTATCGCGACTTCGACGATTTTCTCGCGCGGTTCCGGGCGGACAAGCGCAAGAAGCTCAACCGTGAGCGGCGCCGTGTCGCAGAGGCAGGAATCGCCATCGAGACGCTCCCCGGCGAGGCCGTCGACAGCAGGCTCTGGGCAGAGGTGTTCGCGTTCTCCGAGCGCACCTTCCTTCAGCACGGCAACGCGCATTATCTGAGCCCGGATTTTCTCGAGCGCATCGCGCGGGCCATGCCGGGCACGGTGCTCATCATGCTGGCGCGCCGGTCGCAGCGACCGGTCGCCGCCGCGATATTCCTCCGCGGCGCCGACACCCTGTATGGCCGGTACTGGGGTGCGTCCGAGAGCGTCGATTGCCTGCACTTCGAGCTCTGTTACTACCAGGGCATCGAATACTGCATCCGGCATGGTGTCGCAGCGTTCGATCCGGGGACGCAGGGCGAGCACAAGCTCGCGCGTGGCTTTGAGCCGACGCCGACGACCTCGGCGCACTGGCTCGCGGACACGCGGCTCAGACGCGCGATCGAGCGTTATCTCGCAGACGAGAGGGCCGCGGTTGCGCGCTACCGGGAATCCTGTGCGGATCACCTGCCCTTTCACCGGAGTGGATCCGCGTGATCCCGTGGCTCGAGGCCGGTGACGCGCCAGAGGATTTCCCGCCGGTCGAAGCGGCGCTCAGCGATCCGAACGGGCTGCTGTGCGCGGGGGGTGATCTGACACCGGCGCGCCTGTTGGCGGCATATCGACGCGGAATTTTCCCGTGGTACGCAGCCGGCCAGCCCATTCTGTGGTGGTCACCCGATCCGCGGGCAGTGCTTCGACCTGGCGAGTTTCATGTTTCGCGCAGCCTGGCTCGCAGCATCCGCAATCGCGGTTACACAGTCTCGATCGACCGCGCGTTTGCTGCGGTCGTTGCGCATTGCGGCGACCGGACGCTGCGACCCGAGGGCACCTGGATCACGCCGGCCATGCGTGACGCCTACCAGCTGCTGCACGAACTCGGGTTCGCACATTCGGTCGAGACCTGGCAAGGGCCGACCCTGATCGGTGGCATCTACGGCGTGGCGCTCGGTCGCGTGTTCTTCGGCGAATCGATGTTCAGCCTCGCCCGCGACGCATCGAAAGTGGCCATGGCCCGACTGGTCGAGGAGCTGATCGGCCGGGGCCTCGAGCTGCTCGACTGCCAGATCCCGACTGCCCACCTGGCGAGCCTCGGGGTGCGTACCCTGCCCCGGCACCGCTTTGTCGGCCTCCTGCAACAGTGGGTGGACGAGCCGATGCCTGTCGGCGATTGGCGCACGCACTGATGTTGCCATTACGCAGCGCCTTATGCAGAATTCGCGCCACTTCGCAGGTCGACCGAGGATGCATGGCAAAGGAAGACGCAATTCAGATGGAAGGCAGGGTTGTCGAGACCCTGCCCAACACCACGTTTCGTGTCCAGTTGCAGAACGGCCACCTCGTGACCGCGCACATCTCGGGCAAGATGCGCAAGAACTACATCCGGATCCTCACCGGTGACACCGTCACCGTGGAAATGACGCCCTACGACCTGTCGAAGGGCCGCATCGTCTATCGCGGCCGTTAGCGCTCGCTATTCCAGCAGCGCGGGTTCCTCGGTCGAACGTACCTCGATCTTCAAAGTACCGTCGAGTGCGACACCGACGAAGGCGTGACCGCCTTTCTCGAGGCGCCCGAACAGCAGCTCCTCGGCTAGCGGCCGCTTGATGTGCTCCTGGATCACGCGCGCCATCGGCCGCGCGCCCATCTTGGGGTCATAGCCACGCCGGGCTATCCAGGCGCGCGCCTCGTCGTCCACGTGCAGTGCGACGTTCTTCTGCTCGAGCTGCGTCTCGACCTCCACCAGGAGCTTGTCGACCACGCGATTGATCGTCGCCGGGTCGAGCGCGTCGAACTGCACGATCGCGTCGATGCGGTTGCGGAACTCCGGCGAGAAGAGCCGCCGGATCGCCTCCATGCCGTCCGGAGCATTGTCCGCCGCGACGAAGCCGATCGAGGCGCGGCCCATCTCCGAGGCACCCGCGTTGGTCGTCATCACGATCACGACGTGGCGGAAGTCCGCCTTGCGGCCGTTGTTGTCGGTCAGGGTGCCGTGGTCCATCACCTGCAGCAGCAGGTTGAAGACGTCGGGGTGCGCCTTCTCGATCTCGTCGAGCAGCAGCACGCAATGCGGATGCTTGGTGATCGCCTCGGTGAGCAGCCCGCCCTGGTCGAAGCCAACGTAGCCCGGAGGCGCGCCGATCAGCCGCGACACCGTGTGCCGTTCCATGTACTCGGACATGTCGAAGCGCACCAGCTCCACACCCAGCGTGAGCGCGAGTTGCCGGGTCACCTCGGTCTTGCCGACGCCGGTAGGACCGGCGAACAGGAAAGAGCCAACGGGCTTCCGCTGGTCGCCCAGCCCCGAGCGTGACATCTTGATCGCAGCTGAGAGCGTTTCGATCGCGCGGTCCTGGCCGTAGATCACGAGCTTGAGGTTGCGCTCCAGATTGCGAAGTACGTCACGGTCGCTGCTCGAGACCGTCTTGGGCGGGATGCGGGCGATCCTCGCGACGACGTCCTCGATGTGCGCCACGGACACCGCCGGCTCGCGCTCGGCCTCGGGCTTCAAGCGCAGCCTCGAGCCCGCCTCGTCGATCACGTCGATGGCCTTGTCGGGCAGGTGACGATCGTTGATGTGGCGCGCGGAGAGCTCGGCGGCAGCGATCAGCGCGTCGTCTTCGTACTGGATCCCATGGTGTTCCTCGAAGCGCGGCCGCAGCCCGCGCAGGATCTCGATCGTTTCCGGCACTGTGGGCTCGACGATGTCGATCTTCTGGAAGCGGCGCGTGAGCGCATGGTCCTTCTCGAAGATGCCGCGGTATTCCTGGTAGGTCGTCGAGCCGATGCAGCGCAGCTCGCCGTTGGCGAGCGCGGGCTTGATCAGGTTGGAGGCGTCCATGACGCCGCCCGAGGCGGCGCCCGCGCCGATCACGGTGTGGATCTCGTCGATGAACAGGATCGCACCCTGGAGCTTCTTGATCTCCGCCAGCACGGCCTTGAGGCGTTTCTCGAAGTCGCCGCGGTACTTGGTGCCCGCGATCAGCGCGCCCAGGTCGAGCGTGTAGACCGTGCAGCCCGTGAGCACGCTCGGCACCTTGCCCTCGACGATCAGCCGCGCGAGACCTTCGACCAGCGCGGTCTTGCCGACACCCGCCTCGCCGACGTAGAGCGGGTTGTTCTTGCGGCGCCGGCACAGGATCTCGATCGTCCGCTCGATCTCGAGCTGACGCCCGATCAGCGGGTCGATGCGGCCTTCCTGCGCAAGCTTGTTGAGGTTCGTGGCGTACTTCTCGAGCGCCGAGCTGCCCTCGGACTCGCGCTCGCCTTCGGTGGCGGGCGCATCCTCGCCGCGCCCCTCGCGTTCCTCGCCTGGCTTCGACAGGCCATGGCTGATGTAGTTGACTACGTCGAGCCGCGCGATGTCCTGGAGTCCGAGCAGATAGGCAGCGTGCGAGTGCTTCTCGCTGAAGATCGCTACCAGCACGTTCGAAACCGAGACTTCCTTCTTGCCGCTCGACTGGACGTGGAAAACCGCGCGCTGCAACACGCGCTGGAACCCGAGGGTCGGCTGAACCTCGCGCTCGTCGTCCTGTTTCAGGCGCGGGGTGGTCTGCTCGATGAACTCCTTGAGTTCCTTGCGGAGCCGCGCCGCGTCGGCGCCGCAGGCGCGCAGGATCTCGCGGACCTTGGCGGTGTCGATGATGGCGAGCAACAGGTGCTCGACCGTCATGAACTCGTGCCGCGCCTCGCGCGCCGACTGGAACGCCTCGTTCAGACAGATTTCGAGTTCGCTGCTCAACACGTTCGTCAGGCCTCTTCCATCGTGCACAGGAGCGGGTGCTGGTGGTCGCGGGCGTAGGTTGTCACCTGCGCAACCTTCGTTTCTGCGATCTCGTACGTAAAAACGCCGCAGACTCCCTTGCCGCGTGTGTGAACTTCGAGCATTACCCGGGTTGCCGTGGTCCTATCCATGCCGAAAATGTGCTCCAGTACGTCAACCACGAACTCCATGGGGGTGAAATCGTCGTTCAGCAGGACCACCTGGTAGAGCGGCGGCCGCTTCAGGCGCGGTTTCGCCTCCTCCACCACCAGTCCGTGGCCCTGCCGTGTCTCTCGATCGCTCATGTTTCATCGCTGCCGCCGCCTCCCTATATAGGGCCGGGTGGGACCCGTGACAAGCGCCGCTGGGTCGCTCATTCAGGCGCGTCCTGCGCGTCAGGAATGCGTGCCACTTCCACAAATTGCGCGTATATGTTGAGGCATTATCCTGCGACTCCGTATCATGGTGGGACGGGGACCGCGCAGCCCGGTGTGTCCCCTCCCGCATCGGACCGACGACCGCCCACGATGACCCACCTGCCCCGCTAGGCCACCCGACGCTTCCATGCCGCTGCCGAAGAGCCTCAGTCGCGTCTCCGAACTGGCGCAGGGATTCCGGTCGGACGATTGGCGGGATTCCCTCCCCCTATGGGTCTCCGCCGGCCTGGTGCTGGTCCTCGCCTGGCAGCTCGTGCAGCTGCTCTGGACCGCGCTGTCGGCCGGGCCGGCCGCTGCAATTATGCCGGCGGGCAACGACCGGCCCGCGATACCTTCCGGACCCCCGGTCGACATCTCAGGGATCGTCAACGCGCACCTGTTTGGCATCGCCCCGGTACCGGGCGCATCCGAGCTCGATCCGTCGGCAGCGCCGGCCACGCAGATGAGTCTGGTGCTGGTCGGGACGATCGCCCAGACCGATCCGGAGAAGGGCCTCGCAATCGTCGGTGAGAGCGCGGCCGCGGCGCGGGTTTACGCGGTGGGCAAGACCATTGCGGGCGGGGCGCGCCTGCATTCGGTCTACCCGGACCGGGTGATCCTCGACCGGGGCGGCAAGCTCGAAGCGCTGATGCTGCCCAGGAAGTTCCAGGGCGGCGGGGCTCCGCCGGCGGCCACGATGGCCGCCCCCATGCGCAACCCGGAACCCATGCTGGGCGAGCAGATCCGAACCCTGGCCACCCAGAACCCGGGGGCGATCACCGAGATCATCCGGCCCCAGCCGGTTTTCGCAAACGGCCAGCAGCGCGGCTACCGGGTTTATCCCGGCCGCAACCGGCAGCAGTTCTCCAAGCTCGGCCTGATGCCGGGCGACCTGGTGACCGCAATCAACGGCACCCCGCTCGACGACCCGGCGCGGGGCATGGAAATCCTGCAGTCGATCAACAGCGCGAGCGAGGTCACGGTAACTGTCGAGCGCAACGGCCAGAGTGCGCAGGTCAACATCAATAACGCCCAGGTCGCCGCGGACGCAGCGGCCGCGGCGGCCGCGGCCCAGTCGAATTCGATGGCTGTCGAGGAAATCGAGGAAGCGGACACCGAAACCGTGCAGGACGCCGAGGAACCCACGGAGTGACGATGCGAAAGACGTTCATCCACCAGGCTGCGGGCGCCGCCCGTGTCGCGCTCTGCGCGACGCTGCTGGCATTCGCCTCGCCGGCGCCGTCGCTTGCCCAGACCGAAGGCACGATCACCCCGAACTACAAGGACGCTGATCTGTCGCAGATCATCGAGGCCGTAAGTGCGGTGACCGGCAAGAACTTCATCGTCGATCCGCGGGTGCGCGCCCAGGTGACGATGCTGTCGTCGACACCGATGACCCCGCCGGCGTTCTACGAAGCATTCCTCTCAATCCTGCAGGTGCACGGGTTCGTCGCCGTCTCCTCGGGCGACGTGGTCAAGATCGTGCCGGACGCCAATGCCCGCCAGCTGCCGGGGAACGACCTGCCCTCCAGCGTGAGTTCGACTTCGGACGAGATCGTCACGCAGGTCATCGCCGTCCGAAACATCAGTGCGGCGCAGCTGGTGCCCATCCTGCGGCCGCTGATACCGCAATACGGCCACCTCGCGGCCTACCCCAGCTCGAACATGCTGATCATCTCCGACCGTGCGGCTAACGTGAGCCGCATGGTGCGGATCATCCAGCGGATCGACCAGTCGGGCGATGCCGAGGTCGACGTCATACCGATGCAGCACGCGAGCGCGACCGAGGTCGTGCGGATAGTAACGTCGCTCTATGCGGGCGGCGGCGAGGGTGCGGGCGCCCCCACCGTCAAGATCGTCTCGGACGACCGAACCAACAGCGTGCTGGTGAGCGGCGAGCGCTCGCAGCGGCTGCGGCTGCGCACGCTGGTCACGCATCTCGACACGCCACTCGATTCGGGCGGCGACACGCAGGTCCGCTACCTGCGCTACGCCGACGCCGAGAAAATCGCCGCCAAGCTCCGTGAACAGATACAGGGCATCACCGCCGCGGCGACTGGCGGTGCCGGGGGTGCTGGTGGCGCTGGCGGCGCCGCGGGCGGGCCGGCGCCTCCGCCAATGGCACAGGGCGCGATCGACCGCAGCATCGGCATCTGGGCTGAGCCCGAGACCAACGCGCTGGTCGTCACCGCGCCACCGAAGATCATGCGCTCGGT
>DATJKD010000103.1:0-36427 GCA_035491795.1 Steroidobacteraceae bacterium | reverse complement strand
CCTCGGTGAAATGAATCCGGGCCAGCTCTGGGACACGACCATAAACCCGGCGACGCGACGTCTTGTGCAGGTGCGGATCGACGACGCGCACGGCGCGAACGAGATTTTCTCCACGCTGATGGGTGACCAGGTCGAGCCGCGCCGTGAGTTCATAGAGCGCAACGCGCTTTCGGTGACCTACCTCGACGTATAGAGCAACAGTTCTCTATCCCCGGCATCGACGCCCCGAGGACGCGGGCGTCATTCAGAAAATATAGAGAGTCTGTTTTACGGGATCGTCTTCCAGGCCTCGTTCGAGAAGCCGCTCTGCGCGCCGGCGGCGTTCACGGCCTTGACCGCGAAATACCACGTTGCGGGCGTGAGATCCTCGATCGCGACGCTCGTGAGGGTTGCGCTCGGCAGCGACAGCGTCTCGGAATACTGACCCGGGGATTGACCGTAGTGCACCACGTATCCGGTGAGGTTGGTGATCGGAGTGCCATCCTCGTTCAGTGTTGGCGCCTGCCAGGAGAGCGTTACCGACCCGGTGGCGGGCTGATCGACGCTGATCGTAAACGCCGGCAGGCTCGCGCTCACCTTCCCATCGGACACGGCGATGAGAATATTCGTGTGTGTGCCTGCGACCGTGGGTGTGCCGGACAAACGCCCGGTGGTCGGTGAGAACGTCGCCCATGCGGGGCGATTCTGAATACTGAACGTCAGCACGTCGCCGTCGGGGTCGCTTGCCGTCGGAGTGAACGAGTACGCCTGGCCGGCCGTGACCGTGGTCAACGGCTGCCCCGTGATCGTGGGCGCGCGATTCGGTGGCGCGGTCACCTGGATGGAGAACGGCGCAAGGGATGCGGAAGCCTTGCCGTCTGACACGCTGATCACGATATTCCCGTAGCTGCCAACCTGTGTGCTGGTCGGTGTGCCCGACAGCCGGCCAGTGGAGGACGAGAATGTCGCCCAAACCGGGCGATTCTGAATGCTGAACGTAAGCGGATCGCCATCCGCGTCGTTGGCGTATGGCGTGTACGAGTACGACTGCCCGGCGACGACGCTCGAGGCGGGCGAGCCGGTGATCGTCGGGGCGCGGTTCGGTGCCTCGGTTACGGCAATGCCGAACGGAGCGAGCTCGCTGAACGTCGTCCCGTCGGTCACGCTGATAACGATGCCTGAATACGTTCCGACCTGGGCTGCCGATGGCGTGCCACTCAGGCGGCCGGTCGAGGCGTCGAAATTCGCCCATGCTGGCTTTCCGGCCACCGCAAAGCTAAGCACGTCCCCGTCCGGATCGCTCGCACTTGGTGTGAACGAATACGACTGGCCAGCCACCACCGTCGTCGCAGGTTGGCCGCCGATAAGCGGTGCACCATTGGGCGAGGCCTCGACTTCGATCGCGAACGGCGCGAGCGACGCGGAGGCCTGGCTGTCGGACACGCTGATCACGATATTCCCGTAGCTGCCGGTATGTGTGCTGCCGGGCGTACCCGCCAGGCGTCCGGTCGAGCTGCTGAACGTTGCCCATACGGGGCGGTTCTGGATACTGAACACCAATGCATCGCCATCCGGATCGGTAGCCGACGGCGAGAACGCGTAACCCTGTCCCTCAGTCACACTCGTCGAAGGTGATCCGCTGATCGACGGCGCACGGTTCGGTACCGCGGTGACTTCGATGCTGAACCCCGGCAGCGCCGCGGACGCCTGGCCGTCGGACACGCTGATCACGATGTTGCTCGTCGTGCCGACATGGGTCGAACCCGGCGTGCCGCTCAGGCGACCGCTGGCGGCGTCGAAGCTGGCCCACGCGGGCTTATTCGATACGCTGAAGCTCAAACTGTCGCCGTCGACATCGCTGGCCGAGGGTGTAAATGCGTACGACTGTCCCGCGGTGACCTGCGTGGCCGGTGATCCTGAAATAACCGGAGTGGCGTTTGGCGCAGGGTCCACTTCGACTGCGAAGGGCGCAAGGGAGGCAAAGCTCGTGCCATCGGTGGCGCTGATGACGATGTTGTTGTAGGTACCCACCTGCGTGGATGTCGGGGTCCCGGACAGCCGACCGGTCGATGCATCGAAGTTTGCCCAGACCGGACGGTTCTGGACGGCAAAGGACAGCCGGGCGCCTTCCGGATCCGAGGCGCTGGGCTGGAACCCATACGTCTGCTCGGCGAGGACTACTGCGGGCGGTGAGCCGCTGATGACGGGCGGCATATCGACCGGCTGCGTCGCCGCGCTGATCGTGAGGGTGAATGGCGGCAACTCGGCGTTTGCGCGCCGGTCGCTGACGCCGATCACGATATCGGCGTATGTTCCAGGCTGGCTGGATGCACCGCGCAGCTCACCTGACCGCGAATCGAACTTGGCCCACCGCGGCTGGTTGCGAATGTAGAACGTCAGGCGGTCGCCGTCGGCGTCGGTCGCGTCGGGTCGGAAGCTGTACGACTCACCGGCGATGATGCTGGTGGACGGCGTTCCCGAGATCACGGGGCTTTGGTTCGGACGCTCGGGCCGACCCCGATCCGTCTCCGCTGATGACGCGTTGCCGAGTCCGAGGATCGACAGGGCAAGAACGGCGAGGATTTCCTGCCAGTGCGAAATGCCGGACTCTTTGACCATCGCCACACTCCTTCGGGCTCACCCGAGAGACACCGGCCGCAGCCGATGCGCCTGACCGAACGGACCCTTGGGTCCGGCGAGCGGCGATCCTGGGAGTGGAGGGGATAGAGGGTGACGACAGGCGTGCCCGGGAGGGGCCTGGCCTGGCCGGCAACCCCGCTATCCCAGGCACTGTCGCCCCGGGACCGGAGGCTTTGCGTCCCCACCTCGCGGCGGGTTTGCCTTTTTCAGCGTTCGCCCGTCTGGTGTATCAGCAACGGGGTGGCGGGCCAAGCGCAAAACGGAGATCTGTGACGCGGCCGAAACTTCGCACATCGGAGCTGTGACGCAGCGTCTGGACCGACATATTTCGTCAAGTGGGTGACGCAGTCAGTCCCTTAAATCAATCTGAAGAATCGGCCATGCAACCGGCGTTTCACCGGACGAAATAGAAGGTGGGCTTTACGCGCTATGAGGCCGGGCGGCCGCCGGGGCGCTTGATGATCTCCGTGATCGTCGTCTCGATCCACTGCTGCGCGCGCGCGTTGACAGCGCGGGGATCGAGCCCCGCAGGGTCGATCGGCGGACCGATGACGACCCGTATCGTTCCGGGGTATTTCATCAGCCCGCGACGCCGCCAGAAGTATCCCGAGTTGTGCGCGATAGGCACGACCAGCCGCCCGGTTTTCGTGGCGAGCAGCGCCCCGCTTACGCCGTACTTGCGTGTTTCGCCGGGCGCCATGCGGGTGCCTTCCGGGTAGATGAGCACGCCCAGACCCTCGGCGAAGCGCTTTCGTCCCTGGGCGACGACCTGCTTCACCGCCGAGCCGCCGGCCGACCGGTCGATCGCGATCGGTCGAAAGGTCGCTACCGCCCAGCCTACGATCGGGATCCAGATGACCTCGCGTTTCACGATCCACGCCGCCGGAGGTACGACGAGCATCTGGGCGATCGTGTCCCAGGTGGAAGAGTGTTTCCAGATCGAGATAAAGGGCTCGTTCGGCAGGTGCTCCCGCCCCTCAACGGTGTAGTCGAGCCGGCAGAGCAGCTTCAGCATCGCGAACAGCACGCGCGCCCATGCACGCGGGATCGCATAGCGCGCGTGTATCGGCAGCCAGGCGCAGGCGAGAACGATCAAGCCAAAAACGGCTGTCGTGAGAAAGAGCAGCAGCGTGAAGACGAGCGAGCCCAGGAACTGCATCGGAGCCTAGCCCGGCAGGCGCGACAGGTCCGCGGCGTGTAGAAACAGCGATTGGATGCGCGCCAGCAGCGCGAGGCGGTTCGCCCGCAGCGCCGGGTCATCGTCCATGACCATCACGCCGTCGAAGAAATCGTCGACCGCCTTGCGGAGCGCCGCGAGAAGCTTGAGCGCACCGGTGTACTGGCGCTCGGCGAACATCGGCTCGACCTTGCGCGCGACGGCCAGGACCTGTTCCCCCAGGATCTGCTCGGCCGGATCGGTGAGCAGCGCGACGTCGATCGCCGCGACGGGCCGGTCGCCCGCCTTGCGCAGGATGTTGGCGATGCGCTTGTTGGCGGCGGCGAGGCCTGGAGCATCCGGCAGCGCGAGGAACTCGGCCAGCGCCCTCAGCCGCGCGTCGAAATCGAGCGGCGACGCTGGCTGCGTGGCGAGCACAGCATCGAACATCTCGGTCGTCACGCCGCTGCCGGCGCCGCCCTCGAGGTAGTACGCGCGGAGGCGCTCGACGACGTAGTCATACACCTCGCGAGCGGAGGCCTCGGGAACCGCAAACGGCATCGCGGCTAGCGACTGGCCGATCAGCGCATTCAGGTCCAGGTCGAGCCCGCGCTCGATGCTGATACGGAGCAGTCCCAGCGCCGCGCGCCGCAGACCGAAGGGATCGCGCGTCCCGGTCGGGCGTTGACCAATGGCAAAGATGCCGGCGATCGTGTCCAGCTTATCGGCGATCGCGAGCGCCATGCCGGTGCGGGTGTCGGGCAGCGCGTCGCCGGCGAACCGCGGCAGATACTGCTCCCGGATGGCCTCGCAGACTTCGCCGGGCTCGCCGTCGTGCTGGGCGTAGTACCGCCCCATCACGCCCTGCAGCTCCGGAAATTCGCCCACCATCGCGGTAAGCAGATCGCACTTGGCGAGCTCCGCCGCGCGGTTGGCGAGCTGCGCATCGCCCCCGATGGACGCCGCGATCGGCGCCGCAAGCGCGCGCACGCGCTCGGCCTTGTCGAAGAGCGAGCCAAGTCGTGCCTGGAAGGTCACGCGCTTCAGGCTCTCGCGCCGCGAGGCGAGCGTCTGCTTCAGGTCCTCGGCGTGGAAGAACGCGGCGTCGGCGAGGCGGGGTCGAATGACACGCTCGTTGCCCGCGACTATCTGCGCGGGATCCGGGCTGTCGATATTGGCGACCGTGACGAACCATGGCATCAGGCGCCGCTGCGCGTCTCGCACCGGGAAATAGCGCTGATGATCCTGCATCGTTGCGATCGGAACGTCTTCCGGCAGCGCGAGGAAGCGCGTCTCGAATTGCCCTGCGAGCCCCACCGGCCATTCGACCAGGGCGGTGACCTCGTCGAGGAGCCGATCCTCGATCACCGCCTCACCACCCACGGCCCGCGCGGCCTCGGTGACCTGTCCACGGATCACCTCGCGGCGCCGCTCGAAATCGGCCAGCACCCGACCACGTCGTTCCAGGGTCGCGAGATACGCCGCGGGACTCCTGATCGAGAGCTCGCGCGGCGCCATGAAGCGGTGCCCGCGGCTCATCCGACCTGCGCGTACGCCCAGCAGCTCCGCGTCGACGACATCGCTGCCAAACAGCATTACTACCCAGTGCACCGGGCGGACGAACTCCGCGTCACCCGCGCCCCAGCGCATGCGCCGGGCGATCGGCAACGCCTCCAACGCAGCGCGGACGATGCCCGGCAGGAGCGTCACGGCGGCGGCGCCGCTTTCCACGCCGCGATGCACGAGCCACACACCCTTCGGCGTCTCGACGCGCGCGAGTGAGCCGACCTCGACACCGAGACCGCGAGCGAAGGCGAGTGCGGCCTGGGTGGGCGCGCCTTGCGCATCGAAGGCCGCGGAGACGGGCGGCCCCCGTCGCTCGGTGTTACGGTCCGGTTGCTGCGCGGCCACGCGCCGCACCTGCACCGCAAGGCGCCGCGGTGTCGCGTAACGCTCGACCGCGCCGTGGACGAGCCCCGCCTCCGCGAGGCCGCGTCCTAACCCCAAGGCGAACGCATCCGCAAGCGGGAGCAGCGTCCGGGGTGGCAGCTCTTCGGTGCCGAGCTCGACCAGGAAGTCGCGGCGCGTCATGCGGTCATCGGAAAGCCGAGCGTTTCGCGGCTGGCGTAATACGCTTCCGCGACCCCGCGGGCGAGCGTGCGCACGCGCAGGATGTATCGCTGCCGCTCGGTGACCGAGATCGCCTTGCGCGCATCGAGCAGGTTGAACGTATGCGAGCACTCAAGCATGCGCTCGTATGCGGGCAGCGGCACGCCGGCTTCGAGGAGCCGCTGGCAATCCTTCTCGCAGGCGTCGAACTGGCGCGAGAGTTCCCCTACGTCGGCGAGCTCGAAGTTGTACCGCGACTGCTCCACTTCGTTCTGGTGGGAGACGTCCCGATAGGTGATCTGCCCCAGCGGACCGTCGGTCCACACGAGGTCGAAGAAACTCTCGACGCCCTGCAGATACATCGCAAGACGCTCGAGGCCGTAGGTGATCTCACCCATCACTGGCCGGCAGTCGAGTCCGCCAACCTGCTGGAAATACGTGAACTGCGTGACCTCCATGCCGTTCAGCCAAACCTCCCAGCCCAGGCCCCATGCACCGAGCGTCGGCGATTCCCAGTTGTCTTCGACGAACCGCACGTCGTGGACGCGCGTGTCGATACCCACCGCAGCGAGAGATCCCAGGTAGAGGTCGATGAAATTCGGTGGCGACGGCTTGATCACCACCTGGTATTGGTAGTACCGCTGCACGCGAAACGGGTTCTCGCCGTAGCGCCCATCGGTGGGGCGGCGTGAGGGTTGAACGTACGCCGCGCTCCACGGCTCAGGGCCGACGGCCCGCAGGAATGTGGCCGTGTGGAACGTGCCCGCACCCATCTCCATGTCGTAGGGCTGCAGCAGTGCGCAGCCATGCCGGGCCCAGTACTGCTGGAGCGCGAGGATGAGGTCCTGGAAGGTCCGCGGCGGTTGAGCTCGGTTTTTCGCCATCGGATGGGACGGGCGCGAGGGGCGGGAGAGTATAGCCGAGCGGATGACGATCGGACCTGAGACCGAAATCCGCTCCAAAAGGGCGCACGAGGGGCGGCTGTTGCACCATATGCAGGCGCAGGAACGTCCCGGCAGTCTCGAACGGGCGGCATACATCGCCAGGTGCGCGCCACGGAGGTGCGCTGGCATGCTTTCTGCATTATTCTCGCGCACACAACCGACGGCCGGGCGCGGCGAGCAACCGGTCGCCATCCATTATCGCGCAACCAATTCCCAGGAGTCTTCATGACCGCTGCCGATGTGCTCAAGCTGATCAAGGAAAAGGAAGTCAAGTTCGTCGACCTGCGCTTCACCGACACAAAGGGCAAGGAGCAGCACGTCACCGTGCCGACGCGCATGGTCGACGAGACCTTCTTCGAGGACGGCAAGGGATTCGACGGCTCGTCGATCGCCGGCTGGAAGGGCATCCAGGAGTCCGACATGATCCTGATGCCGGATCCTGCCACGGCGGTGGTCGACCCGTTCTACGAGGAAACCACGCTCGACCTGCGCTGCGACGTCATCGAGCCGTCGAACATGCAGGGTTACGAGCGCGATCCGCGCTCGCTCGCGAAGCGGTGCGAGGCGTATCTCAAATCGACCGGCATCGCTGACAGTGCACTCTTCGGCCCGGAGAACGAATTCTTCATCTTCGACAGCATGCGCCACGGCAATTCGATGCAGGGCGCGTTCTACGAGGTCGACTCGGTGCAGGGCGCCTGGAATTCGGGGCGCAGCGTCGACGGGGGCAATCTCGGTCATCGACCGGGCGTCAAGGGCGGATATTTCCCCGTGCCGCCTGTCGATGCCTATCAGGATCTGCGCACCGCGATGTGTCAGGCGATGGAAGAGCTCGGTCTCAAGGTCGAGGTGCATCATCATGAAGTCGCCACCGCCGGTCAGGGCGAGATCAACGTCGCCGCGAGCACGCTGACCAAGAAGGCCGACGAGGTGCAGATCCTGAAATATGCGATCCACAACGTGGCGGCGAGCTATGGCAAGACGGCGACTTTCATGCCGAAACCACTGGTCGGCGACAACGGCAACGGGATGCACGTCAACCAGTCTCTGACGAAGGACGGCAAGAACATCTTCGGCGGCGACAAGTACGGCGGGCTCTCCGAGCTCGCGCTCTACTACATCGGCGGGATCATCAAGCACGCCAAGGCGCTGAACGCGATCTGCAACGCGAGCACCAACAGCTACAAGCGGCTGGTGCCGGGGTTTGAGGCGCCGGTGATGCTGGCCTACTCCGCTCGCAATCGCTCCGCCTCGATCCGCATTCCACACGTGATGAGCCCGAAGGCGCGACGCATCGAAGTGCGCTTCCCGGACTCGACCGCCAACCCCTACCTCTGCTTTGCCGGGATGGTGATGGCCGGACTCGACGGCATCAGGAACAAGATCCACCCAGGCGATCCGGCGGACAAGGACCTCTACGACCTCGAGCCGGAGGAGGCGAAGAACATACCAACGGTCTGCCACTCGCTCGACATGGCGCTCGACGCGCTCGACCACGATCGGAGCTTCCTCAAGGAAGGTGGCGTCTTCACCGACACCGTGATCGATGCATACATCGGGCTCAAGATGCAGGAAGTGACGCGCCTGCGAATGTCGACGCATCCCGTCGAATTCGAGCTGTACTACAGCGTCTGATGCGCGGCCGCGGCGGCCGGGTGATCCGTTTCCCGGCCGACCCGCGACCCGCATATGACGCAATTCGCGAATCGCAGCCCGTGACTTTGTCAGCAAGCGTGGCGGGAGCTATCCTGCGGCGCCATGAGTACTCGACTCCTGGCGCTAAGCTGCCTGCTCCTGACGATCGCCGCTGCGGCCTACGGCGCAACAACCCAGATGTGGGTTTGGGTCGATGCCAAGGGCGTTACTCATTATTCCGACCGGCCCGTCCCCGGCGCCAAGCTCATTTCGATCGCGACCATGGAGCCCGAGGCGGACGCGAAGCCTGCCACGCCTCGACCGCCGCCGACCTCGTCCACCACCACGGCGCGTGCGCCGCAATCGACTGTGCAGTACCAGCTGCTCGAGATCTTCCAGCCGGCCGAGAACGAGACGTTTTTCAACGCCGACGCGGTCGTCACCGTCCGGATCCGCTCGGAACCCGAGCTCGTCAGCGGCGACCTGATGCGTCTGTACCTCGATGGCAATCTGGTCGAGGGCGACTCAACGGCGCTCGAATACACACTCCCGGGCCTCGAGCGCGGCGCCCACTCGCTCAGGGCGCAGATCGTCGATGCGCAGGGCAAGGCGAAGATGCTCAGCGAACCACGCATGATCCACATGCGGCAAACCACCGTGAGCGAACCGCGCGCGGTAGGGCCGAACCTGCGACCGCCGCCGCCGCCGCCGCCCAGGCCCACGCCGAAGCCGGGCAACGGCAAATAACGCCAGCGCGCCGTCCGCGGCGCGGCGACGGAGAGTGACGGTGGCCGCCGAACTGCGCGGCCACACGCGTGCGACGCCGCCCGAGCTCAGCCAGGTCCTCGACGGACTCGCCACCTGCGTGCTGTGGCTGGACCGCGAAGGTACCGTGCTGCACCTCAACGAGCCCGCCGAGGACCTGTTCGGCGTCAGCCGGAACTCGCTCGGCGGGCGCTCCCTCAAGGATCTCCTGCGCAACAACGAGGAGCTCCAATCGCTCATCGAGCGGGCACGCACCGCCGCGGCGCCATACTCGCGCCGCGAGCTGCACATCGCCGGCCATGCGGGCGCGCCCGAGCGCGTTATCGACGTGACGGTCAGTCCCTTCGATCAACCGGGTCGGCCGGGAGGCGTGCTGGTCGAGATCGCGGACGTGACCCAGCACCAGCGCATCCTGCGCGAGAATGCACTCCTGACTCAGCTCGGTGGCAGCCGGGCGATGGTGCGTCAGCTCGCGCACGAGATCCGCAATCCGCTGGGCGGGCTCCGCGGCGCCGCGCAACTGCTCGAACGCGAGCTCAAGGACCGCGCGCTGCATGAGTACACATCGATCATCATCGCCGAGGCCGATCGCCTCGCGGGTCTCGTCGATGCGCTGCTCGGTCCGGGACAGCAACCCTGCAAGGAGGCGCTCAACATCCACGAACTGGTACAGCATGTTGGCCATCTGCTGGCGGCCGAGGCGCCCGGCGCCGTGCAGATCGAGCGCGACTACGATCCGAGCCTCCCGCGGCTGCGTCTTGACCGGAATCTCGTCATCCAGGCGCTCCTGAATCTCGGTCGAAACGCCGTGCAGGCCGTGGGCGCGAAGGGTCGAATCGTGCTGCGCACGCGCGCGCTCACCAATGCGAGCATCGGCAGCCGCAGCTACCGCGTCGTCGCCAGCATCCAGGTTGAGGACGACGGACCGGGCGTTCCAGTGGAGCTCAAGGACACGATCTTCTATCCGCTCGTGACGGGGCGCGCGGGCGGCTCCGGCCTTGGCCTCGCCGTAGCTCAGGACCTCGTCGGCCGCCACGACGGCCTGATCGAGTTCGAGAGTCGGCCCGGGCGCACCGTGTTCACGATCCTGCTGCCCTTCGACCACAACGGGCTCGGCGAACATGCTTAACGTCTGGGTAGTCGATGACGATGCCTCGATCCGCTGGGTACTGGAGCGGGCGCTCAAGCAGGGCGGCATGAGCACGACGTTGTTCGAGGAATCGGAGGCCGTGCTCAGCGCATTGCGGCGCGACGAACCCGACGTGCTGGTGACCGATATCCGCATGCCTGGCCGCAGCGGCCTACAGCTCCTGGAGGAGATCCGCGCCAAGCGGCCGCGCCTGCCGGTGATCGTCATGACTGCGCACTCCGATCTCGACAGTGCCGTGGCGGCCTACCAGGGCGGCGCGTTCGAATACCTGCCAAAGCCGTTCGACATCGATCAGGCGATCGAGCTCGTGCGGCGCGCGGCCTCGCCCGGGCAGCGCGCCGATCCCACCGCGGCGGAGTCGCGGCGGATCCCGGAGATGCTGGGCCACGCGCCGGCCATGCAGGAGGTGTTTCGCGCCATCGGCCGACTCTCGCGCTCGAGCATGACGGTGCTGATCACCGGTGAATCCGGCACCGGCAAGGAGCTGGTCGCGCGGGCTCTGCACCGTCACAGCCCGCGCGCCGCCAAGGCTTTCATAGCGCTCAACACCTCGGCGTTTACCGCGGACCTGCTCGAGTCCGAGCTCTTCGGTCACGAAAAGGGCGCATTTACGGGCGCAACCGAGCTCCGCCGCGGGCGCTTCGAGCAGGCCGACGGCGGCACGCTCTTTCTCGACGAGATCGGCGACATGTCGCCCGCGCTGCAGACGCGGCTGCTGCGTGTCCTGGCGGAGGGCGAGTTCTACCGGGTCGGTGGACAGCTCCCGGTCAGAGTCGACGTGCGCGTGATCGCGGCCACGCACCAGGATCTCGAGGCGCGTGTGGCGGGTGGGCAGTTCCGCGAAGACCTGCTTCATCGGTTGAACGTGATACGCATCGACGTGCCCCCGCTCCGCCAGCGACGCGAGGACGTGCCGGAGCTGCTCCGGCATTACCTCGACGTTGCAGCGCTCGAGCTCGGCGTGGCGCCCAAGTCCCTGACCGAGGAAGCTCAGGCGGCGCTGATCGCGTTTCACTGGTCCGGCAACGTGCGCCAGCTCGTGAACGCATGCCGCCGTCTGACCGTGGTCGCGGCGGGTCGCGAGATTACGCGCGCCGATATCCCGACGGATCTCGGCGGGGGAAGCACCGCAGCCGTCTCGTCGGACTGGGTGCAGGCGCTTGCGGCCTGGGCGCAGTCACGGCTCGCTGCCGGTGACTCCGCGCTGCTCGACGATGCGACGCCGGAGTTCGAGCGCACGCTCATACGCGAGGCCCTGCGCACGGCACGTGGCGGGCGTCAGGAGGCCGCACGGCTCCTGGGCTGGGGCCGCAACACGCTCACCCGCAAGCTCAAGGAGCTCGGACTGGACGAGCGGTGACAGCTTTCTCGCTCGGTGGTCGAGTAAGAGGCGCTCAGCAATAGTTTGCCTCGAGCTTGCGCGCCGGCACGTGGAGATCGCCCGTGAGCGCGACGACCGACGGCAAGCCGTGCGCCGAGAGGTACGCCGCGAGACCAGCGTTGATCTTTCCGGAAACGAGCGGATCGTAGAAAAGCGCGGTACCCACGCCGACAGTCGCCGCACCCGCGATCAGGAACTCGAGCGCGTCCTGGGCGGAAGCGATGCCGCCCTGGCCGATGATCGGGACACCGTGCTGCCGCGCAACCTCGGCGACCTGCATGACTTTGAGGAGCGCGATGGGTTTGATCGCGGGGCCGGACAGGCCACCCTGCACGTTGCCGATCACCGGCCGCCGCGCCTGGACGTCGATGGCCATCCCCATGATCGTGTTGATGACGGCGAGCCCGTCGCTGCCCGCCTCGATGCATCGCCGGGCGTTCTCGCGGATGTCGGTCTGGTTGGGCGACAGCTTGGTGATCAGCGGCTTCGAGGTCACCTTGCGGCAGGCTTCGACCACGCGGCCCGACATCTCCGGGTAGTTGCCGAACTGTACTCCGCCTTCCTTGATGTTCGGACAGGAGATGTTGATCTCGATCGCGTCGATCGGTGAATCGTCGAACCTGCGCGTGACCTCGACATAGTCTTCGATAGTCGAGCCGCAGACGTTGGCGATGAAACGCGTCTCGGAGAAATCGAGCGTCGGGAGGATCTTCCGCACTACGTGATCGACACCCGGGTTCTGCAGACCGATCGCGTTCAGCATGCCCATCGGGGTCTCGTAGACCCGGTGTGGCGAATTGCCGAGCCGCGGCTCGCGCGTCGTCCCTTTGAGCACGATTGCACCGGCGTCGCGGTTGGAGAATCCCTCGATGCGCGTGTATTCCTCACCGAAACCAACGCAACCGGAGAGCAGCACGATCGGCGAGGCGAGTCGCAGGCCACAGAAGTCGACGGCGATCGATGCAGGCAACGCAGTGGCGGACGCGGTCATGCCGCAATTGTAGGCGACCCGACCGGGCCCGACGACCGGTCAGCCGGAGATGAACCGCTCCAGCTGCTGGATGGTGTCCTTCTGGTCTTCGATGACGGCACGTACGCAGTCGCCGATGGAGATCATTCCCACCATGCGGCCACTGTCGTCGATGACCGGCAGGTGACGGATCCGTCGCTCGGTCATGATCTCCATGCAGTGCTGCACGGTTTCCTCGGGCGCTACCGTGATCGCGGGCGCGCTCATGATCTGCCAGACGGGCGTCTCGGCCGACGAGCGGCCGAGCAGGATGACTTTCCGCGCGTAATCGCGCTCGGAGATGATGCCGGCGAGCTCACCGCCGCGCAGCACCGGCAGCGCGCCCACGTGCCGGTCCGCCATGATCTGAATGGCCTCGAGCACGGGTTCCTCGGCGTCAACGCTCCAGACGTCGTGACCCTTGCCGGCCAGCAGTTGCCTCACGCGCAGCATCGTCGTTTCCCGTGGTCCGTGGACTTTCGTACGCCGATTCTAAGCCAGCGACGCGGCGGCGCCAGTCAGTGAACCTCGGATTTCACGGTGCGCCGCATCAGGGCGGCCACGCCTTCGCTGGGCGGCGCGCCTTCGTAGAGGACCGCATGGAGCTGCTCGGTGATGGGCATCTCGACTCCAGCGCGGCGGGCGACCGCGCGCACCGCGCGGGCGGCCAGTACGCCCTCGACCACCTGCCCGATGGCCGCCTGCGCCGCAGCCACCGTGCGGCCCGCGGCCAGCATCAGACCGAGACGGCGGTTTCGCGATTGATCGTCGGTGCAGGTGAGCACTAGGTCGCCAAGCCCGGCCAGACCCATGAAGGTGTCCTTCTCCGCACCAAGCGCCACGCCGAGCCGCATCATCTCGGCCAGCCCGCGCGTGATCAGGGCCACCCGCGTGTTGGCGCCAAAGCCGAGCCCGTCGGAGATGCCGGCACCGATGGCGAGCACGTTCTTGGTCGCGCCACCCACTTCTACGCCGATCATGTCGGAGGAGGTGTAGGCGCGGAAGTTCGGACCCGAGAGACCCTGGGCGAGCGAGAGCGCATACGTCTCGTCGCGGGAGGCGACCGTCATCGCTGTGGGCAATCCGGCACCGACCTCGCGCGCAAAAGTCGGCCCCGACAGCACGGCAGTAGGCATGGCCTCGCCAAGAACCTCGGCCGCCACCTGGTGAGGCAGGAGACCGGTGTCGACCTCGAAGCCCTTGGTGGCCCACGCGATTCGCAGCCCATCCCGGAGCATCGGCCGGAGATCCGCGAGGACGCCGCGGAAGCCGTAACTCGGCACCGCAATCAGCAGCTCCGCTGCGTGACCCACGGCACGGGGCAGATCGAGCTCGACTGCAAGCCCGTCCGGGAATGGGGCGTCGGGAAGGTATCGACGGTTGCTGCGCGTCGCGGCCATGTCCGCGAGCGCCGCACGGTCGCGGCCCCATAGCACCGTCGGGTGCCCGGTCCGCGCCAGGTGCACCGCGAGCGCGGTGCCCCAGGAGCCGGCGCCGATGACAGCGATGGGCCGTCGGTTGCGTTCGGTGGCCTCGTTCCCCGCTGCCACGGCCCGCCGCTCAGTTGACGGCGGAGGTTGCCTGCTGCTGCGCAGCCTGCTGCGCGGCCGCGCGGGCATGCAGCCCCTCAAAGGTCACCAACGGGAGCAGAAATGGCTGAAAGCCGCCCCGGCTGACGAGGTCGGAGACCGTCGCCCGGGCATAGGCCATCAGGTAGTTCGGCGCCATGATGGAGAGAACCTGCGCCAGATCGTTCGCCGCCAGGTTTCGGATCAGGAACGCGCCGGCCTGCTGCAGCTCGACCAGCCACACCGTGCGGTCGCCGATCTTGGCCTCGAGGTTCACCTGCAGCACGATCTCATGCACGTCCTGTGCGAGTGCGGTTGCCCGCGTGCCGAGGTTGAGGCTGACGCTCGGTGTGCCCTGCGTTCCCGGCACGAACGGACCGTTTGGCGCCTCGAACGAGCAGTCCTTGATGTAGATCGCCTGTGGGTTTACCACCGGCGCATTTGGATCGACGGTCGGCGGGGTCGCCGCCGGGGGAGTTTCCTGGGTCATCGTCCGTCCTTACGTTTATCTTGAGAGTGTGCGGCGGCCCTGTCAGGCGCGGCCGAGCAGTTGGTCGAGCTCGCCCGCGCGGTCGAGCGCAGCCAGCTCGTCGTAGCCTCCGACATGGTGATCGCCGATGAAGATCTGCGGAACCGACCGGCGCCCGCCGGAGCGGCTCATCATGGCCTCGCGCTCGTCCGGCGTCTCATCCAGCCGGACCTCCCGGAACTCCACCCCCTTGCGCCGCAGCAGGCCTCGCGCCCGCTCGCAGAAACCACACCAGGAGGTCGAGTACATCAACACTTCGCCGACCGGAGCCGTCATCGTCACCGGCCCTTCGCATCGCTGCGGACCAGCGGCAGGTTTTCGGCCCGCCAGGCCTGCAGTCCGCCGCGAAGGCTGGCGACCTTGGCGAACCCCTGCTCCCGCAGCGTACGGGCTGCGGCGTTCGCCGTCATTCCCGTCTCGCAACAGGTCAGCAAGGGTTTGTCACGGTACTTCTTCAGGGTCTCGACGCTCTGCACAAGGTCGGCGCTCGGCACGTTGCGGGCGTCGATCACATGGCCCGCGTCGTACTGGTCGCGAGAACGCACGTCGAGGACGAGCGCGCCCTGATTCATCAGGCGTACTGCATCGGTCGGACCGACCGATTGCCCCCCCGCCCGCATGCGCGACCACTCGTAGCCGAGCGCCGCCAATGCCAGGAGTGCGGTGGCTCCGACCAGCACGGGGTGATTGGCGACGTATTCGAGAACCTGCTGCATGGAGGGCCTGGAAAAAGGGGCGCGGATTATAGCAGCCCGGCCGAAACGCTAGACTTGCGACCCTTGCGAGACCGGGACACCAATCGAGGCATGTGGCCGCGACGCTTGAATACGAGCCGGTCGCCGGCTGGTGGGCGACCCCGCCAATCGAGACCTCGCCGGGTCCTGCTTGCGGCCGGGCTGCTTGTATTCGCGTTTACGGCCGGGCTCGCGGCCGCAGCCGAGCCGACGCCCGCCCAGAAAGAGGCGGAACTGAAGCGCGTCCGGTCGCGCATCGACCGGATCCAGAAGGAGGTCAATGCCGATATCGAGAAACGCGACCGCCTCGGCGTCGAGCTACGTGGCGCCGAGCAAAGCGTGCAGGCCGCGCGCCGGCGTCTCGAGGAGGCCCGGGAGCGGCGTCTCGAAAGCGAATCGCAGTTGCACGAGCTCGAGCGAGAGCAGGCGCATCGCGAGGCCGAACTCGCGTCCGAGCGCGCGGCGCTGGCCGGGGAACTGCGCGCGGCGTATGTAAACGGGCGCGAGGAGCAACTCAAGCTGCTCTTGAACCAGGAGGACCCCGCCGGCTTTGGCCGCACGCTCGCTTGGTACGGCTATTTCGGCCGCGCGCGCGCCGGGCGCATCGACGGGATCCGCGACAAGCTCGAGCACCTCGCGCTCGTGCGCGAAAAGATCGCCGCCGAGACCGAGCGCCTGCGCGAGCTCGAAATCCGCCAGGAGCAGGAGCTCGACGCACTGAGCGCCGCCCAGAACCGGCGTAACCGTGCGGTGGTTAAGATCGATTCGCAGATCAAATCCCGTGGTGGGCAGATCTCAACCTTGCAGAACCAGGCGCGCTCGCTCGAGAAGTTGATCGCCGAGCTGCGCAAGGCGCTCGAGAACGTGCCTGTCGCAAAGCAGGCCCCCTTCGAAGGCCTGCGCGGCAAGCTGCCCTGGCCGGTGCAGTCGGGGAAGGTGCTGGCGAGGTTCGGTCAGCCGCGCGCCGGCGGATCGCTGCGCTGGCAGGGAATGCTGGTAGGCACCAATCGGGGTGCGCGGGTTCGCGCGCCTTTTGCGGGGCGCGTCGTGTACGCAGACTGGTTGCCTGGCATGGGGCTGATGATCGTGCTCGACCACGGCAAGGGCTACATGAGCCTGTACGGGCACAACGAAGAGCTCTTCCGCAAGGTCGGCGAGCCCGTAGCCGCGGGTGACGTGATCGCTTCGGTCGGCGATTCCGGCGGACACAACCAGCCCGCGCTGTACTTCGAGGTGCGCCGCGGTCGCGAGCCGGTCAACCCTGAGAACTGGCTGCAGCGGCGCTGATCACTGCGCGCCCGTTCCGCGCTCCGCTCCTCCGAGATTATGTAGAAAGAGAGCGGATGTGCCGCTCGCTTCGCCGTGGGGCCCGCGGCAAAGTGCGGCTCGCGTCAAGGTCCGCCGGGACCGACTCAGCCACCCTATGTCCAAATGACACGTCCACCGAATTTCTAGGTCCTGGATGTCCGCCGCAGCAGTCAGTGAGGTCGATCTGGCTTCGCGTAGTACGACGCTCGAGCCGTACGGGCAGCTCATCCGCATGTTGATGCCGCGCGCACAGTCGATCGCGATCTACGATCGCTTGGGCGTGCCCGCGTGGATGACCGACGGCCGCGACGTTCCGGAGTTGCGCCGGCTGCTGCAGGAGGCGCTGTCCGGCGAGCTGCGACCGGGAGAGCGGAGCACGGGGCGCATGCAGCCTATGGACGGCGAGCACGCCGTGTACGTTTTCCTGCTGCGCGATGGCGCCGATGCGCTGGTCGGTGCCGCCGGCGTCGTCTGCCGCGAGGCCACCAAAGGGCGCGAGGCGCGCCCTTTCACACTAGTCCACGGATTGCTGCGGCCGGTGCTCGATTGTCTGCAGCGCGAGCTCGGATCGCAGCACGACATCGGCGCCCTGCAGCGCGACCTGCTGGTCCGCGACGGCGACCTCGAGCTGCTGCTCGGCGACGCGCAGGACGAGGCGACGGGATCGGCGGAGGATTTTGCCCAGCTCGTGCAGAGCTGCGTCGGGCATCTCGGATGCAGCGTCGGTGCGCTGGTGATCCCGGACCGCAACATCGCGGTGTGCCGCACCGGCCAGGGCACGGCGCCGCGGGCTGGTGCAGACGTGCTGACGCAGACGCATCGTCCGCTGCTTGCCTGGATCCAGCAGCAGCGGAAATCGCTGGTCGCGAACGAACCCAGCCGGCCCGGCGTGCTGTCGCGTGTGCCGTACAAAGTGCTCTGCTGCCCGGTGATGCAGGGTTCCCAGCGCGTGCTCGGGATGCTGGCGCTGTACAAGCCGCCGGGCGCGCCGGACTTCGACCTGCGCCAGGTACGGGTCGTCGAGCTTCTCGCCCGTCGCGCGGCGCACATCCTTCTCAACGCTTACGATGCAGCGACGGGACTCCTGACGCGCCCCGCGTTCGAGAAGCGCGTCCAGGCCGCGATGCGTACCGAGGCGCAGGCGAGCGAGAACTGCGTCATCTACGTCGACATCGACCGGCTGCACGTGCTCAACGAGAACCTCGGTCTGCACGTGGGAGATGAGGTGATCGTGCGCGTCGCCGAGGTGATCCGCCGGGCGCTTGCGCCGCGAATGCTCGCCTCACGCATCTCCGGTGACCGCTTCGCCGTGCTGATGGGCGAGGCGCCGCTGGATCGCGGGCGGGAGTTCGCGGAGATGCTGTGCGAGCAGCTGGGTGCGCTCGACTTCATCGCCGGAGGCAAGGCGGTTGAGGTGTCCGCAAGCTTCGGCGTGGCGCGGGTCGGCGACGGCAAGCAGCCGCTCGCGCACGCGCTCGCCGCAGCCGAGATCGCCTGCAAGGCCGCCAAGGACCGCGGCCGCAATCGTGTCGAGCTGTATGAGGACAGCGACCAGAGCATAGTGCGTCGCTACACGGACGTGACGCTGGTCGGAACCCTTCGTCATGCGCTTGCGCATGATTCATTCCGTCTCGAGGCGCAGGCCATCGTGTCGCTGAGCGGCGCCGCACCCGGCGCCAGGTACGAGCTGCTGTTGCGCATGACGGACGAGCAGCAGCGGACCATCGCCCCCGAGAAGTTTCTCTCCGCGGCGGAGCGCTACCAGCTCGCACCCGCGGTCGACCGCTGGGTCGTCAGTTACGTGCTCAAGCGGCTCACCCCGCTGGCGCGGGCGCTCGCGGACAAGGGGGCGCGGTTCTCAGTCAACATCTCGGGGCAGTCGCTGGGTGACGAGAGCTTCATCGCCTTCCTCGATGCCGAACTAAGGGACGCACAGATTCCCGCACAGATTCTCGCGTTCGAGCTGACCGAAACCGCGGCCGTCGCCAACATCGTTCGCGCGGAGGCACTGATCCGTCGCCTGCGGGATCTGGGCTTCGAGGTCGCGCTGGACGATTTCGGCCGGGGCCTGAGCTCGCTCGGCTACCTCAAGACGCTGCCCGTCACCTCGCTCAAGATCGACAGTAGCCTGGTGCGTGACATCGCCGGGGACAGCAGGTCGCAGGCCATGTTGAGCGCCATCGTGCAGCTCGCCCGGGCCATCGGGCTCAAGACCGTGGCGGAAGGCGTCGAAACGGAGGAGATCCGCCGAATAACCGCCCGACTGGGCGTCGAATTCGCCCAGGGGTTCGGTATCGGGCGTCCAGAGGCGCTGGAAGGCGTGATCGAAAGGCTCGTCGCGGCTAAACTCTAGCCTCGACTTCGGGTTTTCCGGCTCGTGAAAAAGACCACGCAGACACTGCTGGCCGTGATGGCCGGGGTCCTGATCGGCTCCGGCGTCTCGTTTGTGCGCGAGGGACTCGCGAGCCGCGGAGCGCCGCCCCAGACGGCCAGGTCCGAGGTTTCGGCTCACGACCTCCTGGAAGAGGTCAAGGAGCGGGTAAGCACCGAGTACGTCGAGCTGCTGCCCGACGGGCGACTGGAGCAGGCGGCGGTCGAGGGCGTGATCGCGAGCCTCGACCCCCATTCGGCATTTCTCGACGCAGCCGCGTACGACGAGATGCGGGTCAACACTGCGGGGAGCTACACCGGGATCGGCATCGAGGTGACGGCGGTCAACGACCGGGTCACGGTCGTTGCACCGATCGAAGGCTCGCCCGCCGAGCGCGCCGGCGTGCTCACGGGCGACGTCGTGCTGGCGGTCGACGACATCGAGGTCAACGCCGCGCGGCTCAACGAGGCGATCGAGCGCCTGCGCGGCTTCCCCGGCTCGCGCGTCCGGCTGGCGGTGAGCCGCGAAGGCGTGGCCCAACCCCTGACCTTCGATCTCGAGCGTTCCGAGGTCCACGTGCGGACCGTCCGCGCTGAGCCCCTGCCGGGCGGCTACGGCTACGCCCGCATCACCCAGTTCAGCGACTCTACTCCGGCAGACCTGGACGAGGCGCTAACGCATCTCGGCACCGGACGATACGCACGGCTGCGCGGGCTGGTGCTCGATCTGCGCGGCAATCCGGGTGGCGTGCTCGAAGCCGCGGCGAACGTCGCCGACGAATTCCTCGAAACCGGGATCATCGTGCGGGGCGAAGGCAGAACGCCCGAGTCGCGCTTCGAGATCGACGCTACCGCGGGCGACGTGCTGCGCGGCGCTCCGCTGGTCGTGCTGATCGATGGTGGCTCGGCGTCGGGCTCCGAGATCGTCGCAGGCGCGCTCCGGGACCACGACCGCGCGACCTTGATGGGCGAGCGCACCTTCGGCAAGGGATCGGTCCAGACAGTGATCCCGCTGAGCCACGGTCAGGCGCTCAAGCTCACGACCTCGCGCTACTACACGCCTTCGGGCGCGTCGATCCATGAGCGAGGACTCGAGCCCGACTACGTCATCCCCGGCGCGCCGCCCGCGATGCGCGGCCCCGGCCGCTCAGCCGCCGCAGACCCCGCGGTGCAGGCGGCACTCCAGTACTTGCGTGATCGCGGGCTCGGTCCGCAGGTTGCGCGCATGGATATTCACTGACCGCAGCGGACAACGATGGCCAGGGTCCTGGTCCCACTCGCGGAAGGGTTCGAGGAGATCGAGGCGGTCACGGTGGTCGACCTGCTGCGGCGCGCCGGTATCGAGGTCTGTCTCGCCACCCTGGGTCCGTCGTCCGATCCCGTCGTCGGCTCGCATGGCATCGGTGTGCGCGCCGACGCGACGCTCGCGGATGTCGATGAGGCGGCGTTCGACATGATCGTGCTGCCTGGCGGGATGCCAGGCGCGGCGCATTTGAAGGACGACGCGCGGGTCGTCGAGATGCTGCGTCGGGCGGGCGAGCGTGGCGGCTACCTGGCCGCGATCTGCGCGGCGCCGAGCGTGCTCGCGCACGCGGGCCTTCTCGACGGGCGCGCTGCGACCAGCTTTCCGGGCTTCCTCGACGAACAATCGACGCCGGGTCTGCAGTTGAGTACCGCACCGGTGGTGATCGACGGCCGGATTATCACCTCGCGCGGTCCGGGCACTGCGATCGACTTTGCGCTGACGCTGATCGAGCTGCTCGCCGGCGGACGCGTGCGCGGCGAGATCGAATCGCGCCTGCAGCGCCCGCAACCGGCGCAGCCTGCCTAGCCCGCGGGACTGGTCTCGAGCATGGCGCGCACCGCGCCAATGAGCGCGCCCGCGAGCAGCACCAGGATTGGCGCCATGCTCAGCCCGAACCCCAGGCTGCGCCGCGCGGGGTCGGCGACGTAGGCCCGCGTGTAGACGAAGCGCCCCGCCACATACACGAGCCCGATCCAGGCCGCCCAGTTCGGATTGACGTAGATCGCGAACAGCGAGATGGCGGGTACGAAGACGATCAGCAGCTCAAGCGTATTCTGCTGCACGCGGAACCAGCGCTCGAAGACCTCGTGACCGGTGGTCGCCGGCGCCTTGATACCGTATTGATGCCGGGCGCGGCCGACGAGCCAGGCAATGACGACGAACTGGATGACGGCGATGATGATTACAACGGCGACTGGGGCCATGCGAGCGCTCCGGGCGGTGGTTTGAGCGGCCCACAGATTCCTTTACCATCGCGGCAAAAGCAATCGGGGAACAGACCATGGTCGGATTTCTGCTGCGCGCCGCCATCTCCGCGCTCGGGCTCTGGGTGGCGAGCCTGCTGCTGTCGGGGATCCGTTTCGAGTCGACGGCGAAGCTCGCGATCGCGGCTGTGCTGCTCGGCGTCATCAATGCGGTGGTGCGTCCGATCGCCTTCATCCTGACGCTGCCGCTTACGCTCGTGACCCTCGGCCTGTTTCTCTTCGTGCTCAACGCCGCGATGGTCGGTCTGGTCGCGCGCCTCGTGCCCGGGTTCACGATCTCCGGGTTCTGGACGGCGATGGGCGCCGCGGTGATCGTGTGGCTCGTGTCCTGGCTGGGCTCGAGTCTGATCGGATCAAAGGGCCGGCTCGAGCGAATCGGCAGGACGTAGTCAGGGCGCGCTTTGCTGGCCCTGGCGCCGGCTGCGTCGACGAGCGACCAGCTAACGCCCCGATGACCAGGTCACGAGCACGACAGCGCCGAGAATCACGAGGACTCCGACAATCTGTATGCCCGTCAGCGCCTCGCCGAGCACCGCCCAGCCAAGCACAGTTGCGATCGCGGGATTGACGTAGGCAAACGTTCCAACGCGATCGGCGGGAGCGCGTTTCAGCAGCCACGTGTACGAAGTGTAGGCGAGCGCCGAGCCGAAGAGCGCCAGATAAAGCATCGCTGCGACGCCCGCACCGCTCCAGCGCCATTGCGTCGGTTCGCCGGCGACGACGCCGGCAAGCGCAAGGCAAGCCGAACCGAGCAGCATCATCACCGAGTTAAAGGCCGTCGCCCCGACGCCAAGCCGGGCATCGCGGTACAAGATCGAGGCGATGGCGAAGTTCATGCTGCTGCCGAGCACCAAGGCGCGCCAGCCGAGCTGGCCGGTCGCGGCTGCGCTCTTCGGCCACACGAGCAGTGCGACGCCCGCAAAACCGAGCAGCAGGCCCGTGATCGTCCGGGCGGACAGCTTGTGACCGCGTGGCCCGATCGCGCCGAGTCCGGCGAGCCAGAGGGCCGAGCTTGCGGCAAGCAGCGCGGCCTCGTTCGACGGCACGTGGCGCAGCGCGCTGGTGCTGAGCCCGTTGCTCAATGGCACCATGAGAATCGAAAACAGGCCCACGTGCAGCCATTCGCGGCGCGTACGTGGAAAGCGCTCGCCGAGGACGGTTGCGACGATCATGAGCACTGTGCCCGCAATGAGGAACCGCGCGGCCGTAAAGAGGAGCGGCGGCATCTCGCCGACTCCGATCTTGTTGGCGAGGAACGTCGAGCCCCAGACGAGATAGATCACGGCGAAGGCCGCGATGATTTTCGTCCGGCCGGTGGACGTCGTCTCAGACCTGAGCGCGCCGGGATCCGGTGGCATAGAGCCATGCCGCGAGCGCAGTAACGATCGCGAGGCCGAGCCATTCGCCGAACTGCAGGTTCGATGGCAGCGCGAGCACGTCGCCCCGCCCCGAGCTCACGATCGGAATCGCGATGAAGATGCCCGTCAGTGCTTCGCCAGTGATTAGACCGGCCGCGAACAGCATACCGTTACGCTTCGCACGTTCACCGTCGTCCGCAGCGCCCGAGGCGCCAAGCCTGCGCTCGACGAGGTGCGCGATCAGCCCACCGGCAAAAATCGGCACCGAGAGCTCGAGAGGCAGGTAGATGCCGACCGCAACCGCAAGAACCGGCGCACGGAATGTCGCGCCCCTTCGCTCGAGCCACACATCCCAGGCGATGATGGCCGCGCCGATCACTGCGCCGATCGCCACCATGCTCCAGGGCAGCTCGCCGCCGAACATGCCCTTCGCGACCGAGGCCATCAGCGTCGCTTGTGGCGCGAGCAGCGGGTCGGGGTGCTCGGCGCTCGGGACACCGATGCCATAGGCCTTGAGCAGCAGATTGAGCACCGGCGCCATCACGAGCGCGCTCGAGGCCGCACCGATTGCGAGCATGACCTGCTGCTTCCAGGGTGTGGCGCCGACGATGTAGCCGCACTTCAGGTCCTGCAGGTTGTCGCCACCGATGCAGGCGGCGCAGCAGACCACCGCGCCGATCATGATCGCGGCCACGGGACCCAGGGCCGCATCACGGCCCATCAACAGCATCAGCACGATCGCGGCGAACAGGATCGTGCAGATCGTGATGCCGGAGACGGGATTATTCGAGGAGCCGACGAGCCCCGCCATGTAGGCGGACACCGAGCAGAAGAGAAATCCCGCGACGATCATGATGATCGTCATCGGCAGGCTCACGCCCAGATTGCCGACGATGTTCTGGTACAGGACGAAGAGCGGCAAAGTGAAGAGCAGGATCCCGATCAGGATCGCCTTCATCGGCAGGTCCTGCTCGGTGTGCGCAATGACGGTTCCGACACCCGCGCGCGCTGCCGCGAGGCCGCTTTTCACCCCCGACAGCAGGGAGCTCCGGATGGAGATCAGCGCCCAGATACCGCCCACGAGCATCGCGCCGACACCGAGGTAACGGATCTGCGCCGACCAGATCGCGCCGGCCGCGTCCTCGGCGCTCGCTCCGGCGAGCGCCGTGGCCAGAGCGGTGTTGCCCTCGAGAAAATATGTGCTGTAGATCGGGATCGCGATGTTCCAGGAGATGATTCCGCCGAGTACGACGAGGATGCCGATGTTGAGGCCGACGATATAGCCGACCGCGAGCAGCGCCGGTGAGAGGTTGGTGCCGAAGTACGCGATCCCCTTGCCAACCCAGCCTGCCGCGGCGGCCGTGTCCGGGATCAGTCTCAGACCGCTGCCCGCCGCGAGCTTGGCGAGACCGCCGCCCGTGGCGGCGAGCGCCAGAATCTTCACGCCGGCGCCCGGATTCTCGCCGGCCTTGAGCACCTCCGCGGCGGCCTTGCCTTCCGGAAAAGCAAGCTTCTGCTCAACGATCAGCGCGCGTCGCAGCGGGACCGAGAAGAACACACCCAGGATGCCGCCCAGGCCTGCGATCGCGAGCACCCAGAGGTAGTCGAAATCCGCCCAGTGGCCGAGGATCACGAGCGCCGGCACCGTGAAGATCACACCCGAGGCGATCGACGAGCCGGCGGAGGCGCCGGTCTGCACGATGTTGTTTTCCAGTATCCCGCCGCCGCCCAGCACCCTGAGAACCGCCATGGAGACGACCGCGGCCGGGATCGCCGAGGCGATCGTGAGCCCGGCGAAGAGGCCCAGATAGGTATTCGCGGCCGCGAGGATCATCGCGAGGATGATCGCGAGCACGATCGCGCGGACGGTGAGCTGTGGCGCAACGGTGGTCGGCGTCATTGTGGTTTTCTCACCAGCCGCACTTCTGTCCCTTGTTCTGTTCCTTGAGCCAGGTCTGAAGCGGCGCGAAGTAATCGAGGATCGCCGAGGCATCCATCTCGCGCGTTCCGGTGAGCTCGAAGAGCGCGTCCTGCCACGGCGCACTTGCGCCCTTCGCGAGCATCGCGCCGAACTTGCGGCCCGCGACCTCGTTTCCGTAGATCGAGCACTCGGACAGCGGCCCCTTGAACCCTGCCGCCTCGCATAGCGCCTTGTGAAACTGGAACTGGATGATGAAGGACAGGAAATAGCGCGTATAAGACACGTTTCCCGGCACGTGGTACTTGGCGCCGGGATCGAAGTCGGCCTCAGTGCGCGCGACCGGGGCAGCGACACCCTGGTACTGCTCGCGCAGTGCCCACCACGCGGCGTTGTAGTTCTCGGGCGTCACCTCGCCCGAGAACACCTTCCAGCGCCACTCGTCGATCAGCTTGCCAAAGGGCAGAAAGGCGATCTTCTCGAGCGCCATCTTCATCTGCTGGTTGATCACCGCTTCGCGGGAGGTGCCCGCCTCGGACACGAGCCCGATCTGCGCGAGGTACGCCGGCGTCATCGACAGGTTCACCGTGTCGCCGATGGCCTCGTGGAAGCCCTCGTGCGCGCCGTTCTGGAACAGATACGGCTGGTCCTTGTACCAGAGGAAGTAATAGACGTGGCCGAGCTCGTGATAGATGGTGCGCAGCTCCTCATAGGTCGGGCGGATGCACTGCTTGATGCGCACGTCCTCCTTGCCATCCATGTGCCAGGCGCTCGCGTGGCACTGGACGTCCCGGTCGCGCGGCTGAGTGAGCATCGAGCGCTCCCAGAAGGTCTGCGGCAGCGCCGGGAACGCGATCGACCTGTAGAAACTCTCCGCCGACTTCGTCATCTTCACGGCGTCGTAGGACTGCTTTTCGAGCGCGGCGTCGACATCGAGGCTGCTGACTCCGGGATAAGGCTCGAGCAGGTCGTAGACCGCGTCCCACTGCTGGGCCCACATGTTGCCGAGCAGGTGCGCCGGGATGGGCTTTCCGGCCGGCACCTTGTCCGCGCCGTACTTCGCTGCGAGTTTCCCGCGCGTGTAGCAATGCAGCTCCTTGTAGAGCGGCTGCACCTGCCCATAGAGCCGCGCGGCCTCGCGCTTGAACTCCTCTGCGGACATGTCGTAGTTCGACCGCCACATGGCGCCCAGGTCCTCGAACCCGAACCCGCGCGCGCCGTCGTTCGCAAGCTCGACATAGCGCGCGTAGTCGGCGCGCAACGGCCGGGCGGTGGAGTGCCAGCCAGTCCAGGCATCGAGCAGCTCGTCATAGTTGCGGCTCGACTCGAGCACCGCCTTGAGCTTGGTCTCGTCACGACAGGACTCGGGACCCTGCGGGCAGTACTTGCCCGAGCCGTACTTGGCCTCCATCGCGGCCAGGAGCTTGGAGAACTCCGCGCGCTTGGCCGGGTCGGCCGGCGCGGGCGCCGAGACGCTGAACTTGAGCAGCGCCAGCGTGCGCTTCGAAGCCGGGCTCATCGGCTGCCCTTCGAACTGCTTCGCTTCCTCGACTGCCTTGCTCAGGTACTCGAGAAATCGCTCGGTCGCCTTCGCATTGATGAGCTGGGTGTCGACGTTGATGTAGGTCGCCTGCGTCCAGCCCGCAGCGTTCCCTTCGATGGCCAGCTCGGCGAGCTCGCGGTTGGTCCGCGCGACGAACTCGTCGGCCGTCTCGGCCTGCGCGAGCGAGGCGGGCAGCACGGAAAGCATGAGCGCGCATACGACGGCGCGCCGCAGGGTTCTGCTCATGATCGGAACTCCAGCAGTCGGATAGGGGGGATCGCGGTGTCAGTGCGTGACTTTCTCGGCACCGTGCATCCAGCGGACGAGCGTGCCGGAGAAGAGCCAGAGCACGACCGAGAACACGAACAGGGTGGCGGCGATGCCACCGAAGATCGTGAGCTCGCCCAGCTGCTCGGCGAAGGAGCCGATGATTCCCGATAGCCAGTTGGCGACGAAATTGATCAGGAACCACACACCCATCATCAGCGACGCGAGCCGCAGTGGCGCCAGCTTGGTCACCATCGAAAGGCCGACCGGGGAGATGCAGAGCTCGCCGGTGGTGTGGAAGAAGTAGGCAATCACGAGCCAGATCATGCTGGCCTTGCCGTTCGCGGCCTGGTCGTAGACCGCCGCCACCATTGCGAGGAAGCCGATGCCGGTCAGGATCAGGCCGTACACCATCTTGTTCGGCGTCGGCGGATTGCGACCCTGCGTCCCGAGCCGCGCCCAGGCCATCGAGAACAGCGGCGCGAGCAGCACGATGAAGAGCGGGTTCAACGACTGGAACCAGCCGGCCGGTACTTCGAATGCGCCGAGCATCCGGTCGGTCTTCTCGGCGGCATAGAGGTTCATCAAGCCCCCGGCCTGCTCGAAGGCCGCCCAGAACAGCACGATGAACACGAACAGCATGAAAATCACGCGCAGGCGATCGACCTCCTCGGCGGTGAGCGCTTCCTTCCTCCCGCCCGACTTCGCGAGCGCGCGGTGCGCGGCCGGCACGACGCCGATCTCATCCAGGTAACGGCGCGAGAAGGCGAGCTGAATGATCACTGAGAGGATCATGCCGATGCCTGCCGACATGTAGCCGTAACGCCAGCCGAGCGCGGGGTTTTCCCCCAGCGTCGAACACACGAGCGGCGCAAGGAAGGCGCCGGCGTTGATGCCCATGTAGAAGATCGTGAACGCGGCGTCGCGACGGGCGTCACCCTCGGCGTAGAGATCGCCCACCATGGTCGAGATGTTCGGCTTGAAGAAGCCGTTACCGATCACCAGCAGCACGAGCCCGATATAGAACAGGCTCAGGTTGCCGGGAATGGCCGAGGCGAGTGTGAATTGCCCGGCCGCCATCACCAAGCCGCCGATGATCACGGACTTGCGCTGGCCCAGATAGTTGTCCGCCAGCCAGCCACCGATCAGTGGGGTGAAGTACACGAAGCCGGTGAACAGACCGTAGAGCTTTAGCGCCTCGGCCTGCGAAAACCCAAACCCCGGGTTTGCCGTCTGGACGCCGGCCACCAGGGACAGCACGAGGAGCGCCCGCATGCCGTAATAACTGAAGCGTTCCCACATCTCGGTGGCGAACAGCAAGTACAACGCCTTGGGATGGCCGAGCCAGGTTTCCCGCGTCACGGCGGGCATCGATGCAGTGGTCGTGACCATGATTTGTGCTTTTCCGTCAAACGGTTGCGCGAGCGCACTTATGGCCGGCGAGTGTCGACCATGTTGCAGTGCACACGCAAGGCAAAAAACGACTAGCGCACGCCGCCCATCAGGCGCGTCACCGGCCGGCTGATGAGCAGCAGCAACAGGCCCACCGAGCAGCCGTAGATCACGATGTTCATGTACCGGCCGGGCATCGCGGCCACATCGTTCGGATCGAAGGTGCCGGCGATCAGCCCGGCGGTGAGCTTGCCTAGTGAGCTCGCAAGAAACCACACCCCCATCATCTGCCCCACGAACCGCGCCGGAGCGAGCTTGGTGACCGTCGAGAGGCCGACCGGACTCAGACAGAGCTCGCCGAAGGTGTGCACGAGATAGGTCAACACCAGCCAGTACACCGGCGATTTTGTCCCGCCGGCGGCGATCCCCGCCGCCTTCACCATGAACAGGAAGCCGAGCCCCATGAGGAGCAGTCCGAAGGCGAACTTAAGCGGCGCCGCGGGGTTGAGACTGCGCCGCGCGAGACTGATCCACAGTGCCGAAAAAGCCGGCGCGAACAGAATTACGCACAGGGGCTGGACCGACTGCAGCCAACCCGCCGGAATCTCGAATCCAGCGACCAACCGGTCCACGTGGCGCTGTGTGAACAGGTTCATCGAGGAGCCCGCCTGCTCAAACCCTGACCAGAAAAGGGCACAGGCGACGAACATGACCATTACCACGACGATGCGTCGCCGTTCGACCCCGACGAGCCCCGCGCCGGTGAATAGATAGAGAAAGTACGCGGCTGCCATGCCGACCAGGACATAGGCCGCGCCCTTGGCCAGCGGCGCCGGATTCACCGCGAGCGCGCCCGAGAGCAGTGCCAGCATCACTGACGAGAGCATGGCCACGGCCAGCGCGAGCTTGAGCCAGTCGCCTCGCAGGCCCGCGCCGCCATCGTTGCGATGCGGCGTCGCGCCGGCGATGCCCAGCCGCTCCCGCGCCAGCCAGAACTGCAGCAGGCCAAGCGGCATCCCGATCGCCGCAGCGAGAAACCCCACGCGCCAGCCGAACTTGAGCGCGAGCCAACCCGCGATCAACGGGCCGATGAAGGCGCCGGTGTTGATGCCCATGTAAAAGATCGTGAACCCGGCGTCGCGCCGGCCGCCGCCCTCCGGGTAGAGATCCGCCACCAGGGTCGAGATGCTGGGTTTGAGCAGCCCAACCCCGAGCACGATCACGACCAGGCCGGAGAAGAAGAGCTCGGGCGGCCCGGGAGTGGCGAGCATCAGGTTGCCTATGGTCATGAAGACGCCGCCCGCGATCACCGCGCGCTGCGCGCCGATCAGGCGATCGGCGATCCAGCCGCCCGGCAGTGCTGCCATGAACACCGACGCCGTGTAGAGCCCGTAGATCGCAGTCGCGGTCCTGTCGTCGAGCCCGTGGCCGCCGTTTGCGACCGCGTCGACGAGAAACAGCACCAGCAGGGCCCGCATCCCGTAGAAGGTGAAGCGTTCCCACATCTCGGTGAAAAACAGGGTGGCGAGGGCGCTGGGATGACCGAAGAAAGTCCGTGAACCATCCATCAGCGGCATTCGAGCGTTTCCCCAGGCGTGGTTAGCGGCGACAGGATAGACAAGTGCGCCGATTGGGGCGCGGATTTCAGCTCCTCGTCCGCTCGGTATGGTGCGTTTGGAACACTGCTGCCGGACCTTTAAAGTAGGCGCGGTCAGACCATTCGTACGAGCCGATGCTTCGTTCAATTCTTCTGTCGGCCGCCGCGGCGCTGCTTCCGGTTTCGATTGCTCCCGCGGCCGAACCGGGTGCAACGGGAGCGGCTGGTGTTCCGCGTCCCGTCGCACTCGACGACATCAACCGGATCGAGTCCCCGGACGGGCCCTATCTTTCCCGTGACGGCCGGCACGTGGCCTATGTCGTGGATAAGCAGATCTACGTCGTACCCACGAACGGCGGACCTTCGCGCGCCGTCACCGCAGCGGGCTCGACGGCCTCGACCCCGTACTGGTCGAAAGACGGCCGCGCGCTCTACTTCCTGTCGGATCGTTCCGGGTCGAGCCAGATCTGGAAGCTGCCGGTCGCTGCCTTTGGCGAGGCATCGCAGGTGACCAGGTTCGAGCACGGCATCGAGGCGCTCAATTTCTCGGCCGACGAATCGCACCTGCTGCTCGGCTTCACCGAGAGCAAGCTCGCAGAATCCGCGGACAAGGACGCCGCGAAAGAGAAGAAGCCCGAGCCCTGGGTGATCACCCGGCTCGAATTCAAGGAGGACGCGGGCGACGGTTATCTCACCGGCGATCGAGCGGAGCATTTGTACGCCTACGACCTCGCTTCCGGGAAGCTGAGTCAACTCACCTCCGGCAGGTTCGGCGAATCGGAGGCGGCTTGGTCGCCCGACGGTGGATCTGTTGTTTTGTCCAGCAATCGCGAGGATGAGCCGGACGCCAGCTACAAGACCGATCTCTGGCTCGTGGCAGCGGACAACACCGACCGCGGTCAATCGCTCGTTCGACTCACGAATGACGACCGGGTCAAAAGCGCACCGGCCTGGAGCCCGGATGGACGCTTCATTGCCTTCCTGACGGCCGAGGACGGGGTCTACGGAAGTCCGCAGCTCGCGGTGATGCCGGCCGCTGGCGGCGAGCCACGAATCCTGACCGCCGGGCTCGATCGCTGGATCAACTCATTCAAGTACTCGCCGGACGGCGAGTGGCTGTATTTCCTGTTCGAAAACGACGGAGGGAGTCACCTTGCGCGCGTCCGTCCGCGCGACGGCCGGCTGGAGCGGCTGCTCGAAGGCGAGCTGCACGTCTCGGCCTTCGACGTCGCGCCCTCCGGCGTCGTCGCCGCACGCATCGAGAACGCAAACGACGCGCCGGAGCTCTATGTGCTGAACAAGTCCCGACCGCGCCGGCTCACGGGCGTCAACGACGCGTACCTGCGCTCGGTGACGCTCGGCGACAAGCGCAGGGTCGAGTTCCGCAGCCCGGACGGCACCCTGGTCGAGGCGTTCGTGACGACACCGCCAGGCTTCGATCCGAAGCGCCGGTATCCGACGATCCTGCACATCCACGGCGGTCCGGTCAGCCGCTTCGCGTATGGCTACGGGTTTCAGCCACAGTACCTGGCGGCGAACGGGTATGTGGTCGTCGAGCCCAACCCGCGTGGCTCCACCGGCCGCGACCAGGCGTTCGTACGCGCGATCTACCAGACCTGGGGCATCACGGACTACGACGACCTCATCGCGGCCATCGACCACGTCATCGGCCTCGGCTACGCGGATCCCGAGAGGCTCGGTGTCTTCGGCTACTCCTACGGCGGCTACATGACCAATACGGTCATCACGCGCACGCAGCGGTTCAAGGCCGCAGCCTCGGGAGCCGGACACAGCATGATCGTCGCCAACTACGGTCACGACATCTATCAGAAGTGGTACAACTGGGAACTCGGCGTTCCGTGGGAAAACCGGGAGAAATACGAGCGGCTTTCGCCGTTGACACAGGCGGGACGTGTCACGACGCCGACACTCTTCCTCGGCGGTCGCGACGACTGGAACGTGCCCGTCCTCAACGCCGAGCTTTTCTACCAGTCGTTGCGCGCCAGAGGCGTCGACACGCAGCTGGTGGTTTACCCGGATACGCATCACAGTGGATGGAGCGAGGAGTTCGAAAAGGACTACCTGCACCGCGTACAGGCATGGTTCGACAAGTATCTGAAATGACGTCTCCGTTACGGGCGAAGCAGGACAGCGTCAGCGCCGCGCTCGAGGCACTGCAGGCGAATCGGCCGTCGCAGGCCGAAGAGATCTGCCGCAACTACCTCGACAGCAGCCCGGGCTCAGTCGAGCACCTGCGACTCCTTGGCCATGCACTTTCCAAACAGGCGCGCTACGCGGAAGCCGAGGAGACCGTGCGCCTTGCGCTGTCGCTGCGGTCGGACTTCCCGCATCTGCACGAGGATCTCGGCAGCGTACTCGCGCTGCAGGGTCGTCACGAAGAGGCGGTGCCGTGCTTCGAGCGGGCAATCCAGCTAGAACCCCGGCTGCCTCGTGCCCACAAGAAGCTCGGGCAGTCGCTTGCGCTGCTCGACCGAGGTCGCGAGGCCGATGCGGCCTTTGAAGAGTTCTTCGACCAAGCGCCGGGCAAGGGGCAGGTCGCACTCGCGATGGATCACCTGCGCGCCGATCGCAAGGCTGAGGCGATAGACACGCTGCGCAACGCCCTGCGTGAGGATCCGGACAACGTCGATGCGATGCGCTGCCTGGCCGGCATCTACATACGCGAGGAGGGGCGGGTCAGCGATGCCGAGGCGCTGCTGCGGCGCGCGACTGCGCGGGCACCGGACTTTGTCGTGGCCTGGTCGATGCTGGCCAATCTGCTGCGCGAAGCAGGACGGGACCGCGAAGCGATTGCCTGCTTCAGAACGGTTGCGACGCTGGACCCGGCCAGTCCTGCCGCATGGGCCGGCCTGGGCGCCACGTACGCACACGTCGGCGAGACCCAGAAGAGCATCGACGCGTATGCCCGGTCGCTCGCGCTGAACCCGGGCGTCGCCGGTGCGCAGATGGGTTATGGCCACATCCTGAAGACCGCAGGCGATCAGGTCCGCGCGCTGGAGGCGTACCGCACGGCAATCCGGTTGAGGCCGGACTTCGGCGAAGTCTACTGGAGCATGGCCAACCTCAAGGTCTTCAGGTTCGAGAGCGAAGAAGTCAGGGCGATGGAAGAACAGGTGTCGCGCACCGACCTGAGCGAGAGCGCCGATGTGCACTTCCGATTTGCGCTTGGCAAGGCCCATGAGGACAGGGGCAACTACGAGGCCGCCTGGCATTACTACGACACAGGCAACCAGCGGCAACGCAAGCGCGTTTCCCACGATCCGGTCGCGAATGAGATCCGCCACGAGGAGATCATCGAGGTCTTCAGCCGGGAGTTCCTCGAATCACGCGCGGGCGCTGGCTTTGATGCTCCGGACCCCATACTCATCGTTGGACTGCCTCGCTCAGGGTCGACGCTGATCGAGCAGATCCTTGCCAGTCACAGCCAGGTCGAAGGCACGGCCGAGCTGCCGACGCTGAGCCGTGTCGCCGACTCCATCGGCCGCTATCGGCGAGATCACGTCGCGTATCCAAAGTCCGTGCTCGACCTGCGAACGAAGGACTTCCGCGCGTACGGGCAGCAGTACATCGAGGAGACCCGGAATTACCGCTCTACCAGCAGGCCGTTCTTCACGGACAAGCTGCCGAACAACTTCTCGCACGTCGGGCTCATGCACCTGATCCTGCCGAACGCGAAGATCATCAACGCGCGCCGCCATCCTTGCGACAGCTGCCTCGGTAGCTACCGGCAGCTATGGGGCGAGGGTCAGCATTTTACGTACGACATGATGGAGCTCGCGACCTACTACCGCCAGTACCACGCGACGATGCAGCACTGGCACGAGGTTCTTCCCGGCAAGGTGCTCGACGTCCACTACGAGGAGACCGTCACCGACCTCGAGACGCAGGGTCGCAGGATCCTTGCGCATTGCGGGCTGCCGTTCGAGGAAGCTTGCGTGCGCTTCCACGAGACGCAACGGCCAGTCAAGACTGCGAGCTCCGAACAGGTCCGCCAGCCTCTCTACACCGACGCGCTCGGCTACTGGCGCCGCTACGAAAAGCACCTCGGATTCTGGGTCGACGAGTTCGCCGACATCATCGCCGGTCTGCCGGAAGTCGTCCGCAACGCGGGGCAGTGAATCGCGGTGCCCGGGCTCAGTCGTACGGCCAGACCTCGAGGCCATGGATGGCATTGCGCACATCCATCGTAAGGTTCACCGATAGCAGCCGTTCGTTGGCGGCGAGGTCATAGACCGTCACGGTCGACGGTGACGAGCCGCCGGCGACAACGGAGTCGGACAGCACGCACAGACCGCGCGCAAAGGCCTGGCGAGCGACACTGGTCGCGTCGACATCCCGGTTCAGCAGTTCCCCTTCCGGGTAGCGCGGCACCTTCAGAGCACGATCTTCGCGTCCTTCGCCGCGACCGGCGTAACGCAACGCGTCGGCTTCGGTGTCGTTGAACAATACGCCGTCCCGGAAGGGCCGGGCGTTGTGTGAGCCGGGCGGGAGCTCCGCGGCCATCTGCACCTGCCTGCCGTTGTAGAGCAGCATTCCGCCGGTGCGGAGCCCGGTCATGTACATCCCGCCCTCGGTGCAGTGGATGCTGTTGACGTGCAGCTTGTTCAGCATCAGCGGCCCGTCCTTGGTACGCGGATCGAAGATGCTCGCCTTGAAGCGGAACTGGTCGGTCGCGACATGCATCGCCCAGCGGAACTCGTGCGCATCCAGATCAAACCCGAGGATGCTGTCGCAGCTGGTCGAGGTCAGGTACAGGGTGCGCTCGTGGACCGCGATCTCGTGGCAATGCTTGAGATAAGAATTCCGCCAGGAGCCTGCGGGCCGGAAGTCAGGCGTGAACGCGAATAGCTCGTCGCTCGCGGCGATGTATACGAGCTCGCCATCGAATGCGATGCCGCGCAGGCCGCGATCCCAGCCGCGGCCCTGCCAGTCGATGTCGCCCCTGTTCCAGTCGATGGTCTGACGCACCGAGCGGCGCTCGAGGTCGATCAGGTATACGCCGCCGTGGCTCTGGCCTTGCTGGCTGCCACGGACCACCGAGGTCGTGACGAGCTTCACTTCATCGATCGCACGCGAGGGAACGCCGGCATGGGCGTCAGCCCATGCCCGCGTCCGTCACCATTTCTTGGTGAAGGACAGACTGACCGTGCGCGGCTGCTGCAATGTGCGGATGAAACGGTAGCGCGGATCGCCGAAGAACTCGCCGTAGTTCGCCGAGCTCAGCCAGTTGACGCTCTTCTCATCGAACAGGTTGCGGACGATCAGTGCCGCCTCCCAGCCGCTGTTGTGGCTGAAACCGAACTGGAGGTTGCTCGTCGACCAGGAAGGGATGTTCTGGTCGGGATCCCGGGCAACGGCTGCATCGATGTCCTTCCAGGTGTCCGACTGATAGTTGTACGACCAACGGGTCCAGAGGTCGCCGTCCCACGACATGAAGTTGGGTAACGTGTATTCGGCCGATACCCAGTATTTCCGCTCCGGCGAGAGCGGCAACGGCGTGCCCTTCACGATGTGTGGATCCTCCGGGTCCTCGCCGGGAAGCAGCGTCTCCTCTGTGAACTCCGGATCGGCCAGCGTGACGCTTCCCTCGAGCACGAAGTTCGGAGTCACGTTCCAGACACCGTTGATCTCGACACCCTTCTGCTCCGCATCGTTCCCATTGAAGATGCCCCGTACCCAGAAGGGCGCTTCGCCCGGACCGTCGCTGTTGATCTGGAAATCCGTCCATTTCATGTAGAACGCCGAGACATTGAGCTGCACTTGATCCTCGAACCAGGTGCTCTTGAGGCCCGCCTCGTAGTTCGCGAGCTTGTCCGGCTTGAACTCCAATGGAACGAGCCCCGTTGCAGCCGCGCGCGCCGCGTTGTTGCCACCGAGGCGGAACCCCTCGCTGTACAGCAGGTACACCATCCGATCGTCGTCGATTTTGTACTGCGTAGCGAACTTGAAGACCGTGTCGCTGTCCGTACCGGAGCTTTCGATGCGTCCGCCGACGAATTGGCCCGTAGGCTCGCCATCGTCAGGGTCAATCGGGCCGGCGTCCGGGTCCCACACCGGCATGCCCGCCGGCACGTACGAGATGTCGACTTCGTGCCGGTCGTACTCGAACCAGCGCGCCCCGCCCGTCACGGACCACTTCTCGGTGAGCTCATAGGTCAGCTCGCCGAATATGGCTTTCTGCTTGACGGACTTGTCGAAGATGTTCTGGTAGTAGATGTCGGTCGGAGCAATCGGATACTGGACGTCATACCCGGCATATTTGGCGTTGAAGGCGTAGTACTGCGCATAGTCCCAGGCCTTTGTGTTCTGCAGACCCGGCAGCTCCGTGCCGTAGTCCCACCAGTCGTACACGTCCTCGTAGAAAAGACCGGCCATCCACTGGAACCGGCTCTCGCCCTTCGAGGTCAGGCGTACCTCGAAGGTTTCGCGGTTCTGCTTCTGCCAGTTGTATGTCTGCCCGATCAGAGCCCCGGTGGGAGTGGTGGTGTCGTATATCGGAGCCCAAGCGTAGTAATGGGGTAGATTTGGGTATTCGGCCGTGGGTGGATAGTGCACCGCCACGAGGTCTTCCCGCGTATGGCCGGCCCGCCACTGGTCATAGGTCATGTCATCCCATTCGTAGTCGACGTTGCGATCGAAATACGAACCTGTGACCGACAGGTCGGCGAAGCCGAGATCGCCCGTGACGTTGAGCGACGTTTGGTACCAGTTGTCCTCGCGCCACTCCTTGAAGAAACGCGTGATCTTGTAGTCGCCGAGTGCCGG
>DATJKD010000102.1:0-24265 GCA_035491795.1 Steroidobacteraceae bacterium | reverse complement strand
TTCTAGGGACGATCATGCCGCGCATAACTTCTCCCGCACCACGTCCGATCCCGCGACGTATCCGCTCGTCGCAGTCCGCTGCCGGGCGGCAAGAGTGATTTGCTGTCGCCGCGGTGCGCGTGTAATGCTGCATTGGCCTCGAACTGCGAGGCAGCGGGCGTAGCCAGTGGCAGTGGTACACCTGGCTCGCCGACACTCAGAGGCATCACAGGACCTCGACTTCAGTGGTCGTTTGGGGCGACATTTCGCTGGTAGTGCAAAGGTGCCGAACGACACCTTTGATCGAAAGGTCAAGCGATGAGGACGCGCTTCCTCATGGTCACGGCCGTGGCTGAAGCCGCGATCGGCGTGGCGTTGCTGCTCGCGCCTGGGACGTCAGCGTCGTTGCTGCTCGGTGCCACACTAACGAGAGCGGAGCCATCCTGGTGGCCCGCATTTGCGGCGCGGCGCTGATCGCGATCGGTATCGCGTGTTGGTCGTCGCGCGCCGACCCCCAAAATTCGTCAACGGGCGGCTTGATATACGCAATGCTGTATTACAACCTCATCGTCGCGACACTTCTCGCCTACGGCTGGATCGGACTCGGTCTCCGCGGCCTGGGGCTCTGGCCAGCGGTGTTGGCACATCTGGCGCTCGCCTTTTGGGCATTCGCGTGCGTGCGTAGCCCTCGGACTGACGGGATGTCGCACTAAGGGCAAGCGCCTGAGAGCGACGCTCGTTAGCGCGCCGGCGTGTACCAGATCGGTGAGGTGAAAGCCCGCTCTTGCGTAATCATCGGCACCTTCGGGTCCATCTTCACCTTGAAGTACGCAGCGTCGTACGCCGTCCAGCGGGGAGTCGGAATTTCCAGCACGCGCACGTAGTAGAAGGCCCGAGTGGCGGGATCGAACCCCGGGTCCTTCCACACACCGATCAGCTCGGGATCACCAATGCTGTTGTGCCAGGACGCCTTCGCGAGGTCCACCGTGTTGCCCACCGGCGGCAGCTTGCCGTCGGCGCCGCGCTTGCGCTTCTCCGCATCGCCCCACACGACGTCGAAGATCTTCTCGTGCAGGTTGCCGCTCTGGTCGACCCAGCCCTTGATGATTTGAATCCGGTCAAGATTGGCGCCGATCGGATCCTTGAGCGCGGCCACCAGGAACGTGGGGCTCTTGCCCTTGGGCGCAGGCTTCAGATCGCCGCCCATCGCGACCCCCTTGGTGTACCCGGCAATGGCCGGGCTCCGGCTGAGTGCGTCGTCGGCAACGAAGTCGTAGCTTCCAAAAAACCGCACCACCATGTGAGGTCCGCTGGTGGCATAGGTCTCCTTGCGTTTCATCGCGTCCCAGATCGCCTCACGCGTATTGGCGGTCGCCCAGACGGCGGTGACGCCCGCTGCGGTCATCTCCCAACCTTTGACCACGCGGTCGCCAAACTTGATGGCGTCCTCGTTCCATCGATCCGCGCGCGGCTCCGACCCCACGAACTTCCCGAAGAAATTTTCTTCCTCCGACGTCACCAGACCGTTGTGCGTGTCTGTGCCGGCCGCCATGCCGTATTTGAACGGATTCGCGCCGAGCTGCTGCTCGAGCTTGAGCCCCTGCTTCAATGCCTCGCGCAGGTATTCGTGCTCCAGCATGCCGGGCTTCTTGGGCACCTGGACCAGGTTACCGCGGTCCCAGAGCTCGTAGCCCGCCGCAAACTCATCGGCCGTCGACAGGCTCGGATGCGACTCGCTCTGGCCCTTGTGCTGGATAACCTCGAACAGCGGCTCCCACCTGGCGCGCTGCTGCACCCAGTCCTGTGTCAGCGCCTTGCCCTCGAAGGTGGTGAGCTCGAACATGCGCCCGTTCGAGAGATTGCCGTTGTGCGGAATCGCCAACATCCGGCCGCCGGTCTTCTTCTCCCACTCCGCCATCCATTGCCACAGGTGTTCGGGATTCTCGCTTTCGAACGTCGTCAGCGGGATCACCTGCCCGGCCTTGTCCTTGCCGTCGCGCATGATGACGTTGCGGTGCAGGTTGTTGCCGCCACCCGCATTGGAGGTCCATTCGAAGGCGTGAAAGGTCGTGAAGCGCCCGGGCTCGTTGTACTTCTCCATGATCGCGATGTTCTTGTCCCACACGGATCTTGCGAACTTGGGATCCATGATCGGCGCGGGAAGTTTCTTGTTGGCCTGCGCCGCGACCAGCTCCATGGCAGCCTTTTGCGCGCCGCCGCCTCCTTCCATCATCCAGTCGTGCCAGCGCTTGAGCGTCGGGTCCTTCATCAGCTCGGGATTGGCAGCCTTGATCTCCGCGATGACGCCCACGCCGTCCGAATGATCCGTCACGGCGATCCAGTCGTGACGTCTGCCGATCTTCACGGGCTGACCACTCGTCGACACCACTTCCTCGCCGCGGGCAAATCGCACGGCATCCTCAGGCGTCAGCGTTGCTCCGGACATGCCTGCATCGACCGACCAGCCGGTATGGACGTGCTGATCGCCCCACAAGGGACGCTCCGGAAAGACACGACCGGCATACGGCGAGTACCCGGGTTTCTTGTAGAACTTCGTCGGGTCCGCGGGCTGCACCTCGCCGACATCCAGCGTTCCGGTCTGTGCCCAGGCACTTCCGAGAGCTGCAAACGACAACACCGCGACCGAACAGATGCGAGCGAACTCTCTCCTTACCGCACATTGCGCATTCATTCTTTGGTGCTCCCGGAAAGCGAGGCTTCTCCTGAACAACTCAACTCAGCGAGGGGACAACAGCGTGAGACCAGGTGCAGGCCCTTTTCGGTTCCACCGTCCGGCGTGCCTACATGATAGCGCGGGCCGGCGCTACTACTCGCCAGTTGTGCCCCGAAGTTGGCGCAGCTCTAGAATCGGTCGCTGACCCTGTTGTCCGGGCTGCTGTCTTGCAACGTCGTCGCCGCCGCCTCGGTCAAATGGAACGTCGCATTAGTCGCGCTAAGTGCAAGCGCGCCAGGTCGGAGGCACCATGCCACGCATCGCGTTTGGCGGCTTTCAGCACGAGACAAACACGTTCTCGCCGGTCAAGGCCACGTTCGCCGATTTCGAGGCTCCCGATGCCTGGCCGGGACTGACGCGAGGCCCGGCGCTATTCGACGCGGTTGCCGGCATCAATCTGCCGGCCGCGGGATTCGTACAGGAGGCGCGTGGTCTGCGCCACACGCTGCTACCGCTGCTCTGGTGCCAGGCGCAGCCGTCCGGGCACGTCACGCGCGACGCCTTCGAGCGGGTGAGTGCGATGATGATCGAGCAACTCCAGTCGGCCGGCGCCGTCGACGGGATTTATCTGGACCTGCACGGCGCCATGGTCGCCGAGCACATCGACGACGCTGACGGTGAGCTGCTGCGTCGACTGCGTGCCGTAGTCGGCGCGGATCTGCCGATCGTCGCGAGTCTCGACTTTCACGCCAACCTGTCGCCGCAGATGGCGGGTCTTGCGACCGCTCTGCTGTCGTTCCGAACATATCCCCACGTAGACATGGCCGCGAGCGGCGCCCGCGCGGCGCGCTGCCTGCATGACCTGATCGACCGGCCGCGGCCCGCGCACGCGCTCGAGCAACTCGATTTTCTGGTGCCGCTCACCTCGCAGTCGACGCTGGTCGAGCCGATGCGTTCCCTGATGGACGAAGCCATCGCCCTCGATCGTGCACCGCTCGTCGCGGTTGGGCTCACCGGCGGGTTCCCCGCATCGGACGTTCCCCAATGCGGACCCGCGGTCTACGCCTGCGGGCGCGAGCCCGCAGCCACGCGCTCAGCCGCGCGTACGCTCGCCGAGCGCGTCCGCAGCCGGGAACGTGAGTTTGCTCTCGAAATCTTCTCGATCGACCGTGCGCTCGAGCTCGTCGAGGCTGCGTCGCCCGACCGCGGCAGACCCGTGATCCTCGTCGACACCCAGGACAATCCCGGCGCCGGCGGCAACGCGGACACCATGACGCTGATCCGCGCGCTGATCGATGCGCGGATCGACCATGCACTGGCCGGCATCATCTGTGATCCCGAGGCAGCAGCTCTCAGCCATGTGGCAGGGCAGGGTGCCACCGTTAGCTTGAGTCTGGGGTCGCGCTCAAATACGCCCGGTGACGCGCCCTTGCGCGCGGAATACCGGGTGGAGGCTGTGGGCGACGGTCGGTTCACGGGCACCGGGCCCTTCTATCTCGGCTCGCGCTTCGAGCTTGGTCCGATGGCTCTGTTGCGCTGCGGGGGGGTTCGTATTGCGGTTGCAAGCCGCAAGCAGCAGGCGGCCGACCAGGCGATGTTCCGCCATCTTGGCGTGGAGCCGGCGGACCACGCGGTCCTGCTGCTCAAGAGCTCGGTGCACTTCCGTGCCGATTTCGGCTCCATGGCAAGCCGGATCATGGTCGTCGAGGGCCCGGGTCCCAACGTACCCGATCCTGCGTGGCTGCCGTTCCGGAAGCTGCGCCCCGGACTGCGGCTGAGGCCGAGGCGCTGAATTCGTTGCAGTGCAGGAAAACCCGCGACTGTCGAAGGCCGCGGCAACGGGCCTATACTCCCGCGGTCCTGTTCCGCCCTGCGCCTGACAACTCAAAACAGAAGGGGGAATCCCATGGCCGAGAAGAAGACCGTCGGCAGCGTGACCTATACGCAGACCGACAAGGAATATTTCGCGAAGCGCGGCCTGCGCAGATATGCACGTGTATGGTCGCTCTGGGCGCTGGGTGTCGGCGCGGTGATCTCCGGCCATTACTCCGGTTGGAATTTTGGTCTGCAGTACGGCTTCGGCGCGATGCTGATCGCACTGTTCGTGATCGCAGCGATGTACTGGGGCCTGATCTTCAGCATCGCCGAGATGTCGCCGGCGCTGCCGCACACCGGTGCAGCGTATTCCTTCGCACGCAGTGCGCTCGGGCCCTGGGGCGGGATGATCACCGGTCTCGCGGAGAGCATCGAGTACATCCTGACGCCGGCCGTAATCGTCTTCTTCATCGGTGCTTACATGACCGCGATCTTCGAGACGCCGGCCGCAGCGCAACCCTTGTGGTGGGCAGGTGCGTACGCGGTCTTCCTGTTCCTCAACCTGCGTGGCGTGGAGCTGTCATTCAAGGTCTCCGTGCTGGTGACCCTGGGCGCTCTTGCGGTGCTCGCGCTCTACTGGGTGAGCGCGTTCCCGCATTTCGACCTCGACCGCTGGGCGCTCAACATCGGCGCGGGGCCGGATGGCAAGGCGATGGAGTTGCCGGGCGGCAGCGGCCCATGGCTGCCGCTCGGTATCGGTGGGGCACTCGCTGCACTGCCGTTCGCCGTGTGGCTCTTCCTCGCCATCGAGCAACTCCCGCTTGCCGCGGAAGAGTCCTACGACCCGAAGATGGACATGCCCAAGGGTCTGGTCTACGGCATGACGACGCTGATGATCTCGGCTCTCCTGATCACCTTCCTGAATTCCGGCGTCGGTTCCGCGGATCCCGACAAGATGCACGGGGCGTATTCGCTGTCGAGCTCAGCCGAGCCGCTGCTTGACGGATTCCGCGTCATCTACGGCACCGCCACTGCGAAGGTGCTGGCGTTCCTGGCGGTCATCGGCCTGATCGCCAGTTTCCATACCATCATCTACGCGTACGGTCGCCAGATCTATTCGCTGTCCCGCGCCGGTTACTACATGCCGTTCATGTCCTTGACCCACGGCACCCACAAGGTGCCGCACATGGCGCTCTACGCCGGCACGCTGCTCGGCTTCGGCATCATGCTGGTCGTGTGGTTCCTGCGGGGCTCGGAAGCGGGCGGTGCGCTGATCGGCGGCACGCTGCTCAACATGGCGGTGTTCGGCGCGATGATCTCCTACGCGATGCAGGGCATCTCGTTCATCCGTCTGCGCCAGACGATGCCGAACATCGCGCGGCCGTATCGCAGCCCGCTGGGTGTCGCCGGTGCTGCCGTAACCGTCGTGGTTGCGCTGGTCACGCTCTACTACCAGCTCAAGGATCCGGTTTACCGGACCGGCGTCTATGGCGCGGCGATCTGGTACGTGCTGGGGCTGCTGTACTTCGCATTCGTCGGCCGTCACCAGCTCGTGCTCTCGCCGGAGGAAGAGTTCGCGCTCACCAAGGGCGAGCACGGTCATCCCGAGCGGGAAGGCTACGGGACGACGAAGATCTGACGTAACGCGGGGTCCCGGGCCCGGTGCCCGGGGCCGCGCTCCGTCCGGAGCGATTGCATGGAACCACGCCAGGTCAAGAGCGCGGCGGACGCGCGTGCCATCGTCGAGGCGCGCGGTCTGCCGCACGTCAAGGTCGGGGCCTTCGATATCGACGGGATCCTGCGCGGCAAATACGTGTCGCGGGAGAAGTTCCTCTCGGCGCTCGAGGGCGGGTTCGGATTCTGCGACGTCGTGCTGGGCTGGGACTGCCAGGACCAGCTCTACGACAACGTCAAGTTCACCGGCTGGCACACCGGCTATCCCGATGCGCCGGTACGCATTCTGCCCGACTCCTGCCGACCGCTCCCGTTCGAGGACGGTGGACTCTTCTTCCTGGGCGAGTTTGCGCCGCCGGCCGAGACCGTCTGCCCCCGCGCACTGCTGCGCCGGGTGATCGAGCGCGGTTGTGCGCTCGGGTTCGAGGCGTACGTCGGTTTCGAGTACGAGTTCTTCCTCTTCAGGGAAACGCCGGAATCCGTGCGCGAGAAGAACTACCAGGGGCTCACGCCGATGGCGCCCGGCTGGTTCGGCTACTCGGTGATCCGCAACAGCGCGGGCAGCGATTTCTACCGCACGATGCTCGATACCTTCCGCGAAATGGACATCGGCATCGAGGGTCTCCACGAGGAAACCGGCCCCGGAGTGATGGAAGCCGCGATCACGGTCGACAAGGCGCTCTCGGCCGCCGACAAGGCGGCGCTCTTCAAGACCTTTGCCAAAGTGGTTGCGCAGAAGCACGGTCTCATGGCTACTTTCATGGCGAAGTGGTCGAAGGACTGGCCGGGCCAGAGCGGACACATTCACCTGTCGCTGAAATCGAAGGACGGCGCGCCGGTGTTCCACGACTCGGGACAGCCGCACTCGATGAGCGAGACGATGCGCTGGTTCGTCGGCGGTCAGCAGCGGCTGATGCCGGAGCTGCTCGCGATGATCGCACCGACGATCAACTCCTATCGCCGGCTCATACCGGGGTTCTGGGCGCCGACCGATGCGACCTGGGGCGCGGAGAACCGCACCACCGCATTGCGTGTCATCCCGGGCAGCCCGAAGTCACAGCGAGTGGAGTTCCGAATCGCGGCGGCAGACTCGAACCCCTACATCATTCTCGCCGCAGCGCTGGCGTCGGGGCTCTGGGGAATCGAGAACCGGGTCGAGCCCGAGGCCCAGGTGACCGGCAACGCCTACGACCGCAAATTTCCGGCGCGGCTTGCGCTGCCGCGTACGCTGTGGGACGCCGCGCAGCGGCTCAAGGGTTCGAAGGTGGCGCGCGATTGGTTCGGCAGCGATTTCGTCGAGCATTACGCCGCGACGCGCGAGTGGGAGGAGCGCGAGTTCCGCAAGCACATCAGCGACTGGGAGCTCGCGCGGTATTTCGAGATCATCTGACGGAATCGGGGCGGGGCAGTCACCTGCCCCGCCCACGACCCCGCAGGGCGGTCAGAGTTACTTGTCCTTGCTAGCGGTCAACTCGGCGGTGCTCAGCGAACCGCTCTTGTCCTTGTCAAGCTCGCTGAACTTGGCCGAAAGCGTCGGATCCATCTTCGCTTCGTCCTTGCTGATGCTTCCGTCGCCATTTGCGTCGAGCTTCGCGTAGTCGGCGGACTGCCCGCTGGCCTGCGCGCTGGGCTGGGTGGAGGGATTATCCTGCGCAAATGCTGCAGGGGCGGACAACACTGCGGCCAGTGCCGCAACTTTGATTAACGCGTTCATGTGGTACTCCTTGGGCTTGTTTCCATGGAAAACGGATTCGATCGGCCCGATGCAAAGGTAACGCCGCCTGCCGCGGGCGTCTGCGCATGAAGCGTCGTTCAGAGGCGACACGCAGGCGTAAGTCGGAGTTTCATTCAGCTGTAGGAGAAATCCTGCATGCGTAAGCTATAGCGATGAAGATTGCCACTTTCAACATCAACGGCATCAACGGGCGCCTGGCGGCGCTCCTCAACTGGCTGGCGAGGGAGTCTCCCGATATCGTCTGCCTGCAGGAACTCAAGGCACCCGACGAAGCCTTTCCCCAGCTCGCCATTCGCAGCGCGGGATACGGAGCCATCTGGCACGGTCAGCGCTCCTACAACGGGGTCGCCATCCTGCAGAAGGGCGGGGAGCCCGTCGAGATACGAAGGGGCCTGCCAAACGACCCGGACGAGTCGCACAGCCGCTATATCGAAGCGGCCATCGATGGAGTCATCGTCGGCTGCCTGTACCTGCCGAACGGCAATCCCCAGCCCGGCCCGAAGTTCGACTACAAGCTTGCCTGGTTCGAGCGGTTCAACGAGCACGCGCAGACACTGCTCAAGTCGCGCCAGCCGGTGATCCTGGCGGGCGACTACAACGTGGTGCCGACCGATTTCGACATCTACAACCCGAAGTCATGGCGCAAGGACGCGCTACTCCAACCCCAGACCAGGGCTGCCTATCAGCGGCTCCTCGACCAGGGCTGGACCGACGCGCTCCGTGCCCGGCATCCCGAGGAGCGCATCTATACGTTCTGGGATTACTTCCGGGATCACTGGGCGCGCAATTCGGGGTTGCGGATCGATCACCTGTTGCTGAGCGAGGAGCTCGCTCCGCGCCTGGTCGACGCCAACGTGGACCGATGGGTGCGAGGCGAGCCGAAACCGAGCGATCATGCGCCGACCTGGGTGCTGCTGTCGGATATGCTCTCCGCATGACCGTGCAGCGCACCATCAGTCCCGTAGACGGCCACGTATACGCGGAGCGAGAGCTTGCCAGCGCGTCGCAGATCGAGGGTGCGCTCGAGCACGCTGTGCGTGCGTTTGGCCGCTGGCGCGCGGTGCCGGTCCGCGAGCGTGCCGCCATCCTGACGCGTTTCTGCACCGCATTCGAGGCCCGCCGCGACGTGATCGCAACCGAGCTCAGCTGGCAGATGGGTCGGCCGATCCGTTACGCGCCGAACGAGATCCGCGGAACCCTCGAGCGTGCGCGGCACATGATCGAGATCGGGCCGGAAGCGGTCGCGGACATCGACGTCGGCCGCAAGGACGGCTTTACGCGCTTCCTTCGCCGCGAGCCGCTGGGCGTGATACTGACCGTGGCGGCGTGGAACTACCCGTACCTGATCGCAGTAAACAGCGTCGTGCCGGCGGTCCTCGCGGGCAACGCGGTGCTGCTCAAGCATTCGGCGCAGACGCCGCTCTGCGCGGAGCGGTTCGCCGAATGCTTCCGCGAGGCCGGGCTGCCCGATGGCGTTTTCCAGGTCCTGCACATGAGCCACGAGGACACCGACCGCCTCATCCGCGACCCGCGCGTCGATTTCGTCGCGTTCACCGGCTCCGTGGCGGGCGGTCACGCGGTGCAGCGCGCCGCCTCCGAGCGCTTCGTCGGCACCGGGCTCGAGCTCGGCGGCTGCGATGCGGCGTACGTGCGCCACGACGCCGATGTCGCGCACGCGGTCGAGAACCTGGTCGATGGCGCGTACTTCAACTCTGGACAGAGTTGCTGCGGCATGCAGCGCGTGTATGTGCACGAGCGCGTCTACGACGACTTCGTCGAGGGCTGGATCGGGCTCACCCGCGGGTACGTGCTGGGCAATCCGCTTGCGCTGGAAACGACGCTCGGCCCGGTAGTGCGCCCGGCGGCCGCCGACACCATAGTGAGGCAGATCGATCTTTCGATCGGCGCCGGCGCACGACCGGCGTTCAACGGCGCGGACTTCGGCGAAGGACGGGGAGGGCGGCAGTATCTGGCGCCGCAGTTGCTGCTCGACGTCGATCACTCCATGCCGGTAATGCGCGAGGAGATCTTCGGTCCGGTTGCGGGCATCATGAAGGTCGCATCCGACGAGGCCGCGGTCACGCTCATCAACGATAGCAAGTTCGGACTGACGGCGGCGATCTGGACCGGCGATGAGGCGGCAGCGCTCGCGATCGGCAACCAGGTCCAGGTTGGAACCTGGTTCATGAACCGGTGCGACTATCTCGATCCCGCGCTCGCCTGGGTCGGCGTCAAGGACTCGGGACGAGGCTGCACGCTCTCGACGATCGGCTACGAGCACCTGACGCGGCCGAAATCGTTCCACCTTCGCACCAGGACCTGAGATGGCGAAGAAACTGCGCGGAAACTGGAACTACCCGACTTCGATCCGCTTTGGCGCCGGCCGCATCGCCGAGCTCCCAGATGCCTGCCGCGCCCTTGGCATGCAGCGTCCGCTGCTCGTGACCGATCCGGGCCTCGCCGCGCTGCCGATGATCGGCTCCGCGATGGAATCGTGCCGGCGCGCGGGGCTCGCCTGCGAGGTCTACGCCGACGTGCAGGGCAACCCGGTCGAAGCCAACGTCAGCGGCGGCGTCGCCGTGTATCGCAGCGGGCAGCACGACGGCGTCATCGCGTTCGGCGGTGGCAGCGCGCTCGACGCCGCGAAGGCCATCGCGCTCATGGTCGGGCAGGACCGGTCGATCTGGGATTTCGAGGACCGCGATGACTGGTACACGCGTGTGCGGACCGAGGGCATGGCACCCGTCGTCGCAGTGCCCACCACGGCTGGAACCGGTTCCGAGGTCGGCCGCGCCTCGGTCATCACCGATGTGCGCGATCACACCAAGAAAATCATCTTTCACCCGAAGATGCTTCCTGCGCTCGTGATCGAGGATCCGGAGCTCACAATCGGGCTGCCACCGAAGGTGACCGCGGCGGTCGGCATGGACGCGCTCTCGCATAACCTCGAGGCCTACTGCTCACCGTACTTCCACCCGATGGCGGAAGGCATCGCGGTCGAGGGGATCCGGTTGATCAAGGACTGGCTGCCGGTCGCGGTACGTGACGGCACGAATCTCGAGGCGCGCTCGTACATGCTGGTCGCCTCGGCGATGGGCGCCACCGCGTTTCAGAAGGGGCTCGGCGCGATGCACAGCCTGAGCCACCCGTGCTCGGCGAACTTGAACACACATCACGGGCTCACCAATGCCGTGGTGATGCCGTACGTCCTCGAATGGAACCGCGCGGAGATCGAGGACAAGATGGCTCGGCTCGCAGCCTGGATGAGCCTCTCCGAACGTTCATACGCCGGCGTGCGTCGCTGGTTGCTCGAGTTGCGCGAGCAGATCGGCATACCGAACACGCTTGCGGGTCTGGGCGTGCGCAGCGAGCACGCGGCGGAATTCGCCCCGCAGGCACTCAACGATCCCTCGACCGCCGGCAACCCGCGGCGGATGACCGAGCGCGACTTCGAGCGGCTCTATGGAAACTGCATCGAGGGCCGGCTGGAGGTCGCGACTACTTGACGGTGTAACCGCGCGCCTCGAGGCACGCTGCAAATCCCTTGTTGAACATCGCCTTCTGATCCGCGGCGGCCTGCTCCGTCTGGGCCGTGGCCGCTTGCTGTTGCGCGGCCGCGTCCTCTTTGGCCTGGGCCTGCGCCTGCCGCTGCTCACGACCGCCCTTGACGACTCCGACAGTCGCGCCGATGGCGGCGCCCTCGCTCGCATCGTCGTTGGCGATCTCGCCGACCACGGCGCCGGCAGCGGCGCCCCGCGCCGCACCCCGCAGGCGCTCGCCGCCGTGCTTCGACTCGGAGGCTGGCACGGGCTCTGCCTGAGCGGTGGTCGGCGCCTGAGTCGGAGCCGCGAATGGATCGACTCCGGTCTGCTGCTTCGACCAGGCGTAGCACTCGGTCTCGTCTGTCGCCTGCTGGTCTCTGGTCTGGCTCTTCGCCGGGAACACGACCAGGCCAAGCGTCGTCGACAGCGGCGTGGCGGGCGTCGATTCTCGGGTCGGGTCCGTCTGCGCCTGTGCAGTGGAGATCAGGTATCCGGCGAGGCCGGTGGCGGCAAGTGCAACGATCGTTCGCATGAGTCTGCTTCCTTCAGGAAATCAAGGGATTCTCACTGGCGCGCATCTTACCGGTCTCAATCGGCCTCACCGGGCGCATAGGGATCGGCGGGCGCCTCGCAAGCGTGACAGACCGCCTGCGGCATGATCGGCGTGAGCGCCATGCCGTCGGGCTCGCCCGGAACGTCGATGGTGCGCGTCACGGTCAAGGCGGGCAGGGCAAGAGCCACGACCTTGTCGGCCCGCGTGGCAGCGACAAAGACCGTGCCGTCACGGGCAATCGAGATACCGACCGGCACCGCACCGGTTGCGGACGCACCTCCCGCACGCGCGCCTGAACCCGCCGGGAGCTGGACGTCGAGCGTTACGCGCCCCGTCTGCCGGCGGTTTCGCGCGTCGAACGCGACGACCTCGCCCGATCCCGCACAACTCACGAGCGCGGTCCCGGTCGGTGTCATCACGATACGGATGGGTTGGCCCGGCACCGTGAGGGTGGCAAGCACTCCATTCGTTTGCACGTCGAGCACCGTGATCGTACCTGCCTCGCGCGCAGCCACCCAGACCTCGCGACCGTCGCGCGTCACCGCGATCGCTTCCGAACCGGCGCCGGTTGGCGCATCGGCGAGCTTGCGACCGCTTGCCAGGTCGATGACGGTGGTCGTGCCGGCTATGCGGTTGGTGACGAAGGCGTGCAACGGGTCGGATATCACCGCGACCATGTGCGAGCCGGCCTGCTCGGTGGGCATCTGCCTCATCACTCGTGCTGCGCGTGGATCGACGATGAGCAGCGCGGCAGGCTCCTCCGTGGTCACGGCGATACGATCCTGCTCGAACCACACGACTCCGTGCGGCCTCCGCCAGGCACCGAGCTCGATGCGGCGGAGCTCTCGAGGATGCTCGAGGTCGAGGATGCTCAGGGTCGCGCCGGGCTCCTCGCGCGTGCCGTAGTTGGACACGGCGGCGAGGCGCCCGTCGGGTGAGCGGCTGATCTCGTGAGGCGCGAAACCGACCGCTACGCTCGAAAGCGTGAGGCCCGAACCCGGATCCACGAAGTCGACGGCGCCTGCAGACTTGCGCACCACGAGCAGCGTCTCGGCGGGCACCGTCGTCGATCCGAGGCCGAGCAGCGCGCCGACCAGCAGAACAGTTACGGCGCGCCGCGCCGACTCGGCGCAGTCGAGAGATGTAGACATTTCTCGACCATACCCGTGACGGGTTCGTGACGCCATGGCCTGCTCCGGCGCCGGGCGCGACGCAGCGCTCGCTCGAGGATGAATTCATCACTCCGTCAGGCGCTTGACGCGGCGCAGCAACAGAGCGCGCCGATCATCCGCTGCGCCACAAACGGCGCAAGAGAGGACCCGACATGGAATTCGCTGCCATACAATTGTCCGCGGCGCTCGCGCTCTGGATCCTGAACACGCTCCAGAGCGGTCGTCCATGAAACGCCTGGCGGCAGGGAGTGAGCGTGGACAAGGTCAACATCGCAGAGCAGCTCACCCGCTTCTCGGAGCCGTGGAGCCCGCGCATCGTCGGCGAGCTCAATGGCCAGCACGTCAAGCTCGTCAAGCTCAAGGGTGAGTTCGTCTGGCATCACCACGAGGAAGAGGACGAGCTCTTCCTCGTGGTCCAGGGGCGGCTCCGGATGCGGCTACGCGACCGCGACATTGCGATCGGCCCGGGCGAGTTTCTGATTGTACCGCGTGGCGTCGAGCATCTGCCGGTGGCGGAAGAGGAAGTGCACGTGCTGCTCTTCGAGCCCGCGAGCACGCTCAACACCGGCAACGTCCGCAACGAACGCACCATCGACTCGCCGATCCGCGCCGTCTGAGCCCGCGGCGTCCGGCGTCAGTCCGGGGCGTCGGCGTAGATCTTTACCACTTCGTGCAGAAAGCGCCGGCCGTCGAACAGCGACTTGACGCGTATGCGCTCGTTGCGTCCGTGGGCGCGGCTGCCCTCCGCATCGTAGAAGAGGCCCGAGAGACCGTAGGTCGGCATGCCCGCGGCATTGAGCAGCCGCCCGTCGGTCGCGCCCGGAGTCAGGGTCGGGACGAGCGGCACGCCGGGCCAGATCCGCGCGGCGACGCGCGTCGCCGGGTCGACCACTTGCGAGGTCAGCGGCGGGACCGGCGCCGTGATGCCACGATCGCCCTGCAATGAGATCCTGACGCCGGGGTCCGCGACGAGCCGCGTGAGCTGCTCCTGCACCGCCTCGATCGTCGTACCGGGGAGGATCCGGCAGTTGACGTTCGCCTTTGCCCGCTGCGGGAGGGCGTTCTCCGCATGCCCGCCTTCGATCTTGGTCGCGACACAAGTCGTCCGCAACGTGCCGTTCCAGTTCGGGTTGCGTAACCAGATGCGTTCTGCGGCCTCCTCGGACGGCGGATTCGCGAGGATCGCACGGACGTCGGCTGCCAGCTCGGGCGGCGCCGTCGCCGCCTGATGCTCGAAGTACGCGCGGGTCGTGGAGTTGAGCTCGATCGGAAACTGGTAGGAAGCGATCCTCGAGAGCGCGGCCGCCAGCTGGTTGATCGCGTTGACCCGCTCCGGCCGCGCGCTGTGTCCCCCCACGTTCGCAGTCTCCAGCGTGAAGTCCTGGTAGACCTTCTCGCCCGCCTGAATTCCGAGCTCGACCGGACGGTCGTTTTCATCCAGCAGGCCGCTCGCGCCCTCGTTGAGCGCGAACTTCGCGCGAAGGAGCTCGGGGCGGTTCTCGAGCAGCCAGATGACGCCGTTGTGAATCCGCGAGGTCTCCTCACCGCAGGTGAGGGCGAGGGTGATGGTCCGGAGCGGACGGAAACCTTCCTTGCGGTAGCGAATCAGGCTGTCGGTGAAGATCGCGGCGCCTTGTCGTCGCTCGCGCCACGCGCGTAGAAAAAACCGTTCTCCTCGACCAGCTTGAACGGGTCGCGTTCCCAGTCCGCGCGCTTCGCCTCGACGACGTCGATGTGCGCGAGCAGAAGAATCGGGTCCAGCCCCGGTTCGCGGCCCTCGAGTCTCGCGACCAGGTTGCCGTCCTTTGGCTGATCGGCGGGCACGAGCACCTCGATGGCGTCCGCCGGGAGGCCTGCACCCCGCAGGCGAGCGGCCATCGCTTCTGCCGCAGCGGTGCAGCTGCCCTCGGACAGGGTCGTGTTGATCTCGACCAGCTCACGGTACAGTTCGCGAAACGCCGCCTCGCCGTCGTCCGCGGCGGGTGCTGCGCCCGAGGAGGCGCAGATCCACGCCGCGACGAGCACGGTCCGGCGCGGCCATGAGCAGCTGTTCTGTATCACTCGCTTGTTCCTCACTTGAGGGTCGCCAGCCTAAGGGGTGGTGCACGACGCGGCAAGCATCCACCGGGGCGCTTCGTGTAGTCTCGAATGCACCAATGCGAACCGCGGCGGCCTTCCTTCTCATCTTTTTTCCGAGCTTCGCCGCCTACGCGCAGGCGCTGCTCAGTAGCTCCGAGCAGGAGGTGATCGATTTCGGCTTCGCGTCTCAGCTCGGCTCCGGCGTCTACTCCATGTCGGGGCGCACGCTGCAGGTATACAAGCTGCCGTTTGGTTACGAGTTCGATCACGCGGCCGATGCACGCGTTCGCCCGAGGCTGACTTTGCCGGTGACCCTGGGCTTCCTCGACTTCGAGCCCGTCGATGTCGTCCACACCGGTCTGCCGGAGTCCCTCGACTCGCTGAGCTTCGTGCCCGGACTCGTGCTCGAGGTCATGCTCTCGCCACGCTGGCGACTCGAGCCATTTGTCGAGGCGGGGGTCGCGCGCGACCGCAGCAGCGATCTCGATCAGCGTATCTACGCCGCGGGGCTGCGCAGCCTGTACGACCTGACTGCTCGCGGCACGAGCTGGCAGCTCTATGACGAGCTTCTCTACACGAGCGTCGACCAGCGCTCGCTCGACCGCAGCGACGATTTCACACGCCTTCGCCTCGGGGTGACGGCTCGCCGGCCCTTCGATGTCGCGGGCTACGGCCGGCGCGCGGACTACCTCGTGTACGGCTTCAGCGACCTGTTCGTCGATAAACCGGACAGCCCCTTGAACGGCGAGGAGGGTGAGCGAGGCGACGCGCACTTCGAGCTCGGCGTCACCTTCGGGGCAACCGAGCCGCTGCGGCTGTGGCGCATTCCTCTGCCGCGGATCGGGCTCGGCTATCGCTTCGGCGACGATCTCTCGGTCTACCGGCTCGTCTTCGGAACGCCGTTCTGAAGCGGCGTACGCTGGACACCTCTTGAATCGAAGTTATCGGGAGCAAGCCAGCGTCGGAACTCGGCATCGATCGCCGGCCAGTCGCTGTCAATGATGGCGTACCACGCCGTGTCGCGGTTGCGCCCCTTGTAGACGACCGCCTGGCGAAAGATCCCCTCGAAGGTGAACCCGAGTCGCTCCGCGGCGCGACACGAGCGTGCATTCAACGCGTCGCACTTCCATTCGTAGCGCCGATAGCCGAGCTCGAAGACCTGCCGCATCATCAGGTACAGCGCCTCGGTCGCCGCGGCGGTGCGCTGCAGCAGCGGCGAGAACGCCAGGTGCCCCACCTCGATGACGCCGTGCGCGGGCTCGATCCGGAGATACGACCCCAGCCCGGTCGCGCGCTCGAGACCAGCATCGACGATCGCGAAGAAGAGCGGGTCCTCGCTCGCCGAGCACTTCTCCAGGTAGGCGCGGTACTCGGCGCGACTCCCGTAAGGGCCTCGGAGCAGGTATGTCCACATGCGCTCCTCGCGGTCGAGGGCGTTCGCATCGAAGAGCGAGTCCGCGTGACGCTCGGCAGACAGCGGCTCGAGCCGGCAGAACCGTCCCCGCATCGCCGCCCGCGGCGGGCGTGGTCGAGCAGTCCAGCCGGGCACCGGGCGCCCGAGCGGGAGATCGTCGCTCATCCGTGCGACCTCATGCGGCGGGCGCCGCTGCGGCGCCGCCGTCGGTGAACTGCAGCGCAGCGAGATGTGCGTAGAGCGCGTTGCTCCGCACGAGCTCGCCGTGCGAGCCGACCGCGACGATACGCCCGTGGTCCATGACCACGATGCGATCGGCCTTGAGCACCGTCGCGAGCCGGTGCGCGATGACGATGGTCGTGCGGTCGCGCATCAGCCGCTCGAGCGCCTGCTGCACCAGTCGCTCGCTCTCCGCATCGAGCGCGCTCGTTGCCTCGTCGAGCAGCAGGATCGGCGGGTCGCGCAGGATCGCGCGCGCGATCGCGATTCGCTGACGCTGACCCCCTGAGAGTCGCGTGCCGCGTTCGCCGAGGAACGTGTCGTGGCCGTCCGGGAGCCGCCGAATAAACTCGTCGGCTGCGGCGGCGACCGCCGCCGCCTCGACCTCCGCGTCGGTCGCGCCGCGCCGGCCATAGCGGATGTTCTCCCTTGCGCTCGCGGCGAACAGCATCGTTTCCTGCGGCACGAGCCCGATCCGCTGGCGGAGCGCGCGCGGATCGGCGCGCGAGATGTCGACACCGTCGACGAGCACGCGACCCGCCGCCGGATCATAGAAGCGCAGCAGGAGCTGAAAAGTCGTGCTCTTGCCGGCGCCGGACGGTCCGACGAAAGCGACGGTCTCGCCAGGCGCAATCGAAAGATCAAAATTGTCCAGCGCAGCGGTCTCGGGCCGCGACGGGTAACGGAAGGACACGTGCTCGAAGCGAATCGCGCCCCGGCCGGTTTCTGGCAGGGCCACGGGGTTCGCTGGCGCCACGATGGCGGGGGAGGCGTTCTTGAGCTCGACGAGCCGCTCCATCGCGCCGGCCGCGCGTTGGATCTCGCCCCACATCTCCGAGAGCGACGCCGCGGCGACGGCGACGTACACGGCGTACATCAGGAACTGGCTCAGCTGTCCGCTGCTCATCTCGCCGCGCAGGACCGAGTGTGCGCCGACCCAGAGCACCCAGGTCACGCCGCCGAATGCCAGCGCGGTGACAGCGGCGGTCAGCATCGCCCGAACGCGTGTGCGACGGACCGCCGCACGGAAGGAATCCTCGACGGCCTGACCGAAGCGGTGCGCGTGCGCGTCCTCTAGCGTGAACGCCTGTACCGTCTGGATCGCGTTGAGCGACTCACCCGCGAGCCCGCTCGTATCCGCGATCCGGTCCTGAGAAGTGCGCGACAGCCGGCGGACGCGCCGCCCGAGGGTCACCAGCGGCCCGAGGATGAGCGGGATCAGCACGAGGATGAGACCGGTGAGTTTCAGGCTCGTGATCGCGAGCATGACCAGGCTGCCGATGATCGTGATCGTCGAGCGCAAGGTGATCGAGAGATTTACACCCGCGATGGATTGCACCAGTGTCGTGTCGGCCGTGAGCCGCGACAACACCTCTCCCGTGCGGGTGACTTCGAAGAACGTCGGGTCCATGCGGATGACGCGCGAATAGACGTCGGATCGCAGGTCGGCGATTACGCGCTCGCCGAGCCAGGTGACCAGATAGAAGCGCAACGCGGCAAAGATGCCGAAGGCGCCCGCGGCGGCAAGAAACGCGATGAAGTACCGGTTGACTGTCTCAGTGCTGCCGGTGCTCATGCCCTCGTCGATCAGGTATCGGAGGGCGACCGGCAGCGCGAGCATCGCGGCAGAGGCCGTCAGCAATGCGAGCAGCGCAAGCAGGATCGTGCCGCGATAGCGCCTTAAATACGGCCAGAGCGCGCGCAGCGGCCGGAGCGAACGCGCCTTCGGGCGATCGGGGATGCTGAGGTCGGCCACCTACGTTATTCTCGTCGCTGTTCTGGGGTGGATGGACATACGGGGCGCTCGAATGAGGGAGTATCGCAGGTTCTACATAGACGGCGCGTGGATCGGCCCGGCGGCGGCGCGATCGTTCGAAGTCGTAAATCCCGCGACCGAGGCGGTCGTTGCGGTGATCTCGCTCGGCGACCGCACCGACGTCGATCGCGCCGTCGCGGCGGCGCGACAGGCGTTCGACGGCTGGTCGCGGACCAGTCGTGAGGAGCGGATCGCCGTGCTCGGGCGGATCGTGGACGCGTGCAAGCACCGGATGGACGACCTGGCGCAAGCAATCACGGAGGAGATGGGTGCGCCGCTCGCGACAGTGTCGCGACCGATGCAGGCGCCGTCGGCGGTGGGCCATTTCAAGGTCGCGATGGACGTCCTCGCCGCCTTCGAGTTCGAGCGCGCCCAGGGAGCGACTCGCATCGTGCGCGAGCCGATCGGCGTCATCGGGATGATCACGCCCTGGAACTGGCCGGCAAACCAGATTGCCTGCAAGGTTGCACCGGCGCTTGCGGCCGGCTGCACCATGGTTCTGAAGCCAAGCGAGATGGCACCGCTCTCGGCGCTGGTGATCGCCGAAATCCTGCACGAGGCGGGCGTGCCGAAAGGCGTCTTCAATCTGGTCAACGGTGACGGGCCGACGGTCGGTGCCGGGCTCGCCGGTCACCCCGGGATCGACATGATCTCCTTTACCGGCTCCACGCGCGCCGGAATCCTCGTGGACAAGGCGGCGGCCGACACGGTCAAGAAGGTCGCGCTCGAGCTCGGCGGCAAATCACCCAACATACTGCTCGACGATGCGGACTTCCGTAAGGCGGTCACTCATGGCGTCGCGACGATGATGTTGAACACCGGCCAGAGCTGCAACGCGCCGTCGCGGCTGCTGGTTCCGTCGCTGCGCACGCCGGAGGTCGAGCAGGTTGCGTTGTCTGCGCTCGCCAAGGTCAAGGTGGGCGATCCGCTCGACCCGGCCACAACCATGGGTCCGCAGGCGAGCGGTGCCCAGTGGCGCAGGGTGCAGGCACTGATCGAGACCGGAGTCAAGGAGGGCGCGCGCGTGATCGCCGGTGGCCCGGGGCGCCCGGAAGGGCTGAGCCGCGGATTCTTTACGCGACCGACGATCTTCAGCGGCGTGACGAACAACATGACCGTCGCGCGCGAGGAGATCTTCGGTCCCGTGCTTTGCATACTGCCCTACACCGACGAAGACGAGGCAATCCGCATCGCGAACGACACGCCGTACGGATTGTCGGGCTACGTGTCGTCGGGCGATCTGGAGCACGCGCGCGCTGTGGCGCGTCGCATCCGGGCCGGGAACGTTCACCTCAACGGGCAGGGGCTCGACACCGCCGCGCCGTTCGGCGGCTACAAGCAATCCGGCCTTGGCCGCGAGTGGGGCGCATTCGGGCTGGAGGAGTTTCTCGAGGTGAAGGCCGTCATGGGCTACGGCTGAGGCGGCACGCATGGCCGACTATCGATCGCCGTGGATGGACGATGAACTCGATCTGTTCCGGGATGCGGCGCGTCGCTTCGTCGAGAGCGAGATCCTGCCGCACGATGCGCGCTTCCGAGAGCAGCACCACGTCGACCGCGAGCTGTGGAACAAGGCCGGCGAGGTTGGCCTCCTGTGCACCGACATTCCTGACCGCTACGGTGGGGTCGGCGGCGACGTTCGTCATGAGGCGATCGTGGTCGAGGAGCTCGGCCGTCGCGGCATAACCAGCCTCGGTCACTCGGTGCACAGCATCGTCGCGCACTACCTGCTCAACTACGGCACCGAGGAACAGAGGAAGCGCTGGCTGCCGCGGATGGCCAGCGGCGAGCTGGTCGGCGCGATCGCGATGACCGAGGCGGGCGCGGGCTCCGATCTGCAGGCGGTCAAGACGCGCGCGCACCACGACGACGGACACTACGTCATCAAGGGCTCGAAAACCTTCATCTCGAACGGCTATCACGCCGGGCTCGTCGCCGTGGTGGCCAAGACCGATCCCGGACAGCGCGCCAAGGGCATCTCGATCATCATGGTCGAGACGCGCGATCAGCCGGGTTATCGTGTCGGGCGCGTGCTCGACAAGATCGGTCAGAACGGCTGGGACACGGCCGAGCTTTTCTTCGACGACGTGCGCGTCCCCGCCGATTGCCTGCTGGGCGGAGTCGAGGGCCAGGGATTCGCGCAGCTGATGGACGATCTGCCCTACGAGCGCACGCTGCTCGCGATCGGCGGCGTGGCGGCGATGGAGTACGCGCTCGAGCTCACCGTCGACTATGCGCGGCACCGCAAGGCCTTCGGCAAGGCGTTGCTCGAGATGCAGAACACACGCTTCAAGCTCGCCGAGGTTCGGACGTGGGTGCACGTCGCCCGGGTTTTCATCGACGACTGCATCCTGAAGCTCAAGGACGGACAGCTCGACACCGTCGACGCCTCGATGGCGAAATGGTGGCTCACGGACCTGCAGAGCAAGGTCGCCGACGAATGTCTGCAGCTCTTCGGCGGCTACGGGTACATGAAGGAGTACCCGATCTCGCAACTCTACGTGGATGCGCGCGTGCAGCGCATCTATGGCGGCGCAAACGAAGTGCTCAAGGAAATCATCGCGCGCTCACTTTGATCGCGCGAGTAGATCCTACCCGCGACACGTAAATGCTACATCCTGGATCGCGGCGACATTCGCGATCCCGGAGGGATATCGCCGACGAGTCCGGCTGGCATGGTGCTTGCACCTATCTCCCCAGGACCGGCATGCCGGTGATTCATAGGTATGAGGAGATTTCACATGAATTGGGAACAGGTCAAAGGAAACTGGAATCAGGTCAAGGGCGGGGTGAAGAAGCAGTGGGGCAAGCTCACTGACGATCAGCTCGACGTCATCAAGGGCAATCGCGACATCCTCGTTGGCCGGATCCAGGAAGCGTACGGCATCACGCGCGAGGAAGCCGAGCGCCAGGTGAAGGGTTGGGAAGGCCAGTACGAAGGCAAGTACGGTGGCTACACCGACGACGACACCACGCGGGAGCCCGTCAAGCGCAAGGCCTGAGTTCGGGCCAACACAACGGGACCCCGATCCCGCAACGAACGCCGGAGAGCGATGCTCTCCGGCGTTCTCATTGGGTGAGCAGCAGTCGCATGCAGACGCTCGTCAGCGCGGCATGTCGGGGCAGGCGTAGGGGCCGTAGCGGCGGTGAATCGCTGTTCCTCCTCGCCACCAACGCAGCATGACACCCAGCACCAGCGCGTTGGCTTTGACGCTCATCAGGCGCGCCCGAATGTCTTACCCTTAAACCAATTGGCTATAGCAACTGAGTAAGGTTGCTCATTACTTTGCACACCGTCGCCCCGGTCCGTCGCAGGCGGACTTTCGGAATCTTTGGCGAGCCAGCTGCGGACATGTAAATCTGCGCTTATTTGCCCCAGCCCGGTCTTGATGTGGCAGCCAGTGTGAGATCCTAATTGGCCTTGCCAGTCTCAGTTGGGCCAGTAGCGGTCAGTCCACCCCGCAGGATGAGTTTTCAAGAACGGACGCTCCTGACGCTCAGCACTCGCGGTTAGCGCAACTCGTCGCTCAGGATATTCGAAGCTCTTGCATCGGAGTCGGCGCGCGGGTTCGCGCCCACGCCCAGCGTCGTTCCCAATCCGGCATAGAGATACCTGTCACCGAACAGCTTTCGCATTGCGGCGAAAGCTGGTTCGCCGGTGCAGTGACCCGGAGCGATGTAATCGACGTTGTAGGTATCATGCAGGGCGGTGGCTACTCTCTCGATAGCGGCGTCTTGGGCCACGACCAGGTGAAGTCCTCCAGCGATGAAGTGGATGTGCGGATTGGTCCTGGCTGCTTCGCCAACGATGGCCTCAATTCCGGGATGTGCACAGCCAACTACCAGCACGAGGCCGTCCGGGGTGTTGATCGCCAACGACAACTCCTTTAATTCCTTGGTTCCGGGCGCATCGGATACCAAGGCAATCAGGGTAATGCCCGGTGCCACTTCGGTGGTCTTGTCGATCAACTGAATGTTGGCGCCAGGAAAGGCTGTGCCGAATTTCATCGTCTCGGGTGGCATGCCGCTGTAGTAACGCATCTCGGCCGGGAGCGAATCGTCCTTGCGATAAAAAGTGCTGGGCAAGTCGGACCCAAAGACACCAAAGGTCTCCTTGGGTGCATAAATCTTGACCTTCGGATTCACACTTCGCAGAAACGAAAATCCGCCCACGTGGTCGCTGTGGCGGTGTGACAAGACGATGAAGTCAAGCCTCGTGAGGTCGACACCTTTGGCCTTGGCGTTCTTTGCAAGAATCTGGGGGTCGTCGCCCGTATCAAACAGAATGCGCTTGCCGCTGATCTCGACCAAGGCGGCGTAACCCCAGCCCTTGGTCATCGTCGCATCTTTACCGAAGGCATCGTAGAGTACGATGATGCGCGCTGGTGCCGGGGCAGCCACAGGTGCCGATTCCATCGCGGCGCAGCCCGCAAGAATCCAGGCCGACCCGAATGCGGCCAACACAGATAAGTGAGTCGCTCGCATGACCCTCTCCCGCTGATTTTTGCGGCTGAAGCGTACGCCGCGCTCCGTCGTGCCGCTATGCTGACCAGTTCCGGTCATTCGAGGGCCTGCTTGGCTACCAGAGAGCTGCCTTTCGCGAAGGGCTGGTCAGGGTCTATTCTGTTGAAAACCGCGAGCCGTTTCTCGTGCACGATCGGACTTCCCGAGCCAGTGACTCATCACAGGAGGCACCCCGATGATCAAGGTAAGCGTGATGTACGCGAACAAGCCGAACGCTCGGTTCGACCATGCGTACTACCGAGACAGACACATGCCGCTCGTGCAGGCTCGGATGGGAGAAAGCTGCAAGTTCTACACGGTGGACAGAGGGTTGGCTGGTGGCGGGCCAGGCCAGCCTGCCACCTATATAGCCATGTGCCACATCTTCTGTGACTCGGTAGAGGCCTTTCAGACCGGCTTTGGTCCTCACGCGCAGGAAATCATGGCCGACATTCCCAACTACACGGATCAAACGCCGATCATTCAGATCAGCGAAGTCGTTGTCGGCCAATCCTGAGCTACCGTGAGATCTCCAGCATCGTCTTCCGCTACCAGCAAGGACTGAAACCGTGGGCAGCGGTTTCCAACCCCCCGCGCCACGCGCAGGGTTCTTTGTTTCTGCCCGTCGTCGTGGACTTGCGCGGAGATGGCCGTCAGCGCGTCCGCCAATCGCGGTGGTCTAGAACCGACCGATGAATTGAACTCGCGATGTCGGCTCTCGAGCAGCTAGGCGCATTTCACTTTCTGGGCCTCTACACCACAAATTCGTGGCGACGAGCGCGGCCGGTTCCCGCACCCCCGTCGGCCGTGTCAGTGCGGCCCGTGACGAGGATCGAAGGCGACTACCGCACAAACAAAAATCTATGGTCAGCCCGGTAATTGCAACGTGGTCGGTTTTGAAACAAGGGGGGGGTTGCGCAAATCTATCCGGAGTCATGATGGGGAGGCTGGTCCCCGCTCCTCGATGAGAGCCGCGCCCGGCGATCCTCAAAAAAGCCCGCAGCATCAGGTGCTGTTTTGTTTACCAGGGTGTTCGCCGGGCCGTTGAGCCGTTTGTTTCATCACGTGGTCCACGTCGCAAACCCAGGCG
>DATJKD010000101.1:0-3610 GCA_035491795.1 Steroidobacteraceae bacterium | reverse complement strand
CAACCCCAACCGGTGCGGTAAGCCAACGATGGACAATGTTATGTCCGGGCGCGTCGAACACGCGCCCGTAAACTGGGTCACGGCCATAGTCTTCACGATCACGCCGCTGGCCGCACTGATTTTCGTCCCGTGGTACGGGTTCGCGCACGGCTACAGCCTGAGCGCCTGGGTTTCCTTTGTGCTGATCCTCGCGGCGACGGGAATGTCGATCACCTCTGGCTACCACCGCCTCTGGGCGCATCGCACCTACCAGGCGCACTGGTTGGTGCGGCTGATCTATATGATCTTCGGCACGATGGCGCTGCAGAACAGCGTCCTCATCTGGGCGTCGCAGCACCGCATGCACCATCGCTTCGTCGACGACGTCGATCGCGACCCATACAGCGCGAAGCGCGGTTTCTGGTTCTCCCACATCGGCTGGATCCTGCGGAACTACCCGAGCGGCGAGCCTGATTTCACCAATGCGAAGGACCTCGAGCGCGACCCGATGGTGATGTTCCAGCACCGCTTCTACGTGCCGCTCGCGGTTGGACTCAATTTCGCCATGCCGCTAGCCATCGGTCTTGCGGTGGGCGACCCGATCGGCGTCTTCCTGCTCGCGGGCCTCCTGCGGCTCGTGGTCAATCACCACTTCACCTTCTTCATCAATTCTCTGGCGCACATGTGGGGTTCGCAGCCGTATACGGACGAGAACTCGGCACGGGACAACGGGGCGCTCGCGCTGATCACCTATGGCGAGGGGTACCACAACTTCCACCACATCTTCCAGAACGACTACCGCAATGGCGTTCGCTGGTGGCAGTACGACCCGAGCAAGTGGTTGATTTCCGTCCTCTCCTGGGTGGGGCTTACGAGCGACCTGAAGCGCGTTCCGGACATGTGGATCCAGCGTGCGCAGCTCGCCATGCAGTTCAAGCGCATGGAGCGCGCGATGGAGAAGAAGCGTGCTCACCCACAGGACGAGCACTTCGAGCGGCTGAAGGTGCGCGTCGGCGAGGAAGCGGCGGCTTTCCGCAAGGCACTCGAGGAGTGGGCTCGCGTCCGCGATGAATGGGTCGGCGACCGCAAGCGGCGTCTGCTGCAGAAATGGGAGGAAGCCAGCTTCCGTTCCCGTCTGCGAGAGATCGAGCACAGGCTGCGCATGCAGCGCTACCGGCTGCGCATCATGAGCAAGGCCTACGCCTGACGGGCGTGGTCACCGCCGCCCGGATCATCGCGCCGCTGACTCGGCGCGAGGCGCAGGCGGTGCCGGGGTAAGCAGGCGATCGAGCGCGGCGCGGTCCAGATAGCGGCCGTGCAGCACCACGCCCTCGATCGAGCGTGTCGCGTGTATGTCTTCGAGCGGATTGCGCTCGAGCAGCAGCAGATCCGCCTCGCGGCCGGGCTCGATCGACCCGTAGCGCCGCTCCAGTCCGAAGAACCGGGGTCCCGCGAGTAACGACGCCTGCAGCGCCTGCAGCGGTGTCAGGCCGCACGCGACGAACAGCGCGAGCTCCTCGTGCAGGCCGAGCCCCGGATAGTTGAACGAGTTGAGATAGCCGGCATCGGTCCCGGCGAGGATGCTCACCCCGGCGGCCTGCAGCATCGGCAGCACCGTCTCGAGCAGCTCATAGCGACGATGTCGTCGCTCAATGGCCGCCGCATCGTCCTTTGCCGCGCGCTCGACCCGCCAGGCGTAGGTCGCCCGCAGTCCCGGCCCGATGTACGCGAGAAACGGGTCGCGGCTGTGATCGTCGCGATCGAGGTACGCGATGATCCGACTGCCGTTCAGCGTCGGTGTGACGAATGTCCCGCGGGCCGCGAGTCCCCGGTACGCGCGCATGGCACGCTCGCGGTCGAAGCCCGCCGCCAGCGCCTGCGCTGACTCGGCATAGGTCAGGCGTCCTGCGGCATAGTCAGCCGCGACCTGCGTCTCGGCGACGGAGCCCGCCTTGAGGAGGTACTCGAGGTGCTCGATCGAGGTGAGTCCGGCCGAGATGACCTGCTCGATCGTGAGCGCCATCGGCACGTGAGCCGAAGTGCGTAAACCGCGCCGCGTGGCTTCCCGCACCGCGAAGAGATACGTCTCCGGTTTGAGTGTGTTGTCGGTGATCTTGACGAAGTCGACATGCATCGCCTGGAGCCGCTCGAGCGCCGAGGCGACTTCCTCGGGGGTGCCGACCTCGAGCGTGCCCCTCCAGCTCGGGCGATAGCCCTCGAGCTTCGGACCCGACGTGAAAATCGTGGGCCCGAGCAGGGCTCCCTCGGCGATTGCCCGGCGCCATGCGAGCACGTGCCCGGAGAGATCGGCGGCCGCGTCACGGACGGTGGTTACACCGTGCGCGACGTAGAGCGGCAGCAGCGCCTGGTTCTCGGCGACCAGCTCAGTACCGCCACCGAAGTGCACGTGCATGTCCCACAGACCCGGCATCACGTACCGGTGCGCGGCGTCGACGATGCGCACTGCCGAGTAGCGCCGACCGAGGTCGCCCGGACCGACCGCGACGATCTCGCGGCCGCGGACGGCGATGCTGCGATCCGGGATCAGGTTGCCATCGCGGACGTCGATGATCGTCGCCGAGCGGATCAGCAGGTCGGCCGGCTCCGGCGGCGAGTCCGCGGCCGTGGCCGCCTGCGCCAGGCACAGCAACACCAGGATCGTGCGGCCCCATGGTGCGGTGAGCCGCATTCGTGTCCCCGCTAGTCGCGGAAGTTGGTGTACTGCAGCGGCATGTCGAAGCCGCCCTTGCGCACCAGCGCGATCGCCGACTGAAGGTCGTCGCGATTCTTGCCCGAGACGCGGACCTGCTTGTCCTGGATCGCGGCCTGGACCTTGAGCTTGGAATCCTTGATGAGCCGCTGGATCTTCTTGCCGAGCTCGGTATCGACGCCCTGCCGCAGCGTGACCGCCTGTTTCGCGGTCTGACCCGTGATCACTGGCTCGTCGATCTTCAGGCAGGTGAGGTCGACGCCGCGTTTCGCGAGCTTGAGTTTCAGGATCTCGAGCATCTGCTTGAGCTGGAAATCCGCTTGCGCGACGAGCGTCACGACCGGGCCCTGCGGCTCGAACTTCGCCCCGGTGCCCTTGAAGTCGAAACGCTGCGCCACCTCGCGGCTCGCCTGGTCGACGGCGTTGGTGACTTCGTGGAGGTTGACTTCGGAGACGATGTCGAAGGAGGGCATTGCTCAACCCATATGCAGTCCGCCGTTGAGCGAGAAATCGGCGCCCGTGGCGAACGCGGCTTCGTCGGAAGCCAGCCAGGCGACGATCGAGGCGATTTCCTCGGGCTCACCCAGCCGCTTGACCGGGATGGAGTTCACGATACCGGCGAGTATCTCCGGCTTCACGGCGCGCACCATCTCTGTGCCGATGTAGCCAGGCGAAACGGTGTTGACCGTGACTCCCCGACCGGCCACCTCCTGCGCGAGCGCCATCGTGAAGCCGTGGATTCCGGCCTTGGCGGTCGAGTAATTCGTCTGGCCGAACTGGCCCCTCTGGCCGTTGACCGACGAGATGTTGATGATCCGGCCCCAGCCGCGATCGAGCATCCCGTCGATGACCTGCTTGGTGACGTGGAACAGGCTGTTCAGGTTCGTCTCGATGACCTGGTGCCATTGCTCGTTCGACATC
>DATJKD010000100.1:0-27175 GCA_035491795.1 Steroidobacteraceae bacterium | reverse complement strand
GTGCCTGTCGCGCAAGACCAACCTTTGCACGTCAATTCGTGCGACTCAGGGCAAGGGTGTGATGCCGGACGGGACCAGTCGTTTCTCGATCGGCGGCGAGAAGATCCATCACTACATGGGATGCTCGACGTTCTCGAATTTTACGGTGCTGCCGGAGATCGCGGTGGCCAAGGTTCGTGAGGACGCTCCGTTCGAAAAAATCTGCTACATCGGCTGCGGTGTCACCACCGGAATCGGTGCCGTCATCAACACAGCGCGCGTGGAGCCGGGCGCAAACGTAGTCGTGTTCGGGCTTGGGGGCATCGGCCTCAACGTGATTCAGGGTGCGAGGCTTGCGGGCGCAAACAGGATCATCGGGGTCGATATTAATCCCCGGCGCCAGTCGCTTGCAGGCAAGTTCGGTATGACCGACTTCGTGAACCCGAAGGAAGTAGGCGGTGATCTGGTCCAGTACCTCGTCGGGCTTACCGATGGCGGAGCCGACTACAGCTTCGAGTGTGTGGGAAACGTCGATCTGATGCGCCAGGCACTCGAATGCTGCCATCGTGGCTGGGGTGTCTCGGTAATCATAGGTGTGGCGGGCGCGGGACAGGAGATCAAGACGCGCCCCTTCCAGCTGGTCACCGGCAGGGTGTGGAAGGGCACGGCCTTTGGAGGCGCGCGCGGCCGCACTGATGTGCCGAAGATCGTCGACTGGTACATGGAGGGAAAGATCAACATCGATGACCTGATCACGCACACAATGCCGCTCGGTGACATCAACCGCGCTTTCGACCTAATGCACGCGGGTGAATCGATCCGCAGTGTCGTGAAATTCTGAGCAACGCGTGAATTACAGCAAGGGGAAAGGCTATGGCTATTTCGATCCATCCCGCAGTGGATAACGGAGTCAAGGCTGGGTCTGAGAGCTTCGAAGGGGGAACCCTCACCTGCAAGTGTTCTCAGAACCCTGTGACGGTGAGCATCCAGGGGAATTGCGCGTTCAATCATGTTTGCGGCTGCACCAAGTGCTGGAAGCCACAAGGCGCATTGTTCTCCCTGGTGGCTGTCGTCGGGCGCGACAAGCTCAACGTCACGAACGGTGCCCAAAAGCTCAAGCCCGTCGACGCCTCGGCGCCAATTCAACGGCATGCCTGCACCGGCTGCGGCGTGCACATGTACGGCCGAATCGAGAACAAGGGGCATCCCTTTTACGGGTTCGATTTTATCCACACCGAGTTGTCGCAGGACAAAGGTTGGGCTGCCCCTGAGTTCGCGGCGTTTGTCTCCTCCATCATTGAATCGGGAACGAAGCCCGATCAGATGGGCGCTGTGCGTGCGCGCCTGCGAGAGCTGAAGCTGGAGCCTTATGACTGCCTCTCGCCCGCACTTATGGACTTAATCGCCACTCACACCGCGAAGGCGAAGGGTACGCTCGCCGCTTAGCAACGCCGGGAACGGTGCGGCGCCAATCGTTATTGGCGCCGCACGACCGGGGCCTGAAGCGGATCGCGTGCCGGCTTTGACGAAGATGGTTGCCGCAGGCATCCTCGTCCTCGCTCCAGACGAGTTCTCGCCCTCGAGCCGTCAGCTCGACAGATCGTAGGTTTCGAAGCAGGAGTCCGAGATCAGCGTTCCGTCGCTCAGGTACACCTGCATCGCGGCGGGTGCGCTGCCTGCATCCGCTCGTAACCAGACGCGGTCAGTGAACGAGGACGACGTCGTCGCCGGTGTGTCCGTCGCGCTGTCGGCGACGAGTGTGCCCGATGGCGGCGGTGCTTCCGGGCGCTGTGCTTCGGTCGCACGCGCCCGTCGGGACGATTGCGATCGCGACGAGGATGGACCGCATCTCGCCCGCTGCCATGCCGCTGCTCATGGCCGCTCGCCGCCTTCCGGGCCGTAGAAAGCGACCCAGGCGGCGAAGTCGACGGTGAAGTTCTCGAAGCGGTGAGGCAGATGCGCCGGCACGAAGATCAAGTCGCCGGGCCCGAAGGGCGCGCGACGCTCGCCATAGAGGAACTCGCCACGGCCCGAGATCACGACGTAGAGCTCGTCACGGGTGTGCGGGTCCTGCTTGTCTTCGCCACGCGGTGCATAGACCTCGACCGAGAGCGAGCCGTGCCCGAAGAGCTCTGCGTAAGCGGCGCCACCCGGTCCGGGGAGTTTCGCGAGCGCCGCGGGCGGTGCGATTACGAAGACGCGGGTTTCGAGCTCCTTCATGGCTGACTCCTGCGGCGTTCCGGTGTCTACAGATCCGTCTTGCCGTCGAAGAGCGTCTCGAACACGTACAGCGTGTCGAGATACTCCTTGAACTCGACGACCCTGCCGTCCGCGTCGAAACGGAGCAGAAAATGGTACTGGTTCTCGTACGGGCGCCCATCGACGAGGCGGCCGTGACTCTCCGCCTCGATCGCCACGCGATCGTCCTCGGCGGTCGTCGAGAGGATCGTCATCTTCGGCGGACTCGCCAGTCGCGCGAAAACCTTGGCGGCCATGCGTCCAGTGGCCTCCATGTCGTGCCAGCCTGCGGTCTTCAGGTGCTTCCCGATCTGCCAGAAGCGCGCGTTGGGCGCGTACATCCGGAACAGTGACGCGGAATCGCCCTCGCTGATCGCTTTCATGACCGCGAGCGCGGTTTCGCGGTTGCGCTGTTCGATCGTCATCGGCTTTCCTGATGGCGCTGTCATTCGGTTCGGGATCCGGCCAGCAACGCAGCGTAGATGCGCAGATCCGCCTCGGAGAAGCAGCAGAAGGTGATCGCCCTGATCGATGGCAACCCGGCAGACGTCTCGCGCGCGGTTGCCACGGCGATGCGCGCGGCTGGCTCGGCGGGGTAGCCATAGACACCGGTGCTGATGCACGGGAACGCGATCGTTTCGATCCCGCTCGCGGCGGCGACCTCGAGCGAACGCCGGTAACAGGAGGCCAGCAGCTCAGCCTCGTTCGCGTCTCCGCCGTGCCAGACCGGCCCCACCGTGTGGATGACGTACCGGGCTGGCAGTCGGTAGCCGCCGGTCAGCTTCGCATCACCCGTCTGACAACCGCCGAGCGTGCGGCATTCACGCAGCAGCTCCGGTCCCGCTGCGCGATGGATGGCGCCATCGACGCCGCCGCCGCCGAGCAGCGAGGCGTTCGCCGCATTGACAATCGCGTCCACGCCGAGGGTGGTGATGTCGTCACGAACGGCCAGCAGCTGCGCGGTCATGAGAGTCGTGCGGTGTCGCCCTGCCGGGGCGGCGGCCGCTCGTGGACAAACTCCCCGCGCGCGAGGTATTCGATCTCCTCGGGTGTGGAAGTCCGTCCCAGCACCGCATTGCGATGGGGCTGGCGCCCGAAACGCGCGACCACGTCACGGTGGCCGCGCGCCTGGGACGCGGAGTGCTCGAGCATCGTGCGCTGATCGGGCGGCGCATCCCGCGCGAGTTGCTCGGCCAGCTCGACGGCCTGTGCGAGATCCCGCAGATCCTCGGAGTGTCCAAGCGGGAGAAAGAAGAACGTCTTCTCCCACGGAGATGTCAGTGCCGCATAGTGTCCCGCATCGAGTCCGGCGCGCGTCAGCGACCGGGCCTTCGAGTCGAACGCATATGCCCGCGCATCGCCACGGTAGATCGTGCGTGAGAACTGGTCGAGCACGAGAATGAGCGCGAGCCGGGACCGCGGATCGTCCGCCCAGTCATCGAGCTGCCCGCGCGCCGCCTCTTCGTGCAGCGGCCGGAACCGCCGGGTGATCTCGGCATCCGCGCCACCGCGAAACCACCACTCGAGTTGACGCGCCATGGCAGCCGGATCGTCCTGTGCCACAGGTGGGAACCAGAAACTCAGCACGTCGTCGGGGCGATCCATGAGGCCTCCCTGGCCGTTCGCGTCAGAGTCCAGGCAGCGTGGGCTTCAGCACCATCAGTGCGACCGCCACGAGGGGGGCGCTCAACGCGATCATCCCCCAGACGTTCCAGGAGCGGGTCGCCACCGCGTAGGCCGGCCAGTCGAGCTGACCATCCTGCGCGCCGGCGGCCGCGAGTGCGTGCATCCGGCGCTGCAGCGGCGCGATGCGCAGCATGAAGGCGAGCCCGGAGATCGTGAGCAGCGCGATCGACCAGAAGATCCATCCCGTGCCGAGAATCGGAAAGTTCCCGGTGAGCGCCGCGACGATCCCGGCGATCACGATCAGCGCGACACCCGGCATCGTGAAAAAGCGATCGCTGCGTGTCAGGCCCGCGCAGGCATGCGCGATCAGCGCGGGGCTCCGCGTTCGATCGGCGTGCACCTTCCAGAGGATCCCAGTCGTGATGTTGCCTACGAACAGGACGACCCCGAGGACGTGCAACAGCTTCCAGACGAGGTAACTCATTTATCCGTGCCCCCTGGACCACGGTGATCCATCGACCTAATCATACGGGCACGCGGTGGTGTGCCAAAGCGCGGATACAAGTCCACGGCGCTGGGGCAGAATGTCGTTCCACGCCCGCCAGTGTGAGCCACCGGGCGTGTATTTCGAATCGCAACGGAGGCCGCGTAATGACTCCCAGACCCCGCGTGCTGGCAGTGTTGATGACCGCAGCCATGTGCGTCAGTGGCGGCAGCGCCACCGAGGCTTCGGACAACGCAGACGGCAAATCCAGCTCACCGCCGACCCAGACACAGGAGCAGGTCTCGCTCGTCAAGCGCTATGGGCTCGAGGAGTCGAAGGCTCCGGTTCGGGAGCGCGCTGGGTGGGCGCCTCCGCGCAAGGTGCTGGTCTGGAACCGGACGCCGCAGCTGCTATCCACTTTGCAGTCGGCCGCGCCAGGGGTCGAGCTGATACCGGCAGCGAACCAGGGGGAGGCGGTCAGGCTCGCGGCTGAGGTCGACGCCGTCATCGGCTTTTGCTCGGAAGAGGTGCTCGCGGCGGGGCCCAGGATCAGGTGGGTGCAGGTGTTCTGGGCCGGGGTCGAGGACTGTGTCTCCGTGCCCGCGTTGCGCGAACGTGCGGTGCTGCTCACCAACATGCAGCGTGTTGCCGGGCCGGTGATGGCGGAGCACGTCGTCGCGATGATGCTCGCCTTCGCGCGCGGGCTGCAGTTCTTCATCCCGGAGCGCGCGGCGGGACGCTGGACCGACGAGCCGCCCTCCTCGGTGCGGATGGTGACCATCGAGGGCAAGAACGTGCTGGTCGTAGGCCTCGGAGGCATCGGCACCGAGGTCGCGCGCCGCGCCCATGCGCTCGGAATGCGCGTCACCGCGACGCGTGCGAGCGGCCGGGAGGGGCCGGAGTTCGTGAGCTACGTTGGCTTGCCCGACGAGCTGCACAAGCTGGCCGCGGACGCGGACTTCATCGTCAACACGACACCGCTCACGCCCCAGACGACGGGCATCTTCAACGCTAAGTTCTTCGCGGCGGCGAAACCGGGCGCGTACTTCTTCAACGTCGGTCGGGGCGGCAGCGTGGTTGAGGCAGACCTGGTCGCGGCGCTGGAGAGCGGTCGCATCGCCGGAGCCGGTCTCGACGTCACGGATCCCGAGCCGCTGCCGGCCACGAGCGCGCTCTGGAAGATGCAGAACGTCATCATTACGCCGCACGTATCGTCGGACTCCGAACTGGGGCTCGACGCCCGCGTCGCCCTCATCCGCGAGAACCTGCGGCGTTACGTCACCGGCGAGCGCATGCTGTCGGAGGTCGACCTCGGCAAGGGTTACTGAGCGCGGCCGGTGCCGCGCAGCTCCTCGAGCTCGCGGCGCAGTTCCGCCACCGTCTGCTCGAGCGCCTCGATCCGCGACTCGAGGCGGCTTTCGCCGGATGCGCGGGCGGGCGGTGCGGAGGTCGCGGGCTCCGTCGCTGCCGGAGGCTCCGCACCGGTGAAGAGCTGCATGTAGCGCGAGTCCCGACGGCCCGGCTCGCGAGGCAGCCTGGCGACAAACGGCCCTTCGGACCTGGTCATCAGGTCCTCGAGTGCGGTCTCGATCTCGTTCGGGTCTCCAGGCTCAGCCAGTCGCGCGGCGCGTGTCCGCAGCTCGCCGGGTGTCTGCGGACCCCGCAGCAGCAGCTCGCAGACGATGGCCGTCTGCACCGGCGAGAATCGCAGCGAGCCGAACTCCGTGTTGCAGAAGAGCTGCTGGTACTTGGGCACGCGGTTGCCGAGCCCGAATCTCTCGAGCACCAGGTCGCGGCGGGTCAGCGCTGCGAGCGCGGCCTGCACGTCGAGCTCGGCGAGCGCGAGCACCGGGTCGCGATTGCTCTTCTGATTGCAGGCGGCGATCAGCGCGTTGAGTGTGAGGGGATACTGGTCGGGGGTCGCAATCTGCTTCTCGATCAGGCAGCCGATTACGCGCGCCTCGATGTCGGATAACTGTGGAGTCATTGCTGTACCCGCGTCCGGGGGAGAGAGGAGGCGGCCAAGAGAGCACACCGAATCGCGCCAAGGCAAGTGTCTTCCGGGGCAGGCAGGCATAATCCGGCGCTGGTCGGAACGGGGGCCCACAGTGGTGAGTGAACGCGAGGGATCACGGCTGAAAGGTGTGGCCACGATCGCCCTGATGGGACTCAATCTTGTCTTCTGGGTAGTCCCGCTGCTGCTGGTGGCAGTGCTGAAGCTCGTAGTGCCCATCGCCGCGTGGCGGCAATGGACCAGCCACGTGCTTACGGTGCTTGCGGAGTGCTGGATCGCGGGCAACGGGGCGATCTTCAGGATGATGCGCTCGATGCCGATGAGCGTCGCCGGAGTCGACGGACTGGAGGTGCGACAGTGGTATCTGGTGGTGTCGAATCACCGCTCCTGGGTCGATATCCTGGTCCTGCAGTCGGTCTTCAACCGCCGCATACCGTTCCTGAAGTTCTTCCTGAAGCGCGAGCTGATCTGGGTGCCGCTGCTCGGGCTCGCCTGGTGGGCGCTCGATTTCCCCTTCATGCGCCGGTATTCGTCCGAGTTCCTTGCCCGCAATCCGCAGCTCCGCGGCAAGGATCTCGAGGCCACGCGCCGCGCCTGCGATCGGTTCCGACGAATACCCACCTCGGTGATGAATTTCGTCGAAGGCACGAGATTCACCGATGCCAAGCGCGTGGAAACCGCGTCGCCTTACCGCAATCTGCTGCTGCCGCGGGCCGGCGGTATCTCCTTCGTGCTGTCCGCGATGGGCGGGATCCTGCACTCGATGCTCGACGTCACCATCGCCTACCGGGCGCGGACGCCCACCCTCTGGGATCTTTGCTGCGGGCGGCTCGCACGGGTGGTCGTCGACGTCCGCAAGCGCGCGATCGAGGGATGGATGGCGCAGGGCGATTACGTGAACGACTCCGCTTTCCGCGTGCGGTTCCGGGCCTGGCTGGCCGGCATCTGGGCGGAAAAGGACCTGCTGCTCATGAAGCTCGGAACATAGAAGAAATGGCTCGGCGCGTATTGTCATGAGCAGGCCCCTGCCAAGCGTGTGTGTGATCGGTGCAGGCTCCTGCGGCCTGCCGGTCATCAAGGCACTCCGGGACAAGGGTCTGCCGGTTACGTGCTTCGAGCGCACGCCGCACATCGGCGGGATCTGGTGCATCGACAACAAGCCCTACGGCGCCACGGCCGCATACGAGTCGCTGCACATCAACACCGACACGCGGATGATGGAGTACCGCGACCTGCCGATGCCGCCGGACATCCCCGATTACCCCGGTCACGAGGACATCTATCGCTACTTCCGCTCCTACGCGGACCGCTTCGGCCTGTGGCCACACATCGAGCTCGGGACCACCGTGACCCATGCACGGCGGCGCGAGGACGGCGTGTGGCAGGTCACGACCGACCGTGGAGGCCAGCACGAGTTCGACGCGCTCGTCGTGGCGAACGGGCATCACTGGGAGCCGCGCTGGCCCGAGCCGTATCCCGGGCAGTTCGACGGTCTGCAGATGCACTCGCATGCCTACCTGAACCCGGACTCGCCCGTGCCGCTGCGTGGCAAGCGCGTAATGGTGGTCGGTTTCGGCAACAGCGCGATGGATATCGCCTGCGAGCTAGGGCAGCGCACCGTATCCGAGCGATGCCTGCTGTCCGTGCGCCGGATGAGCTGGGTGATGCCAAAGTGGGTGTTCGGCCGGCCCGTGACGCGGCAGTTCGTCGATATGCCGCACTGGATCCCGTGGTGGGTCGGCGGTGCGGCCGTGGGCATCCTCGCACGCATCGCCTTCGGCCGTCCGACTGACTACGGTCTCCCGCAACCGGATCACCGCTGGTTCCAGTCGCACCCGACGATCAGCCAGGAGTTCTATTCACGCATCGGCCACGGCGACGTGATCGTGAAGCCCGGCATCCGCGAGTTCGCGGGCCGCGAGGTGCGTTTCGTCGATGGTAGCAGCGAGGCGGTCGACGCGATCGTCTGGTGCACCGGCTACAAGATCGCGTTCCCGTTCTTCGACGACGATTTCCTGCCGGTGCGCGACAACTACGTGCCGCTCTGGATGCACACCATCTCACCCGGCATTACGAACCTCTTCTTCGTCGGGCTCTACCAGCCGCTCGGTTCGATCATGCAGCCGGCCGAGCTGCAGGCGAAACTCATCGCCGGCTACCTCTGCGGCGAGGTAGGGCTGCCGGACCAGGCCCGAATGCGCACGGAGATAGAGCGCGAGCGCGCCGCAACGCGACGGCGGTACGTCGCCTCGCCGCGGCACACGATGCAGGTCGATTTCGCGCCCTTCCTGCACCGGTTGCGGCAGCTGCACGAGCGCGGTGAGAGACTCGCCCGCCGTCGCGGCAATGCGCTGCCCGTGCCGCCGCGTGCCGGCTACAAGCGGGAGAATTGGCCTGGAGCCGATTTCCCGGGAAATTCGGCTCCGAGCCAGTATTCGCCACGGCCATGAGCTGGGACTTGCCATCGCCCTTCATCCACGAGCGGATGGCGGTCCATGCCGAGATCGATGGCTACGGACATGTCAACAATGCCGTCTACGTCACCTGGCTCGACGACTGCGCCTGGGCGCACTCGACGGACCGCGGCATTCCGCCGGAGATGTGCCGGCGGCTGGGGCGCGGCATGGCGGTGTGGCGCACGCAGATCAACTACCTGCTGCCGGCGTTGGAGGGCGATCACATCCAGGTAGCGACCTGGCCGGTGCGGAACGACCAGCGGCTGCGCATCGACCGGCGTTTCCAGATCCGCCGGGGCGAGGACGGCGCTACGCTGCTGCGGGCATTGATCCACTATGTCTGCATCGATCTCGAGAGCGGTCGCGCGCGGCGGATGCCGGCGGAGTTCACGCGCTATACCGTCGCACCCGAGGTCGAGGCGGCGCTGCGTGGACAGACGGAACGATTCCTTCCGGGTGTCGAACCGGAGTAGGAAACGGCTATCCTTGCGCCTTTCGACCCCGGCAGAGGGACCCCGCCATGACTGCATCCACCGACTCCGCCGAGCTTGCCGGCCTCCTGCAGAAGACCCCGCTCACGCGCCGCACAGTGCTGGTGTCGACGCTTTCCGTTGGATTCGCCGCGGCCGTGCAGCCGGTTACCGCGCAGACGTTGACGACCGACACCAACGGTCTTGACGCCGGAGAGGTCAAGATCCCGACTGCCGATGGTGAGATCCCGGCCTACCGCGCAAAACCCGCGGCCGCGGGGCCGCACGCGACCGTACTGGTCGTGCAGGAGATCTTCGGCGTTCACGAGCACATCAAGGATGTGTGCAGGCGCTTCGCGAAGCAGGGCTATTGCGCGATCGCGCCCGAGCTATATGCGCGCCAGGGCGACGTCTCGAAATACACAGACTACCGCGACATCATGTCGAACGTGGTTTCGAAGGTCCCGGATGCGCAGGTGATGTCCGATCTCGACGCGACCGTCCGCTGGGCCGACAAGAACGGTGCCGATGCAAAACGTGTCGGTGTCACCGGGTTCTGTTGGGGCGGGCGGATCGTCTGGTTGTACGCCGCGCACAGCAAGGATCTCAAGGCGGGCGTGGCGTGGTACGGACGGCTACTTGGTACGGCTAACGAGCTGCAGCCCATCTATCCGATCGATGTCGCGGCGAAGCTCAAGGCGCCCGTGCTCGGCCTCTACGGCGGCAAGGACGACGGTATTCCGATGACGGATGTCGAGAAGATGCAGGCCGCGCTCGCCGCCGCCAAGAGTCCCTCGAAGATCGTGGTCTTTCCGGACGCGCCCCACGGTTTTAATGCCGATTACCGGCCGAGCTACCGGCCGGACGCGGCGAAGGACGCCTGGCAACAGTGCCTCGCCTGGTTCCAGAAGCACGGCGTCGCCTAACAACGTGATCCCGAACCCAGCGCCCGAAGCACGGCCGCAAACTCTTCGGCGAGCGGCGCGTCAACGCGCAGCCGCTGCTGGGTGACCGGATGCGGGAGTTCGAGCCGCACGCAGGCGAGCATCAGCCGCTGCACGTCATAGAGTCGCGCGAAGAGGCGGTTGTGCGCCCCTTTGCCATAGGTCGAATCACCAATGATCGGGTGCGACAGGTGCGCAAGGTGGCGACGGAGCTGATGCCGGCGTCCAGTCCGCGGCCGCAGCCGCAGGAGCGCGTAGCGGCTGCTCGGGTAGCGGTCGACGCGGTGGGGGATCTCGAAGGTCTCGAGCCGCTCGTAATCCGTGCGCGCGGATTGCGGCGGCCGCCCGGTCGCCGGCAGCACGTCGTCCTCGACCGGTCGTAGCGCGTGGTCGATCTCGCCGCACTCGTCGGGCCAGCCGCGCACCAGCGCGAGATACCACTTCCCGACCTCCGCGCCCACGAAGGCCTCGGACAGATCTCGCGCGGTCGCGGGGTCGAGCGCGAATACAAGCGCGCCGGAGGTACCCTTGTCGAGACGATGGACGGGATAGACATGGCGGCCGAGCTGGTCGCGGAGCATTTGCAGGGCGAAGCGCGTTTCGCGCGCATCGACCGGCGAGCGGTGAACGAGCAAGCCGGCGGGCTTGTCGACGACCACGAGCCAGTCGTCACGGTAGAGAATCGGCAGTGCTGTGCCGTTCATGCGGCGGCATCCGGCGGAGTATTGGAAGGAGACACGACGTGCCTTCGGAGCAGCTGACCGCCTGGGAGCAGGGCGGTTCAACGATACGCCTGCTCGGGCGGCGGATCTTCACGCGCACGGCCATTGTCGGGGACCGCAAGCCATTGCTCCTGATCCACGGCTATCCCACATCGAGCTACGACTGGCACGCACTCTGGGCGCCGCTCGCCGAGCGGTATTCGTTGTACGCGCTCGACATGCTCGGCTTCGGGCTGTCGGAGAAGCCACGTGGGGCGCACTACACCATCGAGCTGCAGGCCGATTACTGCCAGGCGCTGCTCGCTGAGCACGAGTGCGGGGCGGCGGTGCACGTTCTCGCCCACGACTATGGCGACACCGTCGCGCAGGAACTGCTCGCCCGGGATCGCGAGGGGCGCGCGCGGCTGCGCAGCGTGGCCTTTCTGAACGGAGGACTATTTCCCGAAACACACCGGCCGCGGCCGATCCAGCGGCTGCTGGCCATCCCGATGCTCGGACAATTCATTGCGCATGGCACGACCGTCAGCCGCTTCGAGTCGACGATGCGGTCCATTTCTGGCCGTAATCAGCCTTCACGCGAACTGTTGCGCGATCAGTGGGACCTCATCCAGCGCAATGAGGGATACGTCGCCCTGGCGGGCCTGATCACCTACATGAAGCAGCGGCGGGTCAACCGCAAGCGCTGGGTGGGTGCGCTGGTCGACAGCAATGTTCCCCGCAAGCTGATCTGCGGCGCGATGGATCCGGTATCCGGGGCGCATCTCGCCGACCGCTATCGCGAGCTGGTCCCGAATCCGGACGTAACCTATCTGGACAACGTGGGGCACTATCCGCAGCTCGAGGCCCCTGATTTGGTGCTCGAGGCCTACTTCCGCTTCAGGGACTCGCAGCAGGCGTAGCCAGCTTGAACGCCTGCGTCAGGCGTCGAACAGGAAAACCCGCACCAGGATATCGGCGATCCCGATCAGCGCGGCGCCCGCGATCAGTCCTGCGCAGATTGCCTCCTGCGAATCCACCCAAAGGCGGAAACCGCCCGACTCGCGCCGCTCGCCGTAGACACGGCCCGCAATCCAGAACATGAGCGAGCCCAGGAACATCATCAGCGACGACTCGGGCGGCACGACGACGCCAAGTCCAATTGCGAGCGGCGAGAGCGGGAAGCGATTCCGCGTGCGCACGCGCGTGACCTCCATGAACAGCGCCGCAATCGCCGCGATTGCCATCGACCAGATGATGGACGTCGTAAGGAGTACCTGACCCGAGCCGCCGCCGAAGATTGTCGTCACGAGGTCCGAGACACCTTTCCACTGAACGGCGCCCGGAAACGCAAACTTGTCGCTCACCATCGTGTCCTGCACGCTCACCGCGCCGCCGGGCACGTAACGGTCGAGACCGAACAACAGGAAGTAGAGCGGGGTGGCTGCGAGCGCGCCGGCCACGATGCCGATGCCGTGGCCGATCGCCTGCTGGCGCGGTTTCGCGCCAAGCATGTACCCGGGCTTGATGTCCATCAGCAGATTCGAGGCGTTGCTCGCGACCTCGGCGGACATGACTGCGGTCATCAGGTTCGGCGCCGGCGTGCGCGGCTCGATTGCCCCCACGATGAACTGAGGGATCTTCGACAGCGAGCTCGACGGGGTGATCCCGGTGAGCGCCGTGCTGCTCGCTGCGATCAGCGCGAGCAGGAGTATCAGCGGAATCGAGGCGGCGCCGAGCCACCAGGGGACCCCGAACCAGACCTGGGCCAGGTAGACGCCGACCGCACCGATCAGCGGCACGCCGATCACCGAGACTTTGAGCGGCAGCTCGATGTCCCGCAGCAGGTCGTCGCGCGCCGGGGCCGGGCCGCGCCGGGTGAGGGTCCGCCACGCCTGGACGAACACGTCCGGTCGTGCAAACAAGGTCACCATGGCTGCCACCACCATCATCGTGATGCCCCACCAGAGTGACCAGGTGTTGAGGATGTGCGCGCGTCCAAAGACTGCGGTGCCTTCCGCGATCGTCCCGGAGCGAGGAACGATCTGACCCGCGGTGATCATGATCGGCACGATGATCGCGAAGTTGACGATCGCGCCTACGAGCAGGCTCGATGCGGTGCGGATGCCCATCAAACCGCCGGCGCCGATCATCGCGAGATCGAGCGACGGGGAGAGCGCGAGCTGCCGCAGGTCAACGCCTGCGAGCCGAGGCAACGGCGCCAGTCCCCTATCCGCCAGCGCGTAGTACCAGCCGTCGAGCGACAGCGGCAGATGCCAGGCGCTCGCGAGACCGAGCCACTTCTGTTGCACCATCCGCATGATGTTCTCGCCGGAGAGCACGCCGATCGTGCCGGCGATCCCGGCTGCCGCCGCGAGGACGCGGGCCTTGTACATCCCGGCCGCTGCGCCCGCCGATTCGTACAGCGCATCGAGCACGACGCCACAGGCGCGGCCCTCGGGAAAGGGATGCTGCTCGTCGTTGATGAAGCGGCGCTTCATCGGAAACGCCACCAGCACGCCCATCGAGGAGAGCACGACGTTGAAGCACATGATCTGCCACCATGGCAGCACGGCGTTGGTCGCCCACATGTAGGCCGCTATCCCCGAGGTGAGCGGCATCGTCATGTAACCCGCCGCCGTCGCAATCGACTGCGTGCAGTTGTTCTCGAGGATGGTCATGTCGCGCGCGCCCAGGCGCGACAGGATGCGGAACATCGCGAAGGCGAGGATGACCGAGGTGAGACCGACGCCGAGCGTCCAGCCGGTCTTCGCGGCGACGTATAGGTTCGTCGCGCTCAGCACCCCGCCCAGCAGGAACCCTGTCGCCGCTGCCCGCAGCGTGAGCTGCGGCATGTCGCCGCGAAAGACGTTCTGGAACCACCAGCGGTCTTTCTGCTCGCTGGTCCAGTCGCGGATCTGGTTGTCGGTGAGGTGGGGAAGCGCCATCGCAGAGTCGTTCTTGGGTGCTCGATGCAGCCGATGCCGTCGTCCTCGTTGACGCTCCAACCGAGGCGTGATCTAGTCAGACCGTGGCACACGTCGGACGCGCATCAACGAAGGCGTCAGGCGGCATCAGGACATCGCGAGATGGCCATGTCAGACCCATATGCCACAATCGCCGACGCCGACGCCGACGCGTCGATGCAGCAGCGTCTCTCGGATGTTCTGGAGCTCCGGGCGAGCGATGCGCAACAGCAGGCGATGCTACGCGCCTACCTGTCGGAAATCGAGCTGCCGCATGGTGCGAGGGCATTGGAAATCGGATGCGGGACTGGAGCCATCAGTAGAACGCTCGTTGAGTCACTGAAGTTCGAAGTCACCGGGGTCGACCTCTCGCCCGTATTTGTGGCCCGAGCGCAAGAACTCGGAAAGCATTTGCCCGGGCTCACGTTCCTGCAAGGTGATGGCCGGTCGCTGACTTTGAATGATGCCTCGTTCGATCTGGTGGTGTTTCACACGACGCTGTGTCACATCCCCGATCCAGTGGCGGCGCTGCGCGAAGCCCACCGTGTACTTCGTCCAGACGGATGGTTGGCCATATTCGATGGCGACTACCCGACGACGACTGTTGCGGTAAGTGACTTTGATCCTCTCCAGACTCTTGTAAGCGCGATGGTTGCGAACTTCGTCCACAACCCATGGCTGACGCGACACCTTTCTAGAACGCTCGTATCCGTCGGGTTTCAAGTGCGAAGCCTTCGTAGTCATGGTTACACGCAAACCGTCGAGCCGACCTATATGCTCACACTGGTCGATCGCGGCGCCGATGTGCTCTCTGGATCGGGCTCTCTTACTCCAGACGCAGCGGATGCTCTGCGGAAGGAAGCACGTCGGCGCGCGCAAGCTGGGGAATTCTTCGGTCACATTTCCTTTGTTAGTGTGATCGCACGAAAATCGAAATCCATGATGCCTAATCAGTCGCTGCAGCCGACGAGCGGCGGTGGTTCGTGAAGGATGGTTCGATGCCCAGTCAACGCCGCTCGCCCGACGAGCCTGGTTCTCTGTACAAGGTCACGACAATCACGGCCAAGTCCAAAAGGAGCCGAGTGATGGTCGCAAAGCCACAACCGGGCGAGACTATCTGGGGCCCGCCCATATCGCCGCACTACGTCCGAAAAGTTGGTCAAACAGACCCGCGCATCATCGCAATTGAAGTGAAGTCGTAAGGGCATGCTCACCGGCACGTGTCATTGCGGAGCAGTGCGGATCGAGGTCCCGCGCCGGCCGCGCATGCTCACGAACTGCAACTGCTCGATCTGTCGCCGATACGGCACGCTGTGGGCGTACTACAAGGCGTCTGATGTGCGTGATGTTTGCAAATCGGGTGCCACAGAGTCGTACTCGTGGGGTCGCAAGGCATTGAGGTTTGTACGCTGCACGACCTGCGGCTGCGTCACGAACTGGAAGCGAGCGCGTCCGCGAAAGGTGACCTACATGGGTGTGAATATGCGGAACTTCGAACCAAGCGCGCTGGATGGAGTGCGGATCCGCCTGCTCGACGGAGCCGACACGTGGAAGTACCTTGACTGACGAAGAATCCGCGATGACGGCCATTTCGCGACCTCGCTGCCTCGGCCTGTGCACCACGACAGTCGTCCTGGCGGTCCTGGTACTTCACGGCTGCGCGAGCGCACCACCGCACGGCGTCGCGACCCCTGATGTGATTTCGCAGCTGTCGGTACAGGCGGATGCCTGGGACAAGGCTATTCTTCGCAAGGATCGCGCTGCGATCGAACAGAACATGTCGGAAGACTTTCGTCAGATCGATGGTGCGGGAAATGTAGAGGCCAAGGCCTCATTCGTCGACGGACTCACGTCTCCCGATCTGCAGATCGACCCATATGTGGTTGAAGACTTCGACGTCCGAGTCTACGGAGACGTGGCTCTTCTGAGCGGTCGCACCCGCATGACGGGCAGGTACCAGGGGACGCCCTTCACCAGCCATTATCGCTACATAGACGTGTATGTTCGTCGCCAGGGCCAGTGGAAGGTTGTCAGCGTCCAGATATCCCGCATTCCCAACTGACCTAAGCATTGGGAGGGAGCAGGGCAGATGAAGCGGTCTTTCCGGCAGGTCAACGTGTTCTCAGCCGATCCGCTGGGCGGCAATCCGCTTGCGGTCGTCCATGCGGCCGACGGTCTTACCGAGCAGCAGATGGCGGCATTTGCGCGCTGGACGAACCTGTCCGAGAGCACGTATCTGCTCAGCCCGACCGATGATGCAGCCGATTATCGGGTCCGCATATTCACACCCAGTGGGGAGCTGCCCTTTGCCGGGCACCCGACGCTCGGGTCCTGTCACGCCTGGCTTGCTGCGGGCGGGTCACCACGCGATGGCAAGGTCGTCATCCAGCAGTGTGAGATCGGGTTGGTCCGCATCCGTCGCGACAGCGCACGGCTCGAGTTCGCCGCGCCGCCCTTGCGGCGGACGGGTCCGTTGGAGCCCGAGGTGCTCGCTCGGATTTGCAAGACCCTGAGCCTGGCGCCGTCTGATATCCGGCACCACCAATGGGTGGACAACGGACCGGGCTGGTGTGCGGTGATGCTGCGCTCCGGCAGTCAGGTGCTGTCACTCCGCCCCGAATGGCCGGCGCTTGGCGACCTGAAACTTGGTGTCGTTGGGCCGCAGTCGGCCGGACACGAGACGGACTTTGAAGTGCGGGCCTTTATTGGCGATGGCGCGTACGAAGACCCGGTCACCGGTAGCCTCAACGCCAGTCTGGCGCAGTGGCTCATTGGAGCCGGCCTGGCGCCATCGACCTACACCGTTGCGCAGGGCACGGCGATGCAACGAGCCGGGCGCGTGCATCTGCGCAAGAGCGACAACGAAGTCTGGGTGGGCGGGGAAGTCGTGGACTGCATCAAGGGCGAGGTCCATATTTAGAGCCGCACGCCCCGCGAGGTCAGCACATGCAGCGCGTCAAATCGCCAAGCGGTGCCACGGTCTCATACGAGATCTACGGTACGGGCCCGGCCCTGGTGCTCGTGCACGGAGCGTTCAGCGACCACCGTACCAACTGGGAATTCGTGCGACCGCTGTTTGAGAAGCAATTCACCGTGTATGCGATCGCACGTCGGGGGCGCGGTGAGACCGACGCAACCCAGGGCCACAGCCTCGAGGACGAGAGCAAGGATGTCGTCGCGGTGGTTGACGCGATTGGTCAGCCGATATTCCTCCTCGGCCATTCCTATGGGGCGCAGACTGCACTCGCTGCCATGAGTCAGCTCGCCGATCGCGTTCGGAAGCTGGTGCTCTACGAGCCGCCAGTCCCGCCCGTGGCCGCGAAGGCAGCACTGGCGAGCCTCGAGACACTCGCAAGCGTCGGTGACTGGGAGAGTTTCTCGGTCACGTTTTTCCGGGACCTGCTCCTGACTTCGCCGCAGGAACTCGAGGCGCTCCGCGCGACCGAGCTGTGGCCGCCAATCGTCCGCGATGCGAGGGCATCGCTCGGCGATATCAGGGCAATCATCAGGTACCACTTCAACGCTGAGCGTTTTCGCGAGCTTCGGACTCCGGTATTGCTGCAGACGGGCACCGAAAGTCCGCCCCAGCTCTACGTCACGGACGCGCTCGCCGCCGTCCTGCCCAACGTCCGGGTCGAGGAACTTGCTGGCCAGGCGCACGAGGCCATGACCACGGCACCGGAAATGTACGCAGAGAGCGTGACCCGGTTTCTGCTCTCTTCGTAGACCTTCGCGTCCGAACAGCACAGCGCCAAGAGGTTCACGACATGTCTGCCCACGAGCTTGCCCAGCTGAACATCGGCATCATCAAGGGCCCGATGGACTCGCCGGTGATGGCTGACTTCGCCGCAAACCTGGAGCGGATCAATGCAGTGGCGGAAGCTGCCCCTGGCTTTGTCTGGCGGCTTCAGACCGAGGAGGGCGATGCGACCGCCATCCGACCGTTCGAGAACGAGAACACGCTCGTCAACATGTCGGTGTGGAAGGATCTCGACTCACTCCGCAGGTACGTCTATCACTCCGCGCACGTCGATGTGATGCGTCGCCGCCGGGAGTGGTTCGAGGAGATGAACGAGGCATTCCTCGTTCTGTGGTGGGTGCCGCGGGGGCACCGGCCAAGCATCACCGAAGCGATCGCGCAGCTCGATCTGCTGCGAGCCAAAGGACCGAGTTCCGAGGCGTTCACATTCCGGCGTTCATTTCCGCCGCCGGGCGCCGCGCAGGACGAATCTCCGGTCGTCTTGGGCGACAGCTGCCCTGCCACGTGACACTCCCATGTTCGAGACCACCTTTGCCCTCCAGACTATTGGTATTACACGCTCCCGGTTGATAAGCCTCGATGTCGCGCCGCTCCAGGGGGACGAGGGTGCCCCTGAGGCTTGGCTGGAGTTCAACCCTTCGATGGCGCCGGGTCTCTCAGGCATCGCGGCCGGCGACGAGCTCATCGTACTGACGTGGCTGCATCTCGCGCGACGCGATGTGCTCCAGGTGCATCCGCGCGGACGGCGCGAGAGGCCGTTGACCGGCGTATTCGCGACACGTTCGCCGGATCGTCCCAACCCCGTGGGGCTACACACAGTAAAAGTTCTGGAGGTCAGCGGACACAGGTTGCGGGTCGCGGCGATCGAGGCAGTCGACGGAACACCCATCCTCGATATCAAACCGGTGCTTCTGCAGCCCGACCGGCGGTGACGGTCGAGTCCACGCAAGGACGCCACTGTCAGGTCAGTAGTCTGCTGCCAGAGCGATCCACCATCCTGCGACGACGACCGCGATCGCGAGCACGCCGAGCAGCAACTGTCCGCCGCCGCGAAGCGGCACGCCGCGCGACGCGCGTCCGTGCCACCAGCCCGCCATAACCCCGGTGACGAACCCCGCCAGGTGGGCGAGTACATCGGTCCGTTCGCCACCCACACCGAGAAAGGCGAGCAGCGCGACGCCCGCCAGGATTGGTGCGTAGCGATAGGGCCAGCGCTCGACGATGGCGTGACGCTGCCGCCAGCCATACGCGGCCAGCAGCCCAAGCGTCGCAAACACCGCAGTCGAGGCGCCGGCGGAGGAGTGCGCCGGTGTCTGCACCAGCGCGGTGACGAGGTTGGCGGCCACGGCTGCTCCAAGGACGGATGCCCAAGCGACGCCCGGGCCGAGCAGCTGTCCCGCGAAATAGCCGAACAGCATGCCAAACCCGAGATTCGCAACCAGGTGCGCGACATCGAGATGCAACGTCAGCGCGGTGACCGTGCGCCAGAGCTCGCCCCGCTGCACATCGCCCGCCTGCAGAGCACCCGCACCGAGCCAGTCCAGATTGAACGCGCTCACACCCGCGAGGTAGCCCACCAGCACGAGTACCAGCGCATAGACCAACGACCCGAACTCCGCGTATGGCTGCCTCGGGGGTGGGGCAGGGGGAATCGGCCGCGGCGGGTTTTCGCGCGCGTAACGCTCGAGTTGCTGGCGCGCCAAGGTTGCGTCGTCGGCGGAGACGAATAGGTGCCAGCGGCCGCCGGCGAACACGATCTGAGAGCCGATACCAACGGACTGCAGGACGAGCACCCGCTCGTCGCATTGGGGGCGCGACAGGCTCTGGAAGAGCTCGACGAGGTCCGGCGGTGCCTGGCCGTTCGCGTCGGTCACGACGGCAGCAGCAGCGTTTCGCCAGTTTCGAGCACGCGGAATCGCGTGGGATCGACCGCGTGCCCGTCGAAGGGGTTCGTCACCGCCGCCTTCCGCCGGATTTCGCTGCGGCCTTGCGACCGGCAGGCCGCATGCGCTTGATGTCGAGCCGCGCCGCGAGCCTGGTCAGCTCGACCTCTGCCGCCTCGATGCTCTTGCGACCGGTATCGATGGATTCGCGCGCCCGATGAAAGTCCATGAGCTGCAGCTTCGCCAGATCGGGCTTCAACACCAGGTCCGGCGGGTCCGCCGCGAGCCGGTCGCGTGTGATCCGTTCCTGCATGATCCCGACCGCGCTCGCCATTACCTCGAAGAGTCCCGGTTCGCTGCGTCGTGCCCGGAAGGATTCCACGAGGCCGTCGATCAGTCCCGACCAGCTGCGCAGCACTGCCGTACCTTCGGCGCTTGCCGGCGTATTCTCCGAGGCGCCGGGCCGGCGGGCGGCGGCGCCGCCACGCGTCGCGCGCATCGCAGCGCGCGTGACGGGCCGGCTCAGGTCCACCGCGATTACGACATCCGCGCCCAGCGCGCGGCAGAGTGACACTGGTACCGGATTCACCACGCCGCCGTCGATCAGCCACCGATCCTGGTGCCAGCTCGGCGCAAAGAGACCAGGCAGCCCGCTCGACGCACGGATGGCGGTCATCATCGATCCGTCGCGCAGCCAGATCTCCTCGCCCGTGTATAGGTCGGTCGCGACTGCTCCGAAGGCCACCGGCAGCTCCTCGATCCTGGGATCGCCGATCTGCGTCGCGATCGCCATCATCAGCCGGTTGCCAGTCATCACGCCGCCGCCGCGAAAGACGGTATCGACCAGCCGCCAGACGTCCCGCTGGGTCATCGCGGTGACCCAGCCCTCGAGCGCTTCGAGTCGCCCGTTGGCATAGGCGGCGGCCACCAGCGCGCCGACCGACGCGCCCGCGACGATGTCCGGCTTGAATCCCCGCTCGACCAGGGCCGTGACGACGCCGATGTGCGCCCAGCCGCGCGCGGCGCCACTGCCGAGCGCGAGCCCGAGACGTAGCCGCTTCGCGGCCTGACGTCCGCTCACCTCAGGGGCGCAGAGCGCGATACAGGAAGGGGAGACTCACGTCCATGCGATAGTCGACGTCGGAGTGATCATCGTCGAACTCCTCGTAGCGGTGCGCGATCCCGGCCGCAGACAGCCGTTTCGACAGCATCCGCGTCCCGTAGTGGATGTGGAATTGGTCGCGCCACCCGCAGTCGATATAGATGCCGCGCAGGCTACGCAGGCTTCGCCGGTATCGCGCGACGAGGTTCACGGGGTCATGGCGCATCCAGCGGCGCCACCGACCGGGCACCGCTTCGCCGGTCTCGAGGTGGAACGGAAAGCGAAAGCCGAGCGGCGCTTTCGGGTCCGGATCGTAGGTCGCCGCCATACACACGTTCATGATCGCCATGCCCTCGGCATGCGACAGCTTAGGCTTGGCCCAGATCGCGTCCAGGAACCGCTTGGCACGGCCGTCGTCGAAACCCTGCATGAGCCGGCGGTCGCCGCGGGCGACCTCGGCCGGCACCTGCCTGCCGGCCTTGCGCGCGGGCTGGCGGTACTTGGCGAGCACGTTGAGGGTGTTGGGCCAGTCGCAGTGATAGATGAACTCGAAGTAGGCATCGCCCGAATGATCGGCGACCGCACCCCAGTGCCGGGCGTAGCGCATGCCGTGGATGATCGCGCCGTAGCCGCCGGATGACTTGCCGAAGCAGCCGCGATGCTCGCGCGACGCGAGGGTGCGGAACTCACGATCGACGAACGGCACGATCTCGTCGACCAGGTAATCCGCGTAGCGCCCGATGGCGGTGGAGTTGACGTACTGGTTGCCGCCCAGGCTCGTAAAGCAGTCCGGCATCACCAGGATCACCGGTCCCATGCGCTTGTCGTGAATGAGCCGTGCGGCGCGCTCGGCAAGATTCTCGCTGAACGGCTTCCAGTTGAGATGCGCCGGACCGGAGCCGGTGAACCCCACCATGTCCATGAGGACAGGGAATCGCGCGCCGGGTCCGCTCCTGCGCCGGTCGTACTGCGGTGGCAGCCACACCGCAAGGCGCCGAACGTGCGGGTCGCCGAGCGGATTTTCTGCGAGCACCTTCGACCGGTGCTCGAGCATCACGATCGTTCCTGCGCCTCGTACCGGACGCTTGCGTGCCATGCGTTGCTTCCTTTGGCTACTTCCGGTCGCGGATATCGATGAAGGTGAGGAACTCGCTGCGGGTCCGCGCATCGCTGCGGAAGGTGCCGAGCATGTTGCTGGTGATCATCGAGACGCCGCGCTTGTGGACGCCGCGTGTCGTCATGCATTCGTGCACGGCCTCGACCACGACGCCGACGCCGCGCGGTTTCAGCACCGTGTTGATGCAGCCCGCGATCTCCGCAGTCATCTTCTCCTGCACCTGGAATCGGCGCGCATAGGCATCCACCACCCGCGCCAGCTTGCTGATGCCGACCACCTTGTTGGTGGGCAGGTAACCCACATGGGCGCGGCCGATGATCGGCGCCATGTGATGCTCGCAGTGCGATTCGAACTCGATGTCGCGGAGCACGACCATCTCGTCGTAGCCGGCAGTCTCCTCGAAAGTGCGCTGCAGGTACTCGCGTGGATCGACGTCGTAGCCCCGGTACCAGTCGCGATAGGCAGCTACAACACGGCGCGGCGTGTCGCGCAGACCCTCGCGGGCGGGATCCTCGCCGGCCCAGCGCAGCAGGACGCGCACCGCATCTTCCGCGGTTGCCTGGTCGACGGTCTCTTTGACCGCCTTCTTCGCCTTCGCCATAGTCGACTCCCCTTTCAGCGCCGCGCCTGGCCACGCCAGAGCATCAGCAGCACGAACCCGGCGACCATCCCGCCCAGATGGGCAAAGTGCGCGACACCCTGGCTGGTGCCGGTCACCCCGAGATATAGCTCGAGCAGGCCGTAAAGCGTGACGAACAGCCAGGCGGGCATCGGGATCGGCGGGAACAGCAATATGATACGGCGCTGCGGGAAGGCCATGCCAAATGCCAGCAGCAGGCCGAATACGCCGCCGGAAGCCCCGATCGTCGGCACGGGTGGCCGGTCGATGTTTCCCATCACGAGGAGCTGCGTCGCCGCGGCGCCAATGACGCAGAGCAGGTAGTAGATCAGGTATCGCCGCGAACCGAGCAGTTGCTCGACGTCGCCGCCGAACATGTACAGCGCCAGCATGTTGAAGAACAGGTGCGCAGGCCCCGCGTGCAGAAAACCATAGGTCAGCAGCTGCCATGGTCGGAAGATCGGTGCCCCGGGAAACTGGTCCGACCCTAATGGCCACAGCGCGAGGCTCGAAATGAGCAGTGGCCCGCTCAGGTACTGCAGGACGAAGACTGCAACGTTCGTGATCAGGAGCGCCCGTGTGACGGGTGGCATACGGCCGGGGGACATCCGGGAATCCTATCGGAAAGCTTGCCGCGACGTGGCCCGCCGGTGCTAAGTTTGCTTTCCCGCCCCGAATTCGCCCCGATCGCATGACCGCACCCGGCTGGACCTTCCATCTGCTGCTGGCCGTTGGCCTTGCCGGCATGCCTGCCGCCGCGCAAGGAGCGCGCCGGTTCGGTGCACTCGAGTTCTCGCCGTGCGCGCTGAGCTCACCGGGTCTGCCGCTCACGGTGCCCGCGCAGTGTACGTCCGTGACCGTTCCCGAGGATCATGCGCGGCCCGGCGGCCGGCGCATCGAACTCGCGCTCGCGTGGGTGCCGAGCACCGCGCGCAAGCCAGAGCCCGACCCGGTATTCATGCTGGCGGGCGGGCCGGGTCAGTCCGCGCGGGACAGCTACGCGGCTGTGTCACCCGCCTTCCGCGAAGTGCTCAGGCGCAGGCACGTCATGCTGCTCGACCAGCGCGGCACCGGGGCAGGAAATCCCCTCGACTGTGGCGTGACGGAGGAGGCCGGGCTGTCCGAAGCCACCGACGCCGCGAGCCCAGCGGCTGCGCGCGCGCAGGCCCAGCGCTGCCTCGAACGGCTCGACGCCGACCCGCGCTTCTACACGACGAGCGACGCGGTACAGGACCTCGAGACGACTCGTACCCGGCTCGGCGCGGAGCGGATCGAACTGGTCGGGATCTCCTATGGCACACGGCTCGCGCTGGAGTACCTGCGGCGCAATCCCGCGCGCGTGCGCGCCATCGTGCTCGACGGCGTCGTGCCGCCCGAGCTCGCACTCGGTGCGGAGCACGCGCGCAACCTGGAGCAGGCGATAGATGCGCAGCTCGCCCGCTGCGCCGAGGACGACGTGTGTGCACGCCAGTACGGTACGCCCCGACAGACGCTGGCGCGGCTCATGGACGAATTGCGTCGCGAGCCCCGCAGGGTACGATACCGGGACCCGAAAACGGCCGAGCCGCGCGAAGACCTGCTGACCGCGGACCTCGTGACCGGCGTGGTGCGGCTCTACGCCTACGCCCCGCAGCTCGCCGCGATGCTGCCGATGACCATCGCCCGGGCCGCGGCCGGTGATGCCGAGCTCCTGATGGCACAGGCGCGCATGATCGACGACCTGGTGGGCGAGCAGATCTCCATGGGGCTGCAGCTCTCGGTGACATGCGCCGAGGACGCGCCCTTGCTCGATGCGAACGCGGGCGATGCCGATACGCTGCTTGGTGGCGGGTTCGTGGCTACGATCAGGGCCGCATGCGAGGTCTGGCCGCGCGGACGGATGCCCGCAGATTTTCATGCGCCGATCGCGAGCGATCGACCGGCTCTTCTGCTCTCGGGGGAGCTCGACCCGGTGACCCCGCCGCGCTACGGCGAGCAGGTCCTGCGCGGCCTTCCGAACGGTCGGCACCTGGTCGCGCGCGGCCAGGCACACAACGTGATGATGGCGGGTTGCATGCCGCGGCTGATCGCGGAGTTCATGGACTCTGCGGATGCGCGCACGCTCGATGCGAGCTGTCTCGAGCGCCTGATCGAGACGCCGCCGTTCTCGGGTGCTTACGGCTGGGAGCCATGATGCGTCGAAGCCTGCGGCGAGACCGCCGATGATTGAGGTGCAGGACCTGCACAAGTCCTTCACGATCCGCGGCGTGCCGCTGCATGCGGTGAACGGGGTGAGCTTCGCCGCGGCAGACGGCGAGATCACCGGGCTCCTGGGTCCGAACGGCGCGGGCAAGACCACGACGCTCAGGATGCTCTACACGCTGATGCAGCCGGACCGGGGGCGGGTGATCGTCGACGGGCTCGATGCTGCGTCGGACCCGACAGGCGTACGCGCGCGGCTTGGCGTGCTGCCGGATGCGCGCGGCCTGTACAAGCGCCTGAGCGCCCGGGAGAACATCGAGTACTTCGCGCGGCTTTACTCGATCCCTGAAGCGGTGATCGCTGCGCGCATCGACAAGCTTTCCCGCGCGCTCGACCTCGGCGACTTCCTCGAGCGGCGCACCGAGGGGTTCTCGGGCGGTCAGCGCACGCGCACCGCAATCGCGCGCGCATTGATCCACGATCCCCGGAACGTGCTGCTGGACGAGCCCACGAACGGTCTTGACGTCATGACGACGCGAGCGCTCCGCGTCTTCCTCCGCGGTCTGCGCGCCGAGGGTCGCTGCGTGCTGCTGTCGAGCCACGTGATGCAGGAGGTCGCGGCGCTCTGCGACCGTATCGTCGTGATCGCGAGCGGTCATGTCGTTGCGCAAGGCACGCCCGAGGAGCTGCGCGAACGGACAGGCGCGGCGAACCTCGAGGACGCGTTTGTCCGCGCGATCGGCAGCGACGAAGGGCTGCTCGCATGAGAGAGATCTGGATCGTCATGCGCAAGGAGCTGGTCGATGCGTTCCGCGACCGCCGCATGGTGCTGATGGCATTCCTTGTGATGCCGCTCGCGGTGCCGAGCCTGCTCGCCGGGATGAGCGCGGTCGGCATACGCAAGCAACTGCAGAAGCTCGAGGCGACGCTCGAGCTGCCGGTGATCGGTGCGGAGCGCGCACCCAACCTCATGGCCTGGCTCGGCAGCCACAACATCCGGATCGTCGCGGCGCCGGAGGATCCGGACGGCGTGGTGCAGCGGCAGGAACGCGAGGCGATTCTCCGCATCTCGCCGGACTACGGTGCGCGCTGGCGCGCCGGTGAGCCGGCGCGCGTCGACCTGATCTATGACAGCTCGCGACCCGTGCAGACGGGAACCTCGGTGGCGCGGGTGCGCAGCCTGCTCGAGGCCTACTCGGGCCAGATGGGAACGCTGCGGCTCATCGCACGCGGCGTGCATCCATCCGCGGCTGAGCCGGTGCAGCTCGCTCTTCATGACGTCGCGACGCCGGAGTCCCGCTTCGACCTGACCCAGCAGCTGCTGCCTTACCTGCTGCTGCTGCTCGCCTTCATAGGCGGGATGCAGCTAGCCATCGACGCGACGGCGGGGGAGCGCGAGCGGCAGTCGCTCGAGCCGCTGCTCGCGACACCCGCGTCGCGCGGCGCGCTGATCAGCGGCAAGATTCTCGCGACCGCGGTATTTACCCTGGCGTCGCTCCTGGTCACGCTGCTCGCCTATCGCGTCGCATTCGCGGTGATACCCGTGGAAAGCCTCGACATGACGCTCGAGGTGTCGGCGCGCTCGCTCGTCATGCTGCTCGTCGTGATCCTGCCGATCATCCTGCTGGGTGCGAGTGTGCTGACTGCGCTCGCGGCCTTCGCCCGCAGCCATCGCGAGGCACAGGGCTACCTGCCGGTGCTGATCTTCCTGCCTATGGTGCCGACGCTGTTCCTGATGGTCGCGCCTGTGCGGACGCAGCTCTGGATGCTGGCCGTGCCGTTCCTGGGGCAGAACCAGCTCATCCTGCGGGTGCTGCGCGGCGAGACGATCCATTGGTGGGAATGGACCGTAAGTCTCGGGGTTGGTTTCGCGCTCGTTGCGCTCGTCTGGTTCGTTGCGGCGCGCCTGTATCATCGCGAGCAGCTGGCGACTTCCGCCTGACGCACACAGCTTCGGACACGCGATGCGGATCGGGATCATCGGCGCGGGCTTGAGCGGGCTCGCCACCGCGTTTTATCTGTCGCGGCTCCTGACAGGTTCCCGGAACGTGGTGTTCGAGGCCGAACCGCAGGTGGGCGGGACCCTGCGGACTGTCGAGATCGACGGCTTTCGCTTCGAAACCGGCGCCAATGGGTTTCTCACCAACAAGCCGGACTGCCTGCAGCTCGTCCGCGACGCCGGGCTCGCGGATCGCCTGGTGCGTAGCGCGCCGGCTGCGCGCCGGCGGTTCATCTACACGAATCGGCTGCATCCGCTGCCCGAATCGCCGCCGCGCCTGTTCAAGAGCGCGCTGCTGACCTGGCCGGAGAAACTGCGCGTAGCCGGGGAGCTGTTCGTTCGCCCGCGACGCGAGGCTGGCGAGGAGAGCCTGCGCCAGTTCGGCGACCGGCGCCTTGGGCCGGCGTTTACCCGGGTGTTTCTCGATGCGATGGCGGCTGGAATCCACGGCTCGACGCCCGATCGCCTGTCGGTGCAGGCGGCCTTCCCGATGATCGCGCAGCTCGAACGCGAGCATGGCGGACTGCTACGGGGGATGATCGCGCGGCGCGGCGGTTCCGGTCCGGGCGGCGGACTCGCGAGCTTGTCGGGCGGGATCGGCGTGCTGGCGCGCCGGCTTGTCGAGCTGACGCCCGCCGA
>DATJKD010000099.1:0-18930 GCA_035491795.1 Steroidobacteraceae bacterium | reverse complement strand
TGCGCGGTTCCCATGGTCATCGCGGTGAGCCTGTTCTTCATCAACGAGTTTCGCGTATCCGCGGCCGGACTCGCGCTCGCGGTGACCTCGGGCGCCGTCACCTCGGGGCTGGGCTACGTGGCCTGGTATGCGGCGCTTCGGGGGCTGCCACGTACACGCGCCGCAACCGTGCAGCTGTCAGTGCCGGTGATCGCTGCGGTCGGTGGAGTGGCGCTGCTCGCCGAGCCGATTACCGTGCGGCTCCTGATCGCATCCACCGCGACCCTGGGCGGCGTGTGGATCGTGCTTGCTCAGCGCAGCAGCGCAGCGACGCAGGCGGCCTGACGAGCGGGATCGCCAGACGCCCGCTCTCGAGGCCTCGAGCCGAACACACTTGACCGTCATTCGACGTCGACTATCATCCGGCAGCATCGGGCCGCGCTGTCGGTGCGACGAATTCACATAACGCCCGATCGAATCAGCGTTCCAGGCAGCAAGGGTGGTCGCCTCGTGAATTGGGTGACGGATTTTTTCGTCCCGCTTGCGGTGAACATGGTCGGCGTCTTCGCCGGCGTCGTGCTCGCCCTGTGGGCGGACCGGCGCCGGCAGGAATTCGCTGATGCGCGGGAAGCCAGGCGGAAGTCGGCGGAATTCGCGGATCTTCGCGAGGTGGTCCTGTCGAGCGTGGTCAAAGACACGATCGAGGCGACCCGCATCAAGGCCTCGCTTGCCTCCAAATCGGATCCGTTTCTGCTCGAGATCTATCTCGAGCTCGCCGTCTGGCAAGCAGCCCAGTCGCAGTTCGTCCGCCATGCCCCGCTCGACGACCGGATTCTTCTCAGCCGGTTCTTCGATCAGGTCCGCCGGCTCGCCCGCCTGCTCGACTTCTACCGGGACGTCCGCGCCGAGATCGGCCACGAGCAGAACGAGGCCGCCCTGCGTACCTGTGAGAACATCGCGATGCACCTGGCCGAGATCGCGGAGGATGTACGGCTCGACGGGGTTGTCATCGTCACCGACCACGGCGATGCGACCCAGAAGCGTTTCCTCGGCTTATGATAGGGGCAGAACTCGCCGCATCACCCCGCGGCATCTATTCACCGGAGCATGCATGCAGAAATTTCTGATCGAGCGTCACATCGCGGGCGTCGAGAAATGGGGCCCCGACCAGCTGAAAGCCGTCGCGCGGAAGTCAAACAGCGTCCTGCGCGACATGGGCTCCCAGATCCAGTGGATCCAGAGCTTCGTGATTCCCGGCAAGATCGTCTGCATATACCTGGCGGAGGACGAGCAGTTGATCCGCGAGCACGCGCGCCAGGGCGGCTTCCCCTGCAACCAGATCACGAAGATCGAAAACGGCATGGATCCGACGACCGGGGCCGCCTAGTCCCTCTCCGTCATCAGGGTTGAGAACGCGCGGCTGGCGCGGTTAGCGATCCCGTTCAATCCAGCCGCTTGCGGAACCGCAGCGTCGCAATGACGAGCGCCACCGTCAGGAAAACGGCGAGCTTCGCCGCCTGAGTGCCGAGGTCGGTGATCGGCGCGCCGCGCAGCACGATGCCGCGGATCATCTCGACGAAATGCGTGAGTGGCAGTACCTGCGCGATCCACTGCGCAGGCTTCGGCATACCGTCGAAGGGAAACATGAACCCGGACAGCAGGATCGACGGGAGCATGGTGAAGAAGGCGAGCTGGAAGGCCTGGAACTGCGTCTTCGTGACGGTCGAGATCAGCAGACCCAGAGTCAGTGTCGCGGCGATGAAGAGCCCCGCCGCGGCATAGAGGTGCAGCAGTCCGCCGTTCACCGGCACGTCGAAGATCCAGGCGCCGACCACCAGCACCAGCGTGGTCTGGATCAACCCTATCAGCACGTATGGCAGCAGCTTGCCTGCCATAAGCTCGCCGGACCGGATCGGTGTCGTTATAAGCAGCTCAAGGTTGCCGCGCTCGCGCTCGCGGACGATGGCCGCGGCCGTGAAGATCACCATCGTCATGTTGAGGATGACGCCGATCAGCGCGGGAACGATCTGCACCGCCGTGCGCCGTTCCGGGTTGTACTCGGTGCGGATCTCGAACGGGCTCGCCCGCGGCGCGACGGCGCCAGGGCGCTGCGGCAGGGGCACGGCGGCGAGACCGCGCGCGACGGTGTCGATCATGGGCTCGCTGCCGTCGACCAGCAGCTGAACCGAGGCGCGGTCGGTCTGCAGCCTGCGCCGCTCGAAGTCTGCCGGTATGTATACGCCGACGCTGATCTCGCCCGCGTTCAGACGCCGGCGCAGCTCGTCCACGCTCGCGGACGGTGCGAGGAAGCGCACTACGCCGGTCGCGCCCAGCTCCGCCACGAGTGCCCGCGAATAGCTCGTGTCCGCCTCGTCGACCACCGCCGTGCGGATCCCGCGCACATCGAAGTTGATCGCATAGCCGAACAGCAGCATCTGCATGAGCGGAATGCCCACGATCATCCCGAAGCTCAGCCGGTCGCGCGAGAGCTGCCGCAGCTCCTTGAGTGTAACGGCGAGTATCCGACCGAACATCGCCTCACGCCTCCACAGCCGCCGCCGCTCGCGCATCGCGCCGGAATCCCGTTGCGGCGACGAACACGTCCTCCAGGCTCGCGTGCACGATCGCGACCTGCGCATCGACGCCGGTCGCTTCGAGGCGCCCACGCACACGCGCCGCTGCATCCACCGTCTGTGGATCGAGCAGCGCGTGCAGCCGGGTGCCGAGCTGAGCGATGCTCTTGACCGCCGCGTCCTCCTGCAGCGCCTCGCGCGCAGAGGCGACCTCCTCCGCCTCGATCTCGACGACGATCGCCGGGATACCAGCCATCAGCTGCTTCGGCACACCCTCCGCCACCAGACGGCCGCGATCGAGGATGGCAAGACGGTGACAGCGCTCGGCCTCGTCCATGTAATGGGTCGACACGAGGATCGTGGTGCCGCGACCGACAAGCACGAACAGGCTCTCCCAGAAATCCCGGCGGCTCCTGGGGTCGACGGCGCTCGTCGGCTCGTCGAGCAGCAGCAGCTCCGGGCGATGCAGCGTCGCCGCGGCGAGCGCGAGCCGCTGGCGCTGTCCGCCGCTCAGCGTGCCGGCGCGCTGCGGCAGCAGGGGCTCAAGATCGAACTCGGCGGCGAGCTCGGCGATGCGCGCGTCTCGCGCCGCGCCCGCGAGCCCGAAGATACGCGCCATGAAGTTGAGATTCTCATGCACGGTCAGGTCGTCCCATAGCGAGAACCGCTGCGTCATGTAGCCAAGCTTGGCGCGCATCCGCTCGGCATCGCGCGGCATCTCGTGGCCGAGCACGCGCACAGTGCCGGCCGAAGGCTCGAGCAGCCCGCAGAGCATTCGTATCGTAGTCGACTTGCCCGATCCGTTCGGGCCCAGGAAGCCATAGATGCGCGCGCGCGGGATGGTCAGATCAACATGGTCGACCGCGACGAGCTTGCCGAAATTCCGGGTCAGCCCGCGCGCCTCGATGGCGGGTGCCTCGCCCGTTCCGGGCGTCTCAGCGTCCATCGGCGAGTCGGACCTGGACGGGTACGCCGGCGGGCAGGTTCGACGCCGCGTCGCCCTCGAGCGTGATCTCCGCGAGGTAGGCGAGCCGGCTGCGATCCTTCTGCGTGAGCGAGTTATAGGGCGTGAAAGAGGCCTGCGAGGACACGTAGCGGACCGTCCCGGGCAGCGGATCGGTGACGCCGTCGATGCGGACCTCCACGGCTGTGCCTGCGGCAAAGGCCACGCGCAGCGGCTCCGGTACGTGCACGCGCGCATAGGGCGCGCCGTCGGCGAGCATGATCACGAGCGGCGCGCCGACCGGCGGGCGCTCGCCAACCTCATAGGGCAGGGCCTCGATCAGACCCGGCCGCGGCGCCCGCACGCTGTAGCGTTCCGCGGACACCATGAGCTCTGCGACCGCCGCCTTGGCGCGGTCGACCGCCGCGCGGGCCTGTGCGAGCTGCTCGGGCCGTGTGCCTTCCTCGAGCAGCCGCAGCCGGGCGCGCGCCTCGTCGCGCGCCGCCTGCGCGGCATCGCGTCGTGCACGCGCCTGGTCCAGGTCTGACGCGGAAAGCAGTTTTCTCTCGACCAGATCGGCGACGCGCTGGTATTCGCGTCGCTCCGTGGTGAGGGTGCTCTCGGCGCCCTTCAGCGTCGCTCGCGCTTCGTCGATCTCGCGCGAGCGCGGGCCCTCGACCAGATCACCGAGCCGGCGCTCGGCCTCCGCGAGACTGGCGCGGCTCTGTGCGAGACGCGGCTCCATCGCTCCCGCCTCCTGCCGCGCGAGCGGCGCGCCCGCCGTCACACGATCGCCTTCCTCCACGAAGAGCTCGACCAGGCGTTCGTTGGATTCAGCGATTAGCTCGAGACGGTCGCGCTCGAGCGTGCCGAGCACATCCTGCGGGTCGTCACCGCCCGCACATGCGGACAATGCCAGCGCCGCCAGGATGCCGATTCGCGCCGCGGATCTCACGACGACTCACCTCGCGGACGCAGACCCTCGAGAAACAACCGGCTGGTGTGCGCGGCGAGCCGGTCGAGAGCCGCCCCCTCGATCGAAAGCCCCAGCACCCTGTTGGTGATCGGAAGCGAGACGAAGGGAAAGACGCACAGACTGATCGCCGATACGGTGGCGAGCCGCGGGTCAGCGTCGCGGCGCAGCCGTCCGGCAGCCTGCTCCCGCTGCAATACTTCCATCAGGAGCGGGGCCATGCGCCCGGCGAAATGCTCGATGAATTGAGCGCGAAAGCGACCGCCTTCCGCGAGCACTTCCTGCACGATAAGCGCCGGCAACCAGGGGTTGCTGGCCAGCAGTCGCATGTACAGGTGCATGAGGGCTGCGATATCCGCCTCGGTGACCGAGGCCTGCTCTCTCATCTCGAGCAGGGCCGCGCGCAAGGGCCCGGTCGCCTCTTCGAGCATCGCCCGGTACAAGCCGAGCTTGTCACCGAAGTAATAGCGGATCATTGCGGGCGTGGCACCCGCCGCTGCGGCGATCTCGCGGATCGAGACGGCGGCAAACCCACGCGCGAGGAAAAGCTCCCGTGCCGCCTCGAGGAGGGCGCTTCGCACCACAACGTCGTCACCCGTCGGACGTCCCGGACCACGCGGCCGGCGTGCCGACCTGCGGGCAGTCAGCTGTCTTGCGGCAATCATCGCAACCTATATTAATCGATCGATTAATATCACGCAACAGGAGTGCCTGAACGCCAACGGACGGCGCCGCAGCAGTGCAGCAGACGGGACTTACCGGGCGCGGCGCGCGAGGCCGCCCTCAACCGGCGAGCAGATCGGAAACGGTCACTTGTGCCAGCTCTTCGAGCGGTTTTGGCTCGCCGACGGCAAATCCCTGGGCGTAGTCGATGCCAATCTCGCGCAGCTTCGAGAGCACGGCGTGGGTCTCGACGGATTCGGCGATGACTTTCTTGCCCATCACGTGGCCGATGTCCTTGATCGAGCGGACCATCGCGTAGTCGACCTTGTCCTGCGCGATGTTGCCGACGAACATCCCGTCGATCTTGAGGTAATCGGCGCCCAGCGCCTTTAGGTAGGCGAACGAGGAGACGCCGCTGCCGAAGTCGTCGAGGCCGAAGGCGCATCCCTGCTTCCGCAGCTCGCTGATCAGCATGTTCACTCGGGACAAGTTGCCGATCGCGATTCCCTCCGCGACTTCGAACCCGAAGCGCCGCGGATCGACGCCCGCCTGTGCGAACGCGCGCTGCAGATACGGAGCGGTTTCCGGATCGACGACCGTATCGCGCGACAGATTGATGAAGAGCCGCGAGCTGGGCGGGATCGCGTCCGGATTCTTCCTGAGCCACTGCATGGCGGCATTGAACACCCAGCGGTCGTAGCGCACCGAGAGGTTATGGCGCTCGACCGCGGGGAGGAACGCGCCCGGCGGGACGGAACGCCCGGATTCGTCGCGCATCCGCACCAGCAGCTCGAAATGCGGGGGCTCGTTTCCCGGCGTGAGCGGGAGGATCTTCTGCACGTCGAGATACAGACGATGCTCGGTGAGCGCGCGCTTTGCCCGCCCGAGCCATTCGATCTCGCCGTGCCGCCGCGCGATCAGTGAGGCGTCCTCCTGGTAGACGTACAGGCGTCCTCGCCCGGCGTCCTTGGCGGCATAGCAGGCGGTATCGGCCGCGTTCATGACCTGCCCGATGCGCTTGAAGGTGTTGTTGATCGCGACCAGGCCGATGCTCGCGCCGATGCCGAAGGTGTGGGCGCCCCAGACGAACTGGTACTCGTCCAGGTCCTTGAGGAGGTTGTTCGCGACCTGGATCGCGTCGTTTGGCCCGCAGCTGTGCAGCAGCAGCCCGAACTCGTCGCCGCCGAGGCGCGCGACCACGTCGTTGGCGCGGACCTTCAGATGCAGCCTCTGGCCGAGCTGCCGCAGCAGCTCGTCGCCTGCGACGTGTCCGGCGGAGTCGTTGATGGCTTTGAACCGGTCGAGATCGACGAAGCACACGGCGTGCGTCGCGCCGGTCGCCTGCGACATCTCGAGCGCGCGCTGCAGCCGCAGCTCGAATTCGCGGCGGTTGACCAGGCCAGTGAGGGGATCGTGCGAAGCGTCGTATGAAAGCTGCTGCGACAGCTCGTGCGCCGCCGTGATATCGGTGAGCGTGCCCTCGTAGAAGAGGACCCGTCCCTCGGCGTCGCGGACGACGCGAGAGTTCTCGAGCACCACGACCTTGGTGCCGTCCTTGCGCTTGAGCAGCAGCTCGGCGTTGCGGACTTCGCCGCCCTCGGCCATGGTCCGGGCCCAGGTGTCGCGGTGCTCGGGATCCATGTAGATATCGCGCGACACGTCGAGGCCCAGCAACTCGTCCTCCGAGTCGTAGCCCAGCATCCGCACGAGCGCCGGGTTGGCCGCCATGAACTTGCCGTCGGGCGTGGTCTGAAAGACGCCGGCTGTGACGTTCTGGAAGAGCTCGCGGTAGCGTTGCTCGGACGCTCTGAGCGCGAGCAACGTATGCGTCCGCTCTGTCGCGTAGCGCAGCACCTTGTCGATCAGGTGGCCCGAGATCTGGTCCTTGCGGAGGAAATCGAGCGCGCCGCGTTTGAGTACGTCGTGGCCGATGTCCTCATCGTGATCGCTCACCAGCGCCACGATCGGGACATTGGTGGCCTTTGGCTGGATGCGTAGGAAGGATGTCGCTCCGCGGCTGTCCGGGAGGTCGAGATCGAGCAGTATCGCATCGAGCGGTCCGGTTTTGAGTCGCACCAGCCCGTCCGCGAGGCTGCTCACCACCTCGAGCCGGTAAGGCTTGCCGTGGACCGAATCCAGCGCAGCACGAACCTCCGCCTGTTCGTGGGGTGCAGCGCTGATCAATAGAACGGTGGCAGCCGTCATTTGGCCCGAGTATAGGTAAAGCGCCGGCCCCGAAATGTGAGACAGGACGGCGCCACGGGCGTCGAGATGTGACGCAGATCACGTGGCCACATCGCCGCGCGGCGGCTTCACCACCAGGATGTCGCAGTGCATGCGGTCGAGCACTCGCTCGGCGGTGCTGCCGATCAGCATCTCCCGGAGCCGACCGCGGGCGATCGCACCCAGCACGACGATGTCGGCCGGCAGCTCCGTTGCCAGGTCGCAGATCACTTCCACCGCGGAACCCTGTCTAAGCTGGCAGCGCCCGGGAGCGATCGCATGCTCGCGGGCGAGTGCCGCCAGCGCCTCGCGAATGCGGCCGCGCTCCTGCTCGAGGAGCTGCGTGATCGTGCCGCCATCGATCGCGGAGGCAGGACCCACGCCAGTTGCCGAGGCGATCAGCTCGGCCGGGAAGAAGGCATGCACAACGTGCAGCTCGCCCACGAGCCACTGCGCGAGCGCGTTGCCGAGCCGCAGCAGCTCCTGATCAAGCGTGGCGTGCGGATCGTTCTCGTGCCCCGGGTCTACCGCTGCCATGATCCGTGGCGGCGTGCGCCATTCTCCAGCCTTGGCCAGGAGCAGCGGCGCCGGGCAACTGCGAATCAGGTTCCAGTCCGTATTGGTGAAAATCGTGCGATGGAGGGGCCCGTGATAGTCGGTGTCCTTGACCACCAGGTCGGGCGCGGATTCCCTCGCGCGCGCGACGATGCCCTGGTGCACCCGTGTATCCCAGCGGACTTCCGTCGTTACCTCGAGGCCCAGTCCACGCAGCTCGGTCGCGTGGCGTTCGATCATGGTCTTGTGTCGTCCCAGAAATTCCTCCCGAAGCACCCGCAGCCGGTCGGCCGCGAACAAGCGCGGGTCTGCGAGCGCGGGCTCGTAGTCGCAGACGAAAAGCTCGATTGAGGCGTTCGATGGCGCAGCCAGCCGCACCGCTTTTGCGAGCGCAGGCTGCGCGTGCGCGGTCGGATCGAGCACGGCGAGTATCCGGTCGAGTGGCTTCATGAATTCGGGCCCCGCGCAGCGTGGGCTGCAGACGTTAATCTGGCTCTCCCCGAGGGGGAGCGCAACTGCCGTTGTGGCCGCGGGCGCTGCGAAGGCTTCGCATTCCCAATCGCATCGGCCTCATCGCGCCCGCGATGCTGGACAATGGGCCGTATACGCAATGACAGGGGCGCCCGATGAGCGGTCACGCGAGCTGGCTCGAGGAAAAGCAATCCGCGTGGCTGTACCGCGAGCTGGCCGCATGCGAGCCGGAAGTGCGGATCGCCGCGCTCTACCGCGCGCTCGCCGACTCCGCGGAAACACAGGCGGTCCGCTGGCAGGGAGCGGCCGCGGCGCGGACGTTCTCGCCGTCGCGTCGGGCGCGGATTACGGCGGCGCTGGCGCGTCGCTTTGGTCCGCGCCGCGTGCGTTCGATGCTCGCCGCGATGAAGGTGCGTGGTCTGTCGGTCTATGACTCGAGGCCCCAGACACCCGGCCATCTGATGCCCACGTCGGTTGCCGACGTCGGCGCACGCCACCGCGGATATGGCGGTGGCAATCTGCGTGCTGCGGTCTTCGGCATCAGCGACGGACTGGTGTCGAACGCAAGCCTGATCATGGGCGTGGCCGGCGCCGGCGCCGCACCGCACTTCGTCGTCACCGCAGGCGTCGCCGGCCTGCTCGCCGGTGCGCTCTCGATGGCCGCGGGCGAATACGTCTCGGTGCGCTCGCAGCGCGAGATGTACGAGTACCAGATCGGCCTCGAGCGCGACGAGCTGAACGAATATCCCGAGGAAGAAGCCGAGGAGCTGGCGCTCATCTACCAGGCGCGCGGCATGGATATCGAACAGGCGCGCGCGATGACCCGCGAGCTGGTCAAGCAACCGGACGCTGCGCTCGAGACGCTGGCGCGCGAGGAGCTTGGGCTCAACCCCGATGATCTCGGCTCGCCCCTCGGTGCGGCCAGCGCGTCGTTCCTTGCGTTCGCGGCTGGCGCTCTGCTGCCGCTCCTGCCCTTCCTCATCGGCACCGCGCCGGTGCCGGCCGTCGCGACGGCGGCAGCGATCTCGATCGTGGCGCTGTTCGGTGTCGGCGCGGTATTGAGCCTCTTCACCGGCCGGAACGCCCTGCGCGGGGGGCTGCGGATGACGCTGATCGGGGCCGGCGCCGGTGTCGCGACCTGGCTCATCGGCCGGGGGATCGGAGCCGTCGTCGGCTGATCAGGTGGATCCCGTGCCACCGAGACCGGCGCGCGGATCGAACGGAAGATCCTGCTTCATCCGCTCGAAGAACTCGCGCGCCTTGGGGCTGTCCGGCGGGAGCACGATCTTGAGCGAGACATACTGGTCACCGGGTGTCGGACCTGGCAGACCTCGACCCCGCAGGCGCAGCTTCTGTCCGGCACGCGCACCGACGGGTAGTTTCATATCCACGGGCCCGCCAAGCGTTGGCACCGATACGTGCTCGCCGAGCGCTGCCTCCCAGGGCGCCACGGGCAGCTCGAGCGTCACATCGCGACCCTCGAGCTTGTAGAGCGGATGCGGGCGAATGCTGATCTCGAGATAGAGGTCTCCCGACGGACCTCCACCGATGCCGGCGCTGCCCTGGCCCGCGAGCCGGATCTGCTGACCTTCGTTGACGCCGGCCGGAATGCTCACCCGCAGCGTGCGCGGCTTCACGCGCAATTCACCCTCAGCGGAGAGCTCCGGCGTGCGGAGCTCGATCATGCGCGACCCACCGCGATACGCATCCTCGAGATCGATCTCGACCCGGGCCATGTGATCCTGTCCCGCGGCCGCGAAATCGCGCCGCCCCGATGTGCTCGCGCGACCGAAGGGGCTGCGCGCACCGAAGAGCTCCGAGAAGAAATCGCTGAACTCGGCCGCGCCCTCGTCGCGTGGTCCGCGCCGGGTCTGCCCGGCGCGCCCGCGGGAGAACTCGAAGCCCTTGCCCCAATCGGGCGGCGGTCGGAAATCCTGTCCGGCACGCCAGTTCTCGCCGAGCTGGTTGTAGGCCGCGCGCTTCTCGGGATCCTTGAGGACTTCGTAGGCTTCCTGCAGCTGTTTGAACTTTGCCTCGGCGTCGGGCTCCTTGCTGACGTCGGGGTGATATTTGCGCGCAAGCCGTCGGTACGCGCGCTTGATGACCTCCTGGGAGGCATCGCGCGCCACACCCATCACCTCGTAGTAGTCCCTGAATTTCATGGATTCCGGCGGTCTCCGCCCAAATATCGAATCATTGCGCCAGGCAGGCACGAATCAAGAAGCCCGCGGCGGCCGCCGCAGCTACGCCCAGGGCCCAGAGCCCGGCAAACCACAGCAGGCGACGCCATACCGGGACGGGCGGTTCCGGGGGCGCCATCAGTGATAACCCTCCGTGCCGACCTTGCCACGAAAGACCCAGTATGCGTGCGCCGTGTAGGCCAGGATGATCGGCAGCAGCACCGCGGCGCCGACCAGCATGAAGCCGAGACTCCGGTCCGGCGCCGCGGCCTCCCAGATCGTCACGTCGTTCGGCACGACGTCGGGGTAAATGCTGATCATGAGACCGATGTAACTGAGCAGGAACAACGCGAGCGCGAGCAGGAACGGCGCCAGTTCGCGCTTACGTGCAAGACTGCGGAAAAACAACACCGAAGTGATCAGCACCAGCAGCGGTACCTGCGCCGTGTACAGGACCTTCGGCCACGCAAACCAGCGCTCGTAGTACGCGCCGGGCAGGAACAGCGTCGCGAGGCTCACAGCAGCGATGCAGGCCATCAGCCCCGCGCCGAGCCGACGCGACCGCCGATAGGCCCTCGCCTGCAGCTCGCCCTCGGTCTTCCAGATCAACCAGCACGAGCCCAGCAGGCCGAAGCCGACCAGCACGCTGGCACCGGTCAGAAGGCTGAAGGGCGTGAGCCAGTCCCACCATCCGCCGCCGTAGCTGCGGCCGTCGACCGCCACGCCCTGCAGCACCGCGCCGAGCGTGATGCCCTGTGCGAGCGCCGCGACGATCGATCCCACGGTAAATGCGAAATCCCAGAACGGCCGGTGGCCCGCGTCGCGCCAGCGAAACTCGAGCGCGACGCCGCGGAAGATGAGTGCGAGCACCATGGCGGTGATCGGCGCGTACAGCGCCGGAAGCAGGATCGCATAGGCGAGCGGGAACGCAGCCATCAATCCGCCGCCGCCGAGCACCAGCCAGGTCTCGTTGCCATCCCATACGGGCGCGATCGAATTCATTGCGATGTCGCGTTCGACACCCGGTCTCAGCGTGGGGAAGAGGATCCCGATGCCGAGATCGAACCCGTCCATCACGACGTAGGCGAAAACGCCAAAGGCCAGGATGCACGCCCAGACGATCGCGAGATCGGGGTTCATGACCGCTCGCTCTCGGCGTACGTCTTGCCGGTCGGCCGAAGCCGATCGGTGGCCGGGCCGGGCGTGATGCCCGCGGTCCGCGTCGGCTTCTCCGGACCGGCCTCCGGACCGGGCTCACCGGCATGCGGCGCACGCGCCATCAAGCTGAGCAGATACCAGACCCCGACACCGAACACGCCGAGGTAGACCACCGCAAACGCCATGAGCGAGCCGGCGACCGCAGGCGCGTCGAGCGGCGCAACTGAATCCGAAGTCCGCAGCAGGCCATGGATCGTGTATGGCTGACGCCCCACTTCAGTCGTAACCCATCCGGCCAGGACCGCGACGAACCCCGCGGGACCCATCGCGGTCGCGAAACGGTGCAGGAGCCGTGAGTCATAAAGACGTCCGCGCAGCCGGGTCACGAGCGCACACACGCCGAGCGCCAGGATCAGGACGCCGAGCCCGACCATCACACGGAAGGACCAGAACACGATCGCAACCGGCGGCCAGTCCTCGCGCGGCACGGTGTCGAGGCCTGCAAGAGGCGCGTTCGCGTCGTGCCTCAGGATCAGCGACGATGCGCGCGGGATCGAAACAGCGTAGCGGACCACACCCGCTGCCTGATCCGGCAGGCCTACGAGCAGTAGCGGCGCACCCGCCTCGTGGCTTTCGAAGTGCCCTTCCATCGCCATCACCTTCGCCGGCTGATGCTCGAACGTACTGAGCCCGTGCAAATCGCCGACTACGACCTGGATCGGCGCCACGAGCACCGCCATCCACATCGCCATGGAGAACATCGTGCGCGCACCTTCGTTGCCCGGATCGCGTCGCAGATGAAACGCTCCGACCGCACCGACCACCAGCGATGTCGTGAGATACGCCGCGAGGACCGTGTGCGCGAGCCGATATGGCATCGACGGATTGAAGATGATCGCAAGCCAGTCTTCGGGGACGAACTGCCCGGCGGCGTTGAGCGAGTGGCCGGCCGGCGTGTGCATCCAGCTGTTCGCCGACAGGATCCAGAAAGCCGAGACGAGTGTGCCTGCGGCGACGGCGAGCGTCGCCGTGAAATGCAGCCCGCGCCCGACGCGGGTGAGGCCGAAGAGCATCACGCCCAGGAACCCGGCCTCGAGAAAGAACGCCGTGAGCACTTCGTAGGCCATCAGCGGCCCGATGACCGGGCCGGCGCGGTCGGAGAACACCGACCAGTTCGTGCCGAACTGGTACGACATCACGATCCCGGATACGACGCCCATCGCGAAGGTGATCGCGAAGATCTTGAGCCAGTACTGAAAGAGGTTGAGATACGTTTCGCGGCCGGTCCGGAGCCAGAGCCCTTCGAGGACGGCGAGATAGCTGGCAAGCCCGATGGAAAACGCGGGGAATACGAAGTGAAAGGAGACCGTAAAGGCGAACTGGAGTCGCGCAAGCGTCAGGGCGGCGGGGCTTTCCAGCATGCATCCATCCCCGGGCACGTGGCGAACTGGCCGGATCCGTCCGGCGCGGTACTGTCATTGTAGTGATGGCGGCAGCGGAGCGCCTTGTGTCCGGAGGGCTTGGAATCGCGCCGCCGCGCCCCCACGATCAGAGGATCACGCCCCGTGGAATTGACGATGACCAACCCCATCCAGATCGTCTGCAAGTCCTGCCACAGCCTGGTGCGCGTGCCTGGCGATCGTCTCAGCGACGGGCCGCGTTGCCCGAAGTGCCACGCACCGCTCTTCGACGGGCAGCCGATCACACTGACAGCAGCCAACTTCGATCGTCATGTCACGCAGAGCGGCCTGCCGGTGATCGTCGACTTCTGGGCGCCATGGTGTGCGCCCTGCCGGGCGATGGCGCCGGTGTTCGAACAGGCCGCGGCGCAGTTCGAGCCCGGCGCGCGGTTTGCAAAGCTCAATACCGAGGATGCAGGCGCGGTGTCGGCGCGTCACGGCATCCGCAGCATTCCGACGCTCGTCGTCTTCCACGGTGGACGCGAGGTCGCGCGGCAAACCGGCGCGCTCGATCGCAGCACGCTCGATCGCTGGGTCTCCGCCGAGCTCTCGAAGCTCCCTCGTACCGGCTGACGCTCGACCAAGCCGAAGGATCCGCGAGTATCCGGCTCCGGGCCGAGCTCTCTATTCGAGGATGAGGAGCAGATCCTTGGCGTCGACCTGCTCGCCGGGTCTTGCCAGCACCTCGATGACGCGCGCATCGCGCTCGGCGCGCACCGCCGTCTCCATCTTCATCGCCTCGAGCGTGAGCAATACGTCGCCTCGCGCCACGGTTTGACCGACGCTCACGGCCAGGGTCGCAACCGTCCCCGGCATCGGCGCGCCCACGTGCCCGCCCTGACCCGGATCCACCTGCCGTCGCGCGGGCCGCCTGGCGACCTGGCTGCGATCGACCACGCGCACCGGCCGTGGCTGCCCGTTCAGCTCGAAGAACACGGTCCGAGTACCGTCATCGTGCACATCGCTCACCGTTACCAGCCGGATGATGAGCTGCTTGCCGCGCTCGAGCTCAACCGTGATCTCCTCGCCCGGTGCAAGACCGTAGAAGAAAGTTCGGGTCGAAAGCACGCTCACGTCGCCATACCTGACACGGTCGGCCACGTAGTCCGTGTAGACCTTCGGGTACATCAGCCATGACGCGAAGTCGTAGTCGGTGAGCGGGCGCGCTATTCGTGCCTGCAAGTCCTCGCGTGCACGCGCGAGATCGACGGGCGGCATGGTTTCGCCCGGCCGCGACCGGAGCGGCGTCGCGCCCTTGAGGATCTTGCGCTGCAGAGCCTCCGGAAATCCGCCATGCGGCTGCCCCAGCTCGCCGCGGAAGAACGACACGACGGACTCCGGGAAAGCGACCTCGACATCCGGATTCGCCACATCGGCCGCGTCGAGACCGCTCGTCACCATGAGGAGCGCCATGTCACCGACGACCTTCGAGGACGGCGTCACCTTGACGATGTCGCCGAACAGCTCATTTACCTGCGAGTACGCGCGCGCGACCTCGTGCCAGCGCGTACCGTCCAGCCCTAGCGATCGCGCCTGCTCGCGCAGGTTGGTGTACTGCCCGCCCGGCATTCCGTGCACGTATACCTCGGAGGCGCCGGCGCGCATCTCGGACTCGAATGCGGCATAACCGTGCCGCACCTGCTCGAAGTAGCTGGACAGCACGCGCAGCTTGTCCGGGTCGAGGCCCGTGTCACGCGGCCCGTAGCGCAGTGCCTCGACGATCGATCCGAGGTTCGGTTGCGAGGTCATGCCGCTCATCGAGTCGAGGGCGCCGTCGACGGCATCGACGCCGGCATCGACCGCCATCAGCACGCTCGCCGCCGCAATGCCGCTCGTGTCGTGGGTGTGGAAATGCACCGGCAGCCCGACCTCCTCTTTGAGCGCCTTGACCAGCCGGTATGCCGAGCGCGGGCGACACAATCCCGCCATGTCCTTGATGCCGAGCACGTGCGCTCCGGCGCGCTCGAGCTCCTTCGCGAGTCGCACGTAGTAGGCAAGGTCGTACTTGGTCTCGCCTGGATTGTCGAGATTCCCCGTGTAGCAGATCGCGGCCTCGCAGAGGCGGCCGCTCTCGCTCACGGCGTCGATCGCGACACGCATGTTCTCGACCCAGTTGAGCGAATCGAAGACACGGAAGAGGTCCACCCCGTGCGCGGCAGCCTGCGCCACGAAGTAACGCACGACGTTGTCGGGATAGTTGCTGTAACCGACGCCGTTTGCGGATCGCAGCAGCATCTGCAGCAGCAGGTTCGGCATCGCAGCGCGAAAGGCGATCAGCCTTTCCCACGGACACTCCTTGAGAAACCGCAGCGCGACATCGAAGGTGGCCCCGCCCCAGCACTCTACGGAAAAGAGCTCCGGCAGCAGGCGCGCGTAGTGCGGCGCTGCGCCCAGCATGTCGCGCGTGCGGAACCGCGTCGCGAGCAGCGACTGGTGCGCATCGCGGAGCGTCGTGTCGGTGAGGAGCACAGCTTTCTGCTCGAGCATCCATTGCGCGAATTTCCGCGGCCCGAGCTCGTCGAGCCGTTGGCGCGTCCCGGGCGACGGCTCGCCGGCGGGAAGCCGCGGCGCACGCGGCTCGAGAGTGCGCGACGGCAGCGCCCTGCCCTTCACCTCTGGGTGGCCGTTGACGATCACCTCGCCGATGAAGCGCAGCAGCCGCGTGGCGCGATCGCGCTTGCGCGGGTAGCGGAACAGCTCCGGCGTCTCGTCGACGAACCGGGTCGTGTATTCCGCGCGCCCGAAGCGCGGATGCATGATCACCTGGTCCAGGAAGCGCAGATTGGTCACCACGCCCCGGACGCGGAACTCCCACAGCGCCCGGTGCATCCGCGCGATCGTCTCCTCGGCGCTCGGTGCCCACGCCGTCACCTTGACCAGCAGCGAGTCGTACGAGCGCGTGATGAACGCGCCCGTATACGCGGTTCCCGCGTCGAGCCGGATGCCGAACCCGGCCGGACTCCGGTAGGCCGTGATCGCACCATAATCGGGGATGAAGTTGTTCTCGGGGTCCTCGGTCGTGACGCGGCACTGCATCGCATGCCCGGCGACGCGGATGTCCGCCTGCGCGGGCACGCCGCTCCCGGGAGCACCGATCGCCGCGCCCTCTGCGATGCGGATCTGCGCCTTTACGAGATCGATGCCCGTGACCATCTCGGTCACGGTGTGCTCGACCTGGATGCGCGGATTGACTTCGATGAAGTAGCACTGGCCGGTGTCGGCGTCCTGCAGGAACTCGACCGTTCCTGCGTTGACGTAGCCGACAGCGCGTCCGATCGAGAGGGCATGTCGGTAAAGCGCTTCGCGACCGTCCTCGTCGAGAAACACCGCCGGCGCGCGCTCGACTACCTTCTGGTTGCGGCGCTGAACGGTGCAGTCGCGCTCGTAGAGATGCACGAGGTTGCCATGAATGTCGCCCAGGATCTGCACCTCGACATGCCGCGCGCGTCGCACGAGCTTCTCGAGATACACCTCGTCGTTGCCGAAGGCGGCCATCGCCTCGCGACGCGCCGCCGCGAGGAGCTCCGCGAGATGCGCTTCGTCCTCCACGACCCGCATGCCGCGACCGCCCCCGCCCCAGCTCGCCTTGAGCATGACGGGATAGCCAACGCCTGCCGCGAGCCGCGCCGCCTCGGCGGCATCGCCCGGCAGCGGCGGCGTAGCGGGCATCACTGGTACGCCTGCCGCGATCGCCAGCTCGCGCGCGGTCACCTTGTTTCCGAGCCGGTGCATGATCGCGGCGGGCGGTCCGACGAAGGCGAGCCCCGCAGCGGCGCAGGCCTCGGCGAACGCCGGGTTCTCCGACAGAAAGCCGTAGCCCGGATGCACGGCGTCCGCCGCGGTCGCGCGCGCGACGCGGATGATGTCCTCGATGTCGAGATAGGCCTCGACCGCACCCTTGCCTTCGCCGACGAGGTAGCTCTCGTCCGCCTTCATCCGGTGCAGCGAGAACCGGTCTTCCTGCGAGTACACCGACACCGTGCGTATCCCCAGCTCGTTCGCGGCGCGCATCACGCGAATGGCGATCTCGCCGCGGTTGGCGATGAGGAGGCTCCTGATGGCGCGGGTCCCATGCATGGTGCGGTCTTGCGCGACGACCGCGGGTACGCGGCCTGAACGGACGAAATGATAAGCTGACGCGGAACACGAACATCATCTAAGGATTCGGGGTTGCCGATGCTGGCGATCGCAGTCCACGGCGGCGCGGGCACGCTGCCGCGCGCCGAGCTGACTCCGGCGAAGACGCAGGCGTTCCGGGCGGGCCTCGAAGCCGCACTCGGTGCGGGTTACGCGCAGCTGGAGCGGGGCGCCAGCAGCCTCGATGCGGTCGTCGCCGCCGTGCGAGTGCTCGAGGACGATCCGCTGTTCAACGCCGGCCGCGGAGCCGTGTACGCGGCCAACGGAACCCTCGAGCTCGACGCATCGCTGATGGACGGCGCGACCTTGCGCGCGGGGGCGGTCGCGGGCGTGCGCCACGTTCGCAGCCCGATCGAACTAGCGCGGCGCGTGCTCGAGCATTCGCCGCACGTGATGCTGGCCGGAAAAGGGGCGGAGGAGTTCGCGCTCGAGCAGGGCATGGCGCCGGTGCCGAACAGCTTCTTCGCAACCGACCACCGACGCCGCGAGCTCGAGCGGGCTCTGCACGGCGTGCCGGCCGGCCCGGAATCGCTGACCGGGACCGTCGGCGCGGTGGCGCTCGACGCGCACGGCAACCTCGCTGCGGCCACTTCGACCGGCGGGCTGACCGCCAAGCGCTGGGGACGCGTTGGCGATTCACCGATCATCGGCGCGGGGACGTACGCGGCGAACGACGCGTGTGCCGTGTCTGCGACCGGTCACGGGGAGTACTTCATCCGCCTGGCCGCTGCGCACGAGATCGCGGCGCTCATGCGCTACCGGGCTCTCGGCGTTGCCGAGGCAGCGAGCACGGTGCTGCGGCGGGTCGGTGAGCTGGGCGGTTACGGCGGGGTGATTGCGATTGCGCGGGACGGGACGATTGCCCTGCCGTTTAATTCGGAGGGAATGCTGCGCGGAGCGGCGGACTCGAGCGGCCGGTTCGAGATCGGAATACTGAAAGACGACGCCTGAGCGGCGTCGGGCGGTCAGGAGGACCCGAACGGCCCGCCGCGTCTGTCGCGCGGCTGCTTGACCCGCGTCAGCCAGATCTCGTACGGATCCCAGGCACCGGTGGCGGACGGATCGCGGCGCACCGAAGATGCCGCAGATTCGACCCCGCCCGACTTCGCCCTACCGGCCACCTTGGCCTGGGCGTCTTCCCGCGACGCCGCAAGATCAAACTTCCTGTTCATCATCCTTTTCCCTCATCTTTTCCGTTCACCGGCTTCGTGTGCTCGCACATCCAGTGCGAGACACCGAGCCTAGGCACTCAGCGTTGCACGCGGGTGACAGCCCGGTGACGCATCAGCCCACGAAGTATCGCGCAAGATACTGGTCGAAATCCAAAGTATCTTGGCGCTCGATACGGGCCTGCTCGGCCAGCGAATCCTCGGCCCGGGCGGCGAACTCAGCCTGGCGGGTCTCATTCGAGGCATACAGTTCCAGGAAATAGGCCTTATGTTGCCTGGACATTCGCAAGGCAAAGTTGAAAAACGACTCGCCGGTCGTATGCAGTTCCAGCAGCGTACGCGCGGCGGGCGTCCGGGCGGGGTCCCGTACCTTCCCCTCCTGCATCTCGAGCGCCGTTTGGTATGGCCGGTCCGGGTCGCCCTCATCCAGGAGCTCGCAGACGCCA